>NZ_QOUX01000046.1:716741-1075112 GCF_004116265.1 Anaerobacillus alkaliphilus | reverse complement strand
TGTGGAAGGGATAAGTGCTGAAAGCATCTAAGCATGAAGCCCCCCTCAAGATGAGATTTCCCTTGGAGTTAATCCAGTAAGACCCCTTAAAGATGATGAGGTTGATAGGTCTCGGGTGGAAGCACGGTGACGTGTGGAGCTGAGAGATACTAATCGGTCGAGGACTTATCCTAAAAATAAGAATTGATTTTTACTCAAGTCTTAAATGTGTGTTATCTAGTTTTGAAGGAATGATTTCTTTCAAACATAATCTAGTGGCGATAGCGAAGAGGTCACACTCGTTCCCATGCCGAACACGATCGTTAAGCTCTTCAGCGCCGATGGTAGTTGGGGGTTTCCCCCTGTGAGAGTAGGACGTTGCTAGGTAAAAAAACACATCCCATGTGGATGTGTTTTTTGTGTTTAAATAAAAAGTTTAAGATAGGGCTAGCTGGTATATGTGCATCTGCGTCTACTAGTAACGCTCTGAAGCAGGCTTCCTCGATGCAAAGCTGCACGGAGTAAATCAAGGAAGCATCTCAGGGGATGTGAACGAGAACAGTAGCTTTCCTGCGTCTACAAGCAATGCTCCGAAGTGTGCTTCCTCGTCGCAAAGCTGCAAGAAGGTATTCAGAGAAGTTTACTCACGGTGTGAACGAGGTCAGTAGCTTCGTTGCTAGGTAACTAAAAAAACACATCCCCATATCAATAAGTATTCTAAATTAGTATTGTAAAACATTTGATATTCTGATATAATAAAATAGAGGTAAAGCACACTCACGTAATAACAGCTTTCGTTGAGGAAAACAAAAAATATTGCAATGTAAATATTATTGTGATATAATTAAACTGTTCCTGAAATTAAGGTTTAGTGAACAAATTAACTGGGGAAGTACTCAAGAGGCTGAAGAGGCGCCCCTGCTAAGGGTGTAGGTCGTTAACGCGGCGCGAGGGTTCAAATCCCTCCTTCTCCGCCAGTTGAAATTTATTTTTGGCCCGTTGGTCAAGCGGTTAAGACACCGCCCTTTCACGGCGGTAACACGGGTTCGAATCCCGTACGGGTCACCAAACAAAGACATATGTACCAGTAATCTTATACATACCGTGCTAGATGGGGAGATGGCGGTGCCCTGTAACTTGCAACCCGCCTTAGCAAGATTGAACTCCTTCTAGCGGTTCGGTTCATGTAAGGATTGACTTATGCAAGCGGTGTTGACCGTTGGGGTCTACGCAACAGAAATCTATGAATTTGGTCAGGCCTGGAAGGGAGCAGCCATAAGTAGATAATTCTGTGTGCCGTAGGTAGCCCTAACCGAGCTAGCTACATGAGTAACACTTATGTGACCGGGTCAATAGAAGGTGCACGGTAAAAATTTTATTGGGGCCTTAGCTCAGCTGGGAGAGCGCCTGCCTTGCACGCAGGAGGTCAGCGGTTCGATCCCGCTAGTCTCCACCATTACTTACATAACATTTTAAAACAGCATCTGCTGTTTTTTTTTATAAGTTAAATATTGCCAAGTGCGTATTAGTTGTGTTAATACTAGGTTAGTAGGATGTTAGTTTATTTATTAACCCAAAGGTGGGAAGTAACTTGAAAAACGCTCATTTATACGAAACCCATGTAAAAACGAAAAATTTAGAAGAAGCCATTACATTTTATCAAAAACTCGAGCTCGAGCTTGCATATGTCATACCTGATAGAGTTGCCTTTTTTTGGCTAGGAGATAGTAAGCGAAAAGAACAAATGCTTGGTGTTTGGAAAGTTTCTTCAGATGAATTTGTGAAATCTCATTTTGCTTTTCAGGTAACTTTTGAGGAGTTAGTGAATACTCCGAAATACTTGGCGGAAAAAGGGATTGAGGTAGTTCCTAGTTTTGGGCTAGATGCTAGTGAACCAGTTGTTCATGCATGGATGCCTGCAGCTAGTTACTACTTTGTTGATAATGATGGAAATTCTCTAGAATATATTACTGTATTAAATGATGAACCTATTCCTGAATTAGGAGCGATACACCTAAGTACCTGGACTAAAGCACAGGAAAATAGATAGATGTTTGCGTTAGGCTTTATTGCCTAGCGCTTTTGTATAGCTATGATTAAATTTTTTAAATATTTTGTCACTAAGGTTTTTTTAAGATATAATGTATTTGTTAGTAATACGAAATATATCGTAAAGGAGCACATATAAATGGCTAAAAAAACATTACGTAGTGAAGTTCCAGTTGAATTAACTTGGAACCTTGAAGATTTATTTGAAACTGAGGAAGCATGGGAAGCAGAGCTTGCTTCAGTTCAGGATGATCTTCCATCAGTAGTTCAATTTAAAGGGAGACTTGCTGAAGGAGCAACTGTATTACTAGATTGCCTGAATGCACAAGAAGATCTTCATCAAAGAGTTGTTCGCGTAGCAACCTACTCCAGATTACGCCAAACAGAAGATGGTACAAATTCTGGTCATCAGGGAAATGCCGCGAGAACAGGAGCTATGCTTGCTACAGTAGGAGCTGCGCTTACTTTCGTTGAGTCAGAAATTCTGGCATTACCGGAGGGGACAATTGAGCGTTATCTAAATGAAGAGAAGGGTCTAGAAGTTTTTAGTAAAAATCTACATGAACTATTAGAGAAGAAGCCACATCAGCTTAGTCCAGAAACAGAAGAAACCTTAGCCGCTTTAGGTCAAGTATTATCATCGCCTTATATGACTTATGAAGTAAGTAAATCATCGGATATGGATTTTCCTGCTTTTACTGATGGTGAAGGGAATGAACTACCGTTAACTTTTGCACTCTTTGAAGATCGTTATGAACTTTCAACGGATACAACAGTTAGACGTAATGCATATGAAGCATTTTCAAAAACATTAAACCAATATAAAAATACATTTGCAGCTACATATTCTACAGAAATAAAAAAGCAAGTAGTACTTTCTCGTCAACGTAAATATGAAAGTGTTACTCATATGTTATTACAACCCCACCAAGTTACCTTGGAAATGTATCATAATCAATTAGACATTATTCAAAAGGAATTAGCATCACATATGCGTCGTTTTGCACAATTAAAAAAGCGTGTTCTTGGCTTAGATAAGATGATGTTCTGTGATTTAAAGGCACCATTGGACCCAGATTTTAATCCTTCAACAACATATGAAGAAGCTTCAGAAACAATCTTAAAATCATTGGAAGTAATGGGCGAGGAATACCACGGGGTTATGA
Organism: Anaerobacillus alkaliphilus; assembly: GCF_004116265.1. Taxonomy (NCBI): domain Bacteria; kingdom Bacillati; phylum Bacillota; class Bacilli; order Caryophanales; family Bacillaceae; genus Anaerobacillus; species Anaerobacillus alkaliphilus. Next base: position 1,071,918 of record NZ_QOUX01000046.1, on the reverse strand, counting down.
AAAAGGCATTAACTGAAAGATGGGTTGATTTGGCGGAAAACGTAGGGAAAGCAACTGGTGCTTTCTGTTCGAGTCCATATGGGGTTCATCCATATATTCTTATTACTTGGACGGATACAATGAGAGGAGCCTTTATTTTAACACACGAGTTAGGACATGCTGGGCATTTTTATTACGCAAATGGAAATCAACGTTTAGTAAATACTAGACCGTCACTATACTTTATTGAGGCACCATCAACGATTAATGAGTTGTTACTAAGCCAACACCTTTTAAAAACAACGGATGATACACGAATGAAGCGATGGGTTCTGTTACAATCGTTAGGCACTTACTATCACAACTTTGTTACACACTTGCTAGAAGGTGAGTTACAACGTAGAGTTTACACTTTAGCTGAGGCAGGAAAGCCGATAACAGCGTTAACTTTAAGTGAGCAGAAGAAAGAACTCTTAGAAAACTTCTGGGGAGACTCGGTTGAAATTGATGATGCTGCTGCCCTTACATGGATGCGTCAGCCGCATTATTATATGGGTCTATACCCTTACACCTACTCTGCTGGTCTTACTGCATCAACAGCAGTTGCAGAGCTGATAAGAGAAGAAGGGCAACCTGCTGTTGACCGCTGGATTGAAGTACTAAAAGCCGGTGGTACGATGAGACCACTAGACTTACTGAAACATGCAGGTGTTGACATGTCTACACCGGATCCAATTCGTAAAGCGGTGGCTTATGTTGGTTCTCTTGTTGACGAATTAGAAAAAAGCTACGAGTAACAAAGTAAGACAGCCTAAACAAAGGCTGTCTTTGTTTTGCATTATCTGGTTACATGTAAGATTTTTTTACGAATTTTTCTAAAAAGAGATTTAAAATACATAAGAATGGTTATAATAACAGAGCAAGTAAAATTGCAATATTCATGTATGGTTACATGCTAGGAGGAAACAAGAAATGGAACAAGGTAAAGTAAAATGGTTTAACAGTGAGAAAGGTTTTGGGTTCATTGAACGTGAAGGTGGAGATGACGTATTTGTTCACTTCTCAGCTATTCAAGGGGAAGGATATAAATCATTAGAAGAAGGTCAAGAAGTATCTTTTGACATCGAAAATGGTCAACGCGGCCCTCAAGCGACTAACGTCAAAAAAATATAATACATGAACCACCAGAACAAACCCAGACTTGGGTTTGTTCTTTTTTTATTGAAAATAATTTGAATATTTTGAAGGTTTTTTCATGATATTTAAAGAATAATACATATCAAACTAAAGAAGCTGTAAGCAAACATGTATATCATTGAACAACTTAGGGGACTCCATACAAAAAATTCTATTAAAAAAGAAGTTATTAAATGATCTTATACCTAATTTTAAGGTAGGTGGCTTTATTGATTTATCTACTATTAAATGTATTAATCGTTCTGTTTTGTACGTTTATGTATTATATGTTCTTATTAAAGCCAGAACTAGAAAAGAGATATCGACAACTACTTATTAGTGTAGTTTCAATGATCGCAATTACTCTGTGTATGATGTTTCCCTTTGCGGATCTTGATGGAAATATTTATGATTTAAGGGCATTGCCATTTTTAATTGGTGCCCTTTACGGTGGTAGAAAAGTTGCAATTACGCTGTTTTTTGGAGTAATAACTGTACGGCTTTTTATGGGTATAAATCTGGGTTTTTATATTACAGTAGTTCATACATTTATCATGTTCCTCTATACATATTATTTTTCTTCAACTTTTAAACGTAGTAAGTTCTCAACTAAGCTACTAAGCAGTATTATATTTGTAAGTTTTATCTACCTTTTAAATTATGGCTTACTCTTTTTCTATTTCGATTCGTTTGATGAATACAAGATTTCAATCTTACTAAATAAATTTTTAGTTTTAATTCTTTCCTTGATTTTAATCTTGTATATCATAGAGTACCTACTTCAAAATTTCAGATTTAAGGAAGAATTAAATGAAGCAGAAAAACTACGGGTTGTTAGTCAGCTAGCAGCTAGTGTCTCTCATGAAGTGCGTAATCCATTAACTGTTACCAGAGGTTTTTTACAGCTCTTAAAAGATGAAAATATTGATACCCAAAAGCGAAGGGATTACCTCAATCTTTCTTTACAAGAATTAGATAGAGCTCAGACTATTATTACAGATTATTTAACCTATGCTAGGCCTAGTGAGGAAATAAACTTCATTAAGCTAGAACTTTGGGATGAAATTGAATACGTTGTTAAGGTAATGAGACCGTATGCCCTGATGTTTGGAGTGGATATAGACAGTTCAGATGTAAAAGCTGGCACTATTATAGGTGATACGCAAAAGTTTCGACAATGCTTAATTAATCTTACGAAAAATGGAATTGAAGCGATGCCTAACGGCGGTAAGTTAAGTATTAGTGCTAATTCATCGAATAAGGAAGTTCAAATTCTTATTAAAGATACAGGTATTGGGATGTCTCAAGACCAAATTGAAATGGTCGGAGTTCCTTATCAATCGACCAAAAAAACAGGCACTGGTCTTGGGACAATGGTAGCGATCAATATAATAAAATCAATGAACGGAACTATTGAAGTGACAAGTATGATTGGTAGTGGTACAAATATTACATTAACCTTTCCAAATGCCAAATAAGGGTCGTACAAGCTTTTATACCCACTCATCATGATTAGAGTGGTTGGAGTAAAAAATTTGCTTTTCACCAAATCAACTATTATTGCATTATGTATATCACTGGGTAAAAGTCTAATCTAGTGGTAATATATATGGTGAGCTTTATTGGAAAGGGGTAATAGTTGAATGGCAACTACACATAGTTATTCAAAGGGAGAAGAAATTGCTAATGCCATATCTCATGGTATTGGGATTGTATTTAGTATTTCAGCATTAACGTTATTAATTGTCTTTGCATCGCTAGAAGGTTCGGTAGCATCAATTATTAGCTATACGATCTATGGGGTAACAATGTTACTTCTGTATGTATCATCGACGTTACTTCACGCATTTCCTGAAGGGAAAGTAAAAAATTTATTTGAAATATTTGATCACTCCTCCATTTACTTGTTTATTGCAGGTTCATATACACCGATTTTAGTTAATGTTATAGGTGGAAAGTTGGCCATCTACCTATTAATACTCTTATGGTCGATTGCCGGGATTGGCGTACTGTTTAAGGTATTCTTTGTGAAGAGATTTATGTACGCTTCTACAATCCTTTATGTTGTTATGGGGTGGTTAATTGTTTTTGCATGGGAGCCTCTTGTGACAAATTTTGATGATGTAGGAGTTGTGTTATTGATTGTAGGTGGATTGCTTTACACTGTTGGGGCATTATTTTACATGTTCCGATGGTTCCGATTTCATCACATGGTCTGGCATTTGTTTGTCCTTGCAGGAACAGTTGTCCATTTTTTAGCTATTTTAATGTTTGCGTAAGTGTAAGGTTATAAAGAAGAAGGTGAGAGTAGTCGATAACGATTACCTCACCTTTTTTAGTTGGAAATTCACTACCTCATCTTTCCGCGCGCATCCACTTGCCATGTATCCACAATTTCGCCATCTCGATGAACAAAGTATTCATCAAATAAATTCGCAACAACGCAAGCATGGTTCGGAATGATTTGCACTTTATCTGTTAAAGATAAATCTGTTTTATCTAGAAAAGTTGCCACTCCATGTTCTTCTGATAGTCGAGCTAAGATGATCTTTGGGTGGTTAATAACCTTTCCATACCCTACAACTGATTTATTCCCATGAGCACCCTGGTCAAGGGAAAGTGCTTTACTTCCTGTATCAAAAATAATGCGGTCTCTCTTAATACTTACAACAGATGAAAGAACAGTTAGCGCACATTGTGAAGTTGACGTTACGCCAAGGCCAACTTGGCACATATCATAAAAAGCGGCATTACCAGGGCGAATTTCTGTGATACCTTCCACTTCTGCTCCATATTTAAAGGTTGGAGTGGAGCCAATACTTTTATGTGTAATTTGATGTCCGAGATCTTCACAAAGCTTTGCGGCCTCCAAAACTACCTTCGCTTCGTTCTCAGCAATTTCTTTTATTTGTTCAATGGAAGTAGCTGCGTATGAATGTCCGGCATGGGTGAAGATACCGTTGAAGTGCAGATTAGAAAGTCGCTTAATGACCGAAGCAATTTCCACGACTTCTTCAATATCAACTCCACAGCGATTTAAACCGGAGTTAACTTTCAGCCAAACTGTTATTGGCTTTTCTCCTTCGAAAGCTTCATTCACTCTTTTTGCTTGTTCAACAGAATCGATAGCAATTGTAAGGGTTGCTTTCAAAGTTAGTTGCCGAAGTCGCGTCAGTTTTTGTGAACTTGAAATGGGATAGGCAATTAAAATATCTTTGATACCTGAATTTGCCATTATTTCTGCTTCTTCTAGTTTTGCAACAGTAATACCACAAGCCCCTTTTGCTAGTTGCATTTTAGCTATATGAATCGATTTGTGAGTTTTAATGTGAGGACGCCATTGAATTTGATTTTTTTTGGCAATCGCACTAATTTCGTCTAGATTATTTTCAAGCAAAGTTAGATCTAATAGTAAAGCAGGAGTATCTAGCAAATGTATGGAATTAGTCATATTATCACCTCAACTTTTAAAGTTCTTATATAAGAATGTACCACACGAAAAGGAGAAGTGGCTATCCTCTATGTATTGGTTTGTCATCTACCTAAATTTTTTATGGAGATAAACAGAAGTTGCAGGCAATGAAAGTATGTAAACTAGAAAGCTTAAGCTTGGAAATCCAAGCTCTTTTCTATGTCTAAGGCTGTTTTCGCAAAGTTTGTTGCTTTCGTAAAAATCCCAAAAGCCGGATTTTTACACAAAATACTAAGAATTCACAACTAAGTTAGTAAGTAATGCTCTTTTCTTACCTAATTTATTGGCTGATATCTTCATCTAGGGTATTTTCCGATTATTTTAGTGTAAAAAAGCTACAATGTTTACGAAAAGAGCCTTGTCTAAAAAAATGATGAAACAAGCGAACTATTTCTAAATTCAATGTGTACTTATAGTGAAAAACAAAAAGGAGGGGAAATGTTAATGAACATTACTCAAGAAAAGGCAAGTGAACTGTATGCTGAGTACTCCCCATACATTCACCGTACAGCCTTACTACTAACAAAGTCTCTAGCGCTAGCTGATGACATTACTCAAGAGGTTTTTTTACAGGTTTTTAAGAAGTTTGAGCAATACGACCAAAGTAAGCCTATTAAGCCCTGGTTGTATACAATTACAGTAAATACGACCCGCAATTTCTTAAGAAAGCAGAAATGGTTGAGCTTTGTAGGTATACTACCTGAAAAAAATGGAGCATGGCTAGAAGAAACGATATTAAAAACTGAAGAAGAAAAAGAGCTTTGGATGGAAATTCAAAAACTTAATCAAAATCATAAAGAAATCATTGTTTTACATTTTTATTCTGGGCTGAAACTGCAAGAGATTGCGGATATATTGCAGATACCATTAGGAACATGCAAGTCTAGATATCATGCAGCATTAACAGCGCTTCGAAAAGTATATAAACCAGCTACTAAGGGGGAAAACCTTTATGAAATCATCTAATGAACAAGTAACATCAGTACTTAATAAAATGGTCGTGACTCAGCCACAACCACCACAATTCACAAAAATATGGAATAAGTATCAAAGTGAAAATGAAACAAGTCTCTTTGGAATAAAACGTTGGCAAATGGTTTTGTGTCTTGCTTGTGTTTTTATCTTGACGACAGGTTTTGGCTATTATCAGTTATTTTGGGCAAATCAAGAAATTGTGATTTCATCTAATCAGGAAGACTTATCAGGTTTGGTAACACCTCTAGAAACATTTGAGAATTTAAAAGCTATTCAGGGAGATGTGATTACTGGTGAACAAGCTCTCTCAGTGGCACCATGGATCCACATTCAAGAAGAAGTTGTAGGGTGGCAAAAAGTTGATAGCTACGGAAGCAACTATACAGGTGAAATGTCATATTTTGAGCTCTATGTTAACACAGCGGGCGAGAAGGTGGTTGTAATGCAAAGCTATGATGAAGCAATGACTACCTCATTAAATCATGTGGATACTGATCAACATACAGCACAATTCAGGCAAGGGTTTCCAGAGGGGTCAGTCATCTTAGATGGTTTCGGTACTGACTTAGCCATTTTAATGGACTTACAAGCAGGGCGTCATTCTTTAATCGTTTATAAACAAGTAGATAATGAAGTGTATCGGATTGATGTTTGGGGGACCGGTAGTACTGAACAAGTGATCGAGTTTGGAAAATTATATTACCAAGCAAAGTAAGACTATTTCTAAAACGTTCCTACAAGTAGGAGCGTTTTAATTCATTTTAGTTTACATATATTTACAATTACTTGTTAAAAATATAGTTATGATTAAGGAAAGAAGGTATCTATTTGAATGTCCTTATTGTAATTGTATTGATTGTATTAAACATACAAGCTCGATCATTTAAGCAAATACTTGTTCATTTTCCAAGTATGGCTTATGCATCAACATTTAATGCTTTGTATTATTATCTTTGCAAGCATTTCTTAGTATGGGACTTTAAATCTAAATATTTAAGTACAAGAATTTTAAGGGTATTACATATTTTTATTGCCACTCCATTACTGGTTTTATTATATTTAACCAAGTTCCCGAGTACTTCTAGACAACAAATACAGTATGTCATCAACTGGGTTATCGCATCTATGTTTTTTGAAGTAGTCGCTAATAAAACAGGAACTTTATATTTCAATCGTGGATGGAATTTCGGATGGTCATTGTTATTGTATATAAAAATGTACCTATATAGTTATTTCTTTCGAAGGTACCCAGTTCTCGTTTTACTTATGTCAATAGTAACAACGATATCAGCCCTAGCCATTTTTAAAGTGCCAATTAGAAAAGGCTTTTTCTATGGGCCATTACTTCTCTTTAGAAATAAGTAATAATCAATAGCTGATATCTTCATCTAGGGTATTTTTCCGTTTATTTAAGACTGAAAAAGCAACAGTTATTTTGTGCGACGAGTAACCGCAGGAGCAGTTATTTTGTGCGACGAGTAACCGCAGGAGCAGTTATTTTGTGCGACGAGTAACCGCAGGAGCAAGTTTATGAAAAGTGCCAAATCAATAGAAAAAGAGGAGCATCAGGGGGGCTGATGCTCCTTAATTCTTTCTAGGATTTCTCGTTGTAACCCTTATCTTACTTTTATACTAATCACCTCCTTATTCCTCAGATAAAATCACAGATAAAACAATAGAAAACAATGTAAATACTTAGTTAAATAGTCGTCTGAACAACGAAGAAGGTTACAAATTGTACTATCACCTAATTTTTGGATTTTTGTTGTAATTATTAAAGAAATAATGTATAGTACATTACAACAGTAATGTACTATGTTTTTTTGAATAGGAGGTGCAATGTGAATTTAAATACGGATGGGGCAAAGCCAATTTATATCCAAATAGCCGAGTGGATTGAAACAGAAATATTAAATGGGAACATAGGTATTGGAGAAAAAGTGTACTCCCAATATCAGCTTGCTGAGATGTTTAATATTAATCCAGCAACTGCAGCAAAAGGATTAACGATCCTGGCAGATGAAAACATTGTTTTTAAGAAGCGTGGGTTAGGTATGTTTGTGACAGAACCTGCAAATGCAATTATCCGTTCGAAGCGAAAAGAATTGATGTTAAATCATTTAGTTATTGATTTGGTTAGAGAAGCTGAACGTTTGCAGGTTAGTCAAATAGAGTTGTTTGAGATGATCAAGGTAGCCATGAGTAAAATAGAGGGGGAGAAGCAATGAATGTGATTCAGTGTAATATGTTAACGAAAAATTACGGGAAAGGTGTGGCTCTAAAAAACTTAACATTCACAATTGAAAAAAATAAGATTACTGGCATTATTGGCCGTAACGGCGCTGGAAAAACGACATTATTGAAAACTCTTGCTGGATTTTTGAAGCCAAGTTCGGGAGAAGTAAATGTGTTCTCAGAAGATCCCTTTAATAGTTTAAAAGTATCACAAAATATGATCTTTATAGAAGATCAAATGACATTACCACAGTCTTTAACATTAATGGACATTTTACACTCAGCGAGTCAGTTCTATGAAAACTGGGATATGGAATTAGCACAGGGACTTTTTGAGTATTTTTCATTAAATCCCGATCAATTTCATCAAAGTCTCTCAAAAGGGATGAGGAGTACCTTTCACTCGATTATTGGTTTAGCGTCTCGTTGTCCACTAACAATTTTTGATGAACCAACGACTGGAATGGATACCTCAGTAAGAAAAGACTTTTACCGAGCGTTATTAAAGGACTATCTTGCTTATCCAAGAACAATTCTCTTATCTAGTCACCATTTAAATGAAATTGAAGAAATCATCGAAGAAGTGCTTTTGATTAAAGATGGTGAAAAGTATCTGCATCTTTCTATTGAAGAGTTGAAAGAGTTAGCAGTAGGTGTAAGTGGGAGAAAAGCAGCTGTCGACAATCTCACGTATGGAAAAGAGATTATCTATCAAAAAACTGTCGGAACCGATAGTGCTTATGTCGTGGTTTACAATAGTTTTTCACATGAAGATTTGCAAAAAGCTCGCTTAAACGGAGTTGACATCAGTCACGTTGCTCCCGAAGATGTTTGTGTATACCTAACTAATAAAACGAAGGGAGGAATTGATGATGTATTTAACAGAAGCTAACATAAATGAACTTATTAAGAAGCAATATCTATATAAATTACGTGCTCATTATGGGATTTTTACGTCATTACTTTTAACACAGATTGCAGCAATAGCTTTCTCGTTTATGGGAAGTGGATCAATGGGAACAGGAAGTAATGGATTTTCGATTAATGTCACTTTTTATACAGGTAATGTAATTATTGCCTTTACCATGCTTTGGGCATTTATTAGTGGTGTATCAATGAATTCAAGACTGGTTAGAGAAGGTGATTTTTCGTTTGTGACGAATCGACTTACTAGTAATCTTTCAAATATAGCTTTTATGTTAACAGCTACCACTATTGGTGGGATTTGTGCCATGCTAGGAAGTTCATTAATCAAGACGATCATGTATTTTCTAGGAGCAAACAATCTTGTTAGTCATTCTTTTGCGGTTCCGCTTAACCAACTTTTGACAGGGGTAATTACAACAGTCCTCTATGTTTCATTGTTTGGAATTTTGGGTTATGTTGTGGCAGGAATAACACAATTAAGTAGAATTTTTGTCATTCTATTACCAGTAGGGTTTGTTGGATTAATCTTCCTTGAAGCGAGAACTGGCGGTGGAGGTCTGTTAGTATCTGTGACTAAATTCTTTGCAACGGAAACATCATTATTAATACTAGCCTTAAAGGTAGTATTCGTAATCAGTGGCCTTTGTTTTCTGACAGTCCTTATCTCGAATAAGCAGGAGGTTAGACGATGACAATACTGATGTCTTTATTTCCAATCGTCATTATTATACTGATCGCAGCTATCATATCAGGAGTTGGTAGAAGTGTCCTACAGAACGCTAAATTCCTCAATGGAAAAGTTATATGGTTCCTATTGGCTGGATACGGAGCAATATTAGTCATATCGGTTATTTTTAGTTACACGATCCCAAGAGAGGCTAGTGGAACAAATTCAAAGAAGGCTCAACAGATTGCTGAAGCTTTCTACGCCAACCTAAACTACGGAAATCTTGCAGAAATTGAGGGTGTAAAGGTAACGGATGAATGGGAATTCCCATTTGAAGGTACAGTCTTAGACTTAAGAACGGTCATCAATGAAAATCATGCGTATGTTTGGGTGTTAGTTGAAAAAGATGAAGCTTTAACAAACGAAATTAGAGTTTCTAGATATATTACACCACATGTTATTTCAGACATTGAATATACAGATCTAGTTGTTGCACCTGGTCTGGAAATAAATAATGAGACCTTATCAATCATACCACCAGGCAGAACAAATCTTAAGCTGTCACAATTTCATAAAGAATTTACAATTACTCAATTTACTGGAGAAAAGATGTTTCCAGGACATGACAGTACAATGAGTGCCAATCTTTTATACTTGCGAATACCGGCTCAAGTTAAGATCACTACTGATGAATATGTAAATCTTCAATATAGAGGTCATTAATAGAGGAGGATCACATGAATTTACTATCTGAACAAGAAGCGCTTAATTGGATTCTTTACTTGTTGTACTTTGGCTTACCTATATTCTTAGGAATGCAGATTTGGATTTTAATTTCAATAAAAAAATTAAAGAGTAACCGATAAATCAAATTTACAGCGATTGCTTGAAAAAAGTAATCGCTGTAAATTTATTAAAGTGGTAAAATAAGGATAAAAGATTAATAGTTTAGGGTGAGAAATAAATGAAAAAATATTTGATCATAGGTACTGTATTTCTACTAGTACCTATTTTTTATGTAATAACTATGCACAGTTTAATGGTACATACCGCCAAGCAAGTTCCTCCGAAAGATGTGGATCATGTAATGGTATTAGGCGCAAAATTAAATGGAGATGTTATGAGTCTCTCGCTCTACTATCGAATGTTGACTGCGCTAACATACTTACAAGAAAATGATGGGGCAAAAGTGATCGTTTCCGGGGGCCAAGGAGAGGGAGAATGGATATCAGAAGCAGAAGCAATGGCTAGATATTTAGTAGAGCAGGGGATTGCTCAAGAACGAATTATTCTAGAGGATGTATCAACGAATACCTTCGAGAATTTTACATTTAGCCGAGAAATCTTGGGTGAGGAAGTAAAAGAGATTGTCGTAGTTACAAATGATTTTCATTTATTTCGATCGACGATTATTGCAAAGCGGCTAGGTTTTGAGCCGTATCCATTGGCGGCAGAAACTCCTTGGGTTGTCAAAGGGAAGCTCTGGACAAGAGAATATTTAGCTATTATAAAAACTTGGGTTTTTGATAGGTTGTAAGTTATTTTTTGATTATTAAAAAAAATAGAAATTATATTTACTAAATGCCTTTCCACCGTTTAAAATATAAGGTACATATTTTTTGTTAGAATATTTCGTTTTTCTAAATAAGGCAGTTTCAGTCTAGAATTCAAGATTAAACTTTTTCTAAACGAGGAAGAAGGAGAAAAAAATGGAACTAGATGTACTGTTAACGACCATAAAAGACGTGGGATATGTGGGAATATTCCTCTGGCTATGGTTAGGAATGTTGGGTGTTCCTGTTCCAAATGAGGCCATTGTTACAACAATCGGATATATCTCCACAACAAATTTACTACAGAGTGATATTGTTTTTATTGTTGGGTATTTAGGAATTTTAGCAAGTTTGACCACAAGTTATTTTCTTGGAAGAGTCATTGGCAAAAGAATAGTAAGCTTTTTATCTATGAAAAAAGGAACAAAAAAATCAATTCGTAAAGCTCTTCATTTAATCAAAAAATATCACGTATACTCGTTAGTTATTAGCTACTTTATTCCAGGTGTACGCATTTTCGTTCCCTTTTTATATGGAATGATGCGGTTATCTTATCTTCGTTTTGCATTACTTTCGTACACAACAGCACTGATTTGGTTTTGTTTGTTCTTTTCTTTAGGCAGGCTTTCTGGAACCAATGAAGACCTATCAATATATGTAGCTATTACTGCAATAATAAGCATAAGTATCTTTTCAATTATTCTTAATTGGTTTAAGAAAAAGAAAAAAAGATTAGCAGAACAAGTACCTGGGGAATATTCTTAGTTTCAAAGATGATGAACAAAACTGAGTATTTCGTATTAAATGTAAGGAGTTGAAACGTATATTGAGAGAAGCAGTGATCGTAGAAGCAGTTCGTACACCAATAGGAAAAAGAAATGGTAGTTTAAGTGGTATACGTCCAGATGAAATGTTGGCGCTAGTTTTAGCTGCAGTCGTTCAAAGAGCAGGAATTGAGAAGAGAGAAGTTGATGATGTAATTGCTGGTTGTGTCACACAAGCAAGCGAGCAATCAGCTGATATTGCAAGAGTAGCTTCCCTTATCGCAGGATTTCCACAAGAAGTTCCAGGAGTAACGATAGATAGGCAATGCGGTTCAAGTGAGCAAGCAATTCACTTTGCAGCTCAAGCGATCCTCAGTGGAGACATGGACTGTGTAATTGCTTGTGGTGTAGAAAGTATGTCAAGGGTTCCAATGTTTTCACAATTTCAAGGGCGTACAGAAAGTGAAAAGCTGCAATCAAAATATGAAATCATTCATCAAGGTCTTTCTGCCGAAAGAATTGCTGACAAGTGGGGACTAAGTCGCCAAGAGCTGGATGAGTTTGCACTGAAAAGCCACGAAAAGGCATTGTCTGCAATAGAGAAGGGATATTTTCAAAGAGAAATCATGCCAGTAATAGCAAATAGAGACGGGCAAGAAATCTTACTTGAAAGTGACGAAGGCCCGAGAAGTGATACAACGATTGAACGTTTAAGTAATTTGAAAACCCCCTTCCGAGAAGAGGGGAAAATATCGGCTGGTAACGCCAGTCAAATTAGTGATGGTGCGGCTGCAGTCTTAATTATGTCTAGAGAAAAGGCTGAACAGCTTGGTGTAAAGCCTAGATTTAGGATACTTGCTCGTGCCGTGGTTGGAACTGATCCAACTTTAATGCTGACAGGACCAATTAGTGCAACTCAAAAAGTCTTAGAAAAGGCAAATCTAACACTTGCTGATATAGATTTATTTGAAGTAAATGAGGCATTTGCTTCTGTACCACTAGCATGGGCGAAAGAGCTTGCGATTGATCTTACGAAATTAAATGTAAATGGAGGTGCTATTGCTCTTGGACACCCTCTTGGAGCTACAGGAGCAAGGGTCATGACGACCTTATTACATGAGCTAGAACGTCAACAAAAAAGGTATGGCTTGCAAGCAATTTGCGAGGGATACGGAATGGCAAATGCGACGATTATTGAACGGATATTCTAAAAGTTTTGTTAGTAACAATTAGAAGAAAGCTCACAACCAAATTGATCGTGAGCTTTCTTTATTTTGTATTTAATTAGATGAGAGCTCAAATCCTTCATCAAGTGTAACAAACGAAAAACCTCGTTCTTTCAGTAGCGGTATCGCCATTTTGACGCCTTCTGCAGTTCCTTTTGTTGGTTGATTCATATGAAGCAAGGCGATTGAACCAGGTTTTGCCTTTAACAACGCTTCCTTCACTTGATTTGGGGAGTAAGTTGCACCTGCGTCACCTAAAATATCATAATTGACTACCTTCATCCCTAACAACTCAACGATACTAACAGCGACTTCATCATAATAAGCAGTACCGGCGCGAAAGTATATGGGAGAGTGTCCTGTAAGGTTTTTTATCTTTTTGTAATTTGTAGTAACTTCGGTTAACACTTCCTCAACACTAGTTGTTCCTTTTATTCCCCAGGCTGTTCCTCCGATTAAGGATAAGGGTCGATGTTCTGTGCCATGATTTTCAATTTGAAATTGGTCTAAAGAGGCTAAGTATAAAAATAAGTCTAAGTTTGCATCGATCCAACGGCTATTAATAAACAATGTTGCAGGGATGTTTTCGTTAATCAGAAAATCAATTAAGTCTGCATCGTATCCGCTACCCCATTTACCTCCACAGGCATCAAATGTTAAGGCAATTATTTTTGCATCCGTAGAAAAATGATTTATTACACCAGAAACAGTTTCACCCCATTCTTTTGGAGTTTTAAATGAAGTCTTCTTAATTTCATTAATTAAGTTTTCTAGTTCTAATGAGTCATCATGAAATCGTGGGAATACACCAGAACTTATCTCGTCTTTGGAAGTGTCTAGGAAGGTATGCTCACTAGCGTTTTTTGGAGTATCTTTGGTTACATGGATGACCAACGGTAGTAATAGAGCCAAGATTGCCATAGTTAACAACATCAGAGTACGCATATAGCTGCTAATCCTTTCTTTACATTATAGGAAAGTATATAATTTCGACTTAAATATTGTCTAGCTCCTGGCGCCATCGGCTCGAGGTCAAATAACCTGACCAAGGAAAAAGTGGCCTTCCTTTTTCCCTCGATAAAAAGTGAAAGAGCGCACTTTTTTCGTTCAGAACATTTGCTTGTCGCCGATAGGCGGGCGCCTTGCGCTTTTCTTTAATTAAATCTATTATTTACTATTTTTAGTTATAAATCAAAAAAATACAAACTATTTTTTAAAAAATACAATAAGGATTTTGTGAACTTAAAACAAAATATATTTATGGTTATATTATAGTAAGATAGTATTTTGTGAGATCTTGACTTTGTGAAAGTTTAAGACTGAACATATGGAATTACATATCTTACGAGATTTCATTAAGTTTGAAATGAAGTGAAGACTTTTTACTAGAAAAATAAATTCTAAAAAATCAAGTATCTATCGTAACAAAGTGTTCACAGGAGTGATTAAAGTCACAGAAATATATAAATCGAAAGTGGTATTCTACAATCAGTTACTAATAATAGATTAAAAAAAGCTTGTGATTATTTAAGCGAACGAGTCTTGGGGAAGACTGGTAACTAGCAATCTATTATTTTAGTTAAAAAATATTATAAAAGTTAAAGTTTGTGAATAGTCAGAACTTTAATGGTTGTATTCTTAAATGGGGATTTAAGAAAGGTTTGAATATACGGTTACAATTGAAACCGTATTCATGAACGTGTCTAGCATTAGGAAGTAATTATCCACCTAAAGCTAAACAGAGGGGAGGATATGGATGACTCGAAAATATTGTCCGGATGAGTTTCCTATTACGCTTTATCTAAATGGTTACGAATTAGCAACATACCAGTTAACAAAAGCGGATTTAGATGACTGGGCAGTCGGTTATCTCTATTCAGAAGGTATTATTAATGGGCCCGGTGACTTGAAAAAGTTAACGATAGATGAAGACAACGGTAGAGTACTTGTAGAAATGAATGAAGAGTTCGATGCCGAAACGTTTTCGCAGAAACAAAAACATTTTACAGCTGGTTGTGGAAAAGGGGTCACTTTTTTTTCGATGACCGATGTGAAGATGTTTCCAAAAATCTCGACAAACAGAACCGTCACACTTTCCTATTTATTAAAAAAGCGTCATGAATTTGCTCTAAATTCTCCGCTTTATTTAGAAACAGGGGGTATGCACGGCGCTTGTCTTGTTGATATAGATGGAAACATTTTTGTACGCGAAGACATTGGTCGTCACAATGCGGTCGATAAGGTGCTTGGTTTTGCAGTTCGCGAAGGACTCGATCCCAAAAGTCTAATATTACTGACTACTGGGAGAGTTTCGTATGAAATGTTGTCAAAAGCAGCCCGATTTGGGATTGGCATTATTGGCACAAGAACAGCAGCGACAAAGCAAGCAGTTCAACTTGCAAACTTCTTACAAATTGAACTTGTCGGCTACATGAGGGGAAAGATGGCTACCGTTTATACATCTCAAGGTAGAGTTGCAAATGATGTTTCAAAGGTTGCTGGGGATCAGCCTTAAAAAAGAGAGATTTACACAGGAGTTAATTTTAGTTATATGAATGAACTTTTTTAAGGGAATGAATTACAGATATTTTAGGGGGAGGACTAACGATGTTTGATTTATCACGTAGACAGTTTTTAAAGCTGTCTGGTACAGCGGCCGCTACGCTTGCAGTTGTTGAATTAGGTTTCAAACCAAAAGAGGCTTCAGCACAAGCGAAAGAATTTAAAATTGCTCGTACTACTACTACACCAACAATTTGTCCTTATTGTTCGGTTGGGTGTGGTATTTTAGTACACGTGAACGAAGAGAAAAATGATGTATTGTTCACAGAAGGGGATCCTGATCATCCGATTAACCGTGGTTCATTATGTAGTAAAGGCACGTCAATTCGTCAGTTATATACTTCTGACAGACGTCTTGAAAAACCTTTATATCGTGCACCAGGAAGTGACAGATGGGAAGAAAAAGAGTGGGATTGGACATTAGATAAGATTGCCCAAAATATTAAAAAGACTCGCGATGAAAGTTTCGTAGAAAAAGATAATGGAATAACAGTTAATCGTACTGAAGCGATCGCTTCACTAGGTGGAGCTGCTCTTGAAAATGAAGAGTGTTACTTAATTGCTAAGTTTATGAGAGGATTAGGCGCAACCTTTATTGAACATCAGGCCCGTATATGACACAGCTCTACGGTTGCCGGTCTGGCACCTACATTTGGTCGTGGCGCAATGACAAACCACTGGAACGATATCCAGTATACTGATTGTGCTCTAATTATTGGGGGTAATCCTGCAGAGAACCATCCAATTAGTATGAAATATATCCAAAAAGCGAAAGAGAGAGGCGCAACTATTATTTCCGTTGACCCTCGTTACACACGTACTTCAACTGTGGCTCAAGTATATGCACCAATGCGTTCAGGTACGGATATCGCCTTTATTGGTGGTTTAATTAACTACGCTATTGAAAACAACCTTATTCATAAAGAATATGTAGTTAACTATACGAATGCTTCATTCTTAGTAAACGAAGGCTTTGACTTTAACGACGGTATTTTCTCAGGCTATGATGCAGAAAAAAGAAGCTATGACAGAAGTACTTGGTCATTCCAAATGAATGAAGATGGTTCTTACAAGAAAGATGATACACTAAAACACCCACGTTCAGTATTTCAATTAATGAAAAAACACTATTCCCGTTATGATGTTGATACTGTATGTGCAGTGACGGGGACTCCAAAAGAAGATTACTTAAAAGTTGCTGAAGCTTTCTGTGCGACAGGAGCAAGAGAGAAAGTCGGAACGATTATGTACGCAATGGGAACTACACAACATACAGTTGGATCCCAGAATGTTCGTTCTTACGCAATGATCCAAATGCTATTAGGAAACGTTGGACGTGCTGGAGGTGGCGTGAATGCATTACGCGGTGAGTGTAACGTTCAAGGCTCAACTGACTTTGCACTTTTATTCCAAGACTTATCTGGTTATATGGCTGCACCTACATCGACTGATAGACACAAAGATTATGAGTCATATATTAAAAACGAAACACCACATGGTGGTTTCTGGAATAACCGTCCAAAATTCTTTACTAGTTTATTAAAAGCTTACTACGGAGATAGTGCAACGAAGGATAATGACTTCCTCTATGATTATCTTCCTAAGTATAGTAGAAATTCTTCTCATATCTCTCTATTTGAAGCGATGTATGACGGAGATATAAAAGGAATGCTAGTTTGGGGACAAAATCCGGTTGTAGGTGGTCCAAACACAAATAAAGAGAAAAAGGCAATGGCTAATCTTGATTGGTTAGTAGCAATTGATTTATGGGAGACTGAGACAGCTGCATTCTGGAAGAAAGAAGCTAATAGTGACCCTGCAAGTATTAAGACAGAAGTGTTTATGTTACCAGCCTGCGGACCATATGAAAAAGAAGGTTCAGTAACAAACTCTGGTCGTTGGATGCAATTCCGTTGGAAAGCAATTAATCCTAAAGGTAATTCTAAATCTGACCTTTGGATTGTACACAATTTATCTAAGCGTGTGAAAGAGCTTTATAAAGGTGACAACTCCATAAAAGGTAAAATTCAGCAAGCGCTTCATTGGGACTTTGGCAACGGAGACTATCCAGACAATGATTTAATAAATAAAGAAATCAATGGCTATGACTTAACAACTGGAAGAACAGTTCCAGGTTTTGCAGCACTAAAAGATGATGGAACAACATCGTGTGGTAACTGGATCTATAGTGGATTTTATCCTGATGCTGGTCCAACGGATACAAACAATAGAGCGAAAAATCGTGATAGCGTCGATACAGGAATGGAAAACTACTTAAACTGGTCTTATTCATGGCCTGCAAACCGTCGTATTCTATATAACCGTGCAGGTTGTACGATTGACGGGAAACCGTGGGACTTCCGTGAAGGAATCCGTTGGAATGGCGAAACATGGGCAGGACACTATGATGTACCTGATTTCCCTCCTGCTAAAGCACCAGGAACGCCAGGTGAGCCAGGAGCCCAAGCTTTAGCTGGACACAGTGGTGACGATCCATTCTTAATGATGGCACATGGTCGTGGTGGATTATTCGCAGGGATGAATGATGGTCCTTTCCCAGAGCATTATGAGCCTTTTGAGAGCCCTGTACCAAATGCATTTTCAAGTGTTGATTTAAACCCTGCTGTTAAAATTTGGGCAGGCGAAATGAACGCCAAAGGGAAGAAGTCAGACTACCCAATGGTAGTGACAACGTACCGTTTAACAGAACACTGGCAGTCCGGTTCAATGACACGTAACTTAGAGTGGTTATCAGAACTCCAAGGAAACATGTTTGTTGAAATAAGTGAAGAGTTAGCTGAAGAAAAAGGCATTAAAAATAAGGATAAGGTAATTATTAGTTCAGCTCGTGGTGAAATCGAGGCATATGCAATGGTAACAAAACGCTTTAAGCCGTATATGATCCGTGGCGAAAAAGTGCACCATATTGGAATGCCTTGGCATTTCGGGTATATGGGTATTGCTACAGGAGCAATTGCTAACACACTAACACCTCATATCGGCGATGCAAACACGATGATACCAGAATACAAAGCATTCCTTGGTAATGTTAGGAGGGCTAACTAATGACTACTATATTTGCAAAACTAGTTGACGTCACTCGTTGTGATGGCTGCCGCGCTTGTATGGTAGCTTGTAAGAACTGGAATGATCTTCCTGCAGCACCTGAAGAGTTTAAAGGAAGCTATCAATCTCATGATAAATGTAATGCATTTAACTGGAACATGCTGACATTCACAGAGCATGAAGCAGAAGATGGTAGATTTGAGTGGTTATTCCGTCATTCGGCTTGTATGCATTGTACAGATGCTGCTTGTGTCAAGGTTTGTCCAGAAGATGCGCTTCATTACACTGAATTTGGAACTGTAAATACAAACTATGATAAATGTGTTGGTTGTGGATATTGTGTTCAAAACTGCCCGTTTAGTGTCATTGAACTAGCTAAATATACAGATGAAAATGGAAAAGAGTATGAAAAAGCACAAAAATGTACAATGTGTATCGATCGACTTCGTGAAGATATGATGCCTGCGTGTGTAAACATTTGTCATATGGATGCTCTAGTTTTTGGTGACAAAGAGGAAATGGAAGCAATGGCTCTTGAGCGTTTAGCACAAGTGAAAGATCGTTATCCGAATGCCAACATATATAACCCGATCGGTGTAGATGGCACACAAACGTTCTATTTATTAGCTGAACCACCAAGTGTTTATGGTTTACCGGAAAACCCGAAAGTTCCGACTTCGGCAACAATCTGGAAGGACTATGCACAACCACTTGGAAAAGCGATGCTTGGTGTGACTACAATGGCAGTTATCGGTGGATTTATCTCGAACAAACTATTTAACAAGCAAGGGCAAGAAGGAGGAGATCACGATGAGTAATCGACAACAAACAGTCAAGCGTTTTAGCAAGTGGGTAATTATTGCTCACTGGACAAATGCTCTAGCTTTCTTTGCCCTGTATATCACGGCTTTACCACTTTACACGGATTTCTTTAGTTGGATGTATCCAATTTTCGGCGGTCCAGAAAACTTACGATTATTACACAGAATTTTTGCAGTACTGTTTGTATTACCTCCAATTGTTATGATGTTTGTCGATCCAAAGAGCTTATTCCACTGGCTTAAGCAGACTCTTACTTGGAGAAAAGAAGATATCATGTTTTTCGTGAAATTTCCGAAGGAGTTCTTTGGTGGTCATGTAAAAGACATGCCAAAACAAGATTTCTTTAACGCAGGAGAAAAGTTAAACTCTTTACTTACAATCACTTGTGCAGCTATGTTAATTGGTTCAGGTATTGTTATGTGGATGCCACATCTTTTCCCAGTAGTGCTTATTCAATGGGCTTATCCGATCCATAATATTGCCTTTGGTCTTTCGGTGGCTGTAGTTGTTGGACACATCTACTTAAGTCTTGGACACCCGGGCTCGAAAGCATCGATGCAAGGGATGACGAAAGGTGACGTTCCTGTCAAATACGCAAAAGAACACCACGGCAAGTGGTACGATGAATTAGTAGCTAAAGGTGAAATTAAAGAAGAAAAACCTGTTAAAAAAGGCAAAGGGGCCTAATAAGCTCTTTGATAGGATTAGAAAAGGTATGCTGTCCCTTGTGGACAGCTATTCCTTTTCATATCAATATAAAAGTTACATTTTAATGAACTTTATTAATTTGTAAGTATACGTGCTTTTCATCACACTTGGAAAACTAGATAGTTGATATACTATGTTCGAAATGGATCTTAAATTTTGGTTTATGAAACCTCTCTGTAAAACGAAGTGAAAGAGTAGACTACTTCATAACTCAACATTCAATATCCATAATTACAATACTAACTTGAGGTGAAAGATAATGAAACAAACAGTAATCTCTCCTGAATATTTAGATTTACAAACAGCCATCTCTAACAAACAACTAGAATGGGAAAAACAACTAGATAAAGATATGGTAGTAACAAAACAATCTTTACATCATAAAGAAGTTCCAGTTATTGCACAAACATCACTTAACATTGATTTCGATCAATACCAACAATGGATAATTCAACTGGCAAGTTTTCTAGTGGAAAAAGATGATAAACTAACAAACTGTGTGGAACTGTTAAAGGAGAAACTAGATTGTGAGTTAGTGAAAATATGGTCTGAAGAAGTGCTTAGTTTTAACCAACTTTACTTTCAAGCGTTTGCCGAAAAAGAAGGATTGCCAGAGTGGCTCCCATATTTTTTAGCGGAACATAGCATTCGACCGTATCTGCGAATGGTATCAAGTGCTTATAGTAGTGAATTACCAAACCTAAGAACCAGCGGAAGTTGTCCGTGCTGTGGTGAACCAATTCGGGTTGCAGTACTTGAAGGTAAGGGCATAAAAATGATTGTTTGTCCACGCTGTGAAGCGAAATGGAATCAAAAACGGATTCATTGTTCTTTTTGTGGGAATGAGGACCACAAACTTATTAGCTATTACAATATTGAAAACGATAATAGTTCAAGAATAGAAGTCTGTGACAAGTGTAATGGATATAGCAAGATTATAGATACAAGAAAATTATTAAAGAAACAATCTGCATTTCTGTTAGATTTAACTAGTATTCATCTAGACTTTGTAGCTCAGGAGAATGGTTTCGGAGTGACGAAAGATGAGGACAAAGTGAAAAGCTAGCAATCGAGGAAATTTGATCTGTAAACAGAGAAATTGATATTCTTCCCCAAGTTTTCTATAATATGAATCATCCTTCGAATTATGAAGATAAGTGATAAAAATTAGAAAAATAGCATCTCTCAAAGAAGAAAGAGGGAGGATGATACTTGATGCAATTTTTTAAGGTTAAGACGGTTGAAGAAACATTTGCACTTATTGAAGATATAGTCCAATCAATTAAAGTAGTGGAGGAAATTCCTCTTGATCAATCGCTTCATCGTATATTAGCAGAAGATATTATTGCTACTGAATCTGTTCCTAGTTTTCCAAGATCAACAGTTGACGGATATGCTGTAAAGGCAAAAGAAACCTTTGGTTCATCAGAAACCATGCCAGGGTTTCTTAACGTAGTTGGTAGTGTAAAAATGGGTGAAGAAGCCACAACCCCACTTAGCCATGGAGAGGCAATTTATATTCCTACTGGTGGTATGATGCCGCCAAATAGTGATAGCGTTATCATGATTGAACATTGTGAAGACCTGTCTGGACTACTCAATACGTATAAACAAGTAGCACCAGGAGAGAACGTTATTCAAATTGGTGAAGATGTAAAAGAAGGTGACGTGCTTATTACGAAAGGTACGAAGCTCAGACCGCAAGAACTTGGTGCAATTGCTGCGATTGGTAAAACTCAAGTGGCAGTTTTTAAACAGCTGACAATAGGATACCTATCTAGTGGTGATGAAATTGTCCCCTATGAAACAGAGCAAATTCAAATTGGGCAAGTACGTGATATCAACGCGTTAACGATTACAAGTCTAGTACAAGAATGGGGAGCAAAAGCCATTTATGCTGGAATTGTATCGGATGACTACACTGAGTATCAACAGCGTGCAGAAGAATTGTTTAAAGAAGTTGATTGTTTAGTGTTATCAGGGGGAAGCTCTGTCGGAGCAAAAGATTATACGACTCAAGTGATTGAGTCATTAGGTGAACCAGGTGTTTACATTCATGGCATTTCCATTAAACCGGGAAAACCGACGATACTAGCAATGGCAGGCGATAAGCCAGTGATCGGTCTACCAGGACATCCTGCATCAGCAATGATTATTTTCTCGTTGTTTGGGGGGGAAATCATAAAAAAACTTAGTGGAGAGATAAGTGGTAATAGGTTAGATCGAGTTCAAGTAAGGTTAACGAAAAATATCCACTCTTCTATGGGAAGAACAGATTATATTCGCGTGAAGTTAATTGAACAAGAGGGAGAATGGTGGGCTGAGCCGATTATTGGTAAATCAGGACTCATTTCAACACTAGTACAGAGTGATGCCGTGGTAGAAATAAAATCTGAATTTGAAGGTGCAAGACAAGGCGATTTTGTACCTGCAATATTGCTACGTTAGGAGGACGGTTTCGTGAGCAAAGAATTTAATCGTAAAGTATATTTACAAGATAAACCTAGACAACAAGCCAAAGATGAACTAATTCAAAAAGCAAACTTACTACCAGAAATAGAAACTGTTCCTACTAGAAATGGATTAGGAAGGGTGACGGCACTTCCAATCTTTGCTAGCCTTTCAATGCCTCATTACCATGCCTCGGCAATGGATGGAATAGCTGTTCGAGCCGATGAAACCTATGAAGCACATGAACAACGTCCACTTCACTTGAAGAAAAACCAGCAATTTATTTATGTTGATACAGGAAACCCAGTTCCAAGTGAATTTAACGCTGTCATTATGGTTGAGGATTTACAAGAAGTGGATGAGGAGACGATCGAGATCATTGCTCCAGCAACACCTTGGCAAAACATTCGTCCTGTAGGTGAAGATGTTGTTTGTGGAGAAATGATTTTACCACAAGGACATACGTTAAGACCTGTTGATCTAGGGGCGTTATTAGCTGGAGGTGTTTTAGAACTTCCTGTAGTAAAAAAACCGAAAGTTGCGATTTTACCAACAGGCAACGAGCTGGTTCAGCCTGGTTCACCAATGAAGCCTGGTGACATTGTTGAATTTAACGGTACAGTTTTTTCTAGCTTTGTTCAAGAGTGGGGGGGAGATCCCCTCCTCTATGATATCGTTGTTGATAACCCTGAACACATTCGTAAAGCAATTGAAAATGCAGCAGATGAGGCAGATATGATTATCATAAATGCTGGGTCGTCTGCTGGTTCAAAAGACTATACTGTCCATGTGATTAGTGAATTAGGCCAAGTGTATACCCACGGTATTGCTACACGTCCAGGTAAACCTGTGATCTTAGGAGAAGTAAAAGGAAAGCCTATTATTGGTGTCCCTGGTTATCCAGTATCTGCTTATTTAGCTTTAGAATGGTTCTTGCGACCACTAGTGTATCACTATCAAGGCATTCAAGAACCAAAACGTGAAACATTACATGTTCGTTTAGGAAGACGAGTTGTTTCTAATATGGGTGCTGAAGACTTTGTTAGACTAAATGTAGGATTTGTTAATGGTGAGTATATTGCAAATCCTTTAACCAGAGCAGCTGGAGTTACGATGTCAATGGTACGAGCAGACGGTATTTTAGTGGTTCCCCCTGAAAGTCAAGGTTTTGAACAAGGTGAAACCGTTGAAATTGAGCTATATAAACCCATAGAGGCAATTCGAAAAGGTGTGTTATTTACAGGTAGTCACGATTTATCGATTGATATTGTTTCCTCATTACTTAAGAAAAAAGATGTTAATAGGCAAGTCATCTCATCTCATGTCGGTAGTTTAGCCGGAATTATGGCAATTCGAAAAGGAGAAGCCCATGTAACAGGTATTCACTTGCTAGATCCGGAGACTGACACTTATAACCTTCCTTATGTAGAAAAGTACTTAGCTGGTGAAGATGTTGTAGTTATACCATTCTTGAAAAGAGAGCAGGGGTGGATCGTACCAAAGGGTAATCCACTCGGTATCAAAACTCTTGAAGATATCGTAGAAAAAGGTGGAGCATACGTAAATCGTCAAAGAGGAGCAGGTACGAGAATTTTGTTTGACTCACTGTTGAAAAAACACTCGCTTACATCAGAGCAAATACAAGGCTATGAAAGAGAAATGTTTTCTCACTTAAGTGTAGCTGCTGAAGTGAAGGAAAAGGAAAATAGTGTAGGTTTAGGAGTATACTCTGCAGCCTCAACGATGGGACTTGACTTTATCCCTGTTGCTGATGAAAGCTATGATCTAGTTATGACAAAGAGCTTCTTTGATAGTGAAGGCGGCACGCTATTCCTTGATGTGATCCAATCTGATGAGTTTTCAAGAATGGTCGAACAGTTGGGCGGTTATAAAGTAGTCCGTAATCAGTCATCAATTTTTTAAAATAAATAACCTTAATTAGGGGGAGAAAAGTATGTTAGGAAATATCGGAATTCCAGGGTTAATCTTAATTTTAGTTATCGCTTTAATTATATTTGGTCCGAAAAAGTTACCTGAAATGGGTAGAGCGGTAGGTCAGACGTTAAGGGAGTTCAAAAAGTCAACACGGGAGTTAACAAGCGATTTTGACGATGACGACAAGAAACCTGTAAAATCTGTGGAGAAACAAGTAGACCCGACAGAAGAAGCTAAAAAGACCGATTAAACTATATAAAGAAGATAGGCTGGAGTATTTTCCAGCCTATTTTTTACGTTATATTCTTACAACATTTACAGCTTGTGGACCACGGTTGCCAGTTTCAACGTCAAAGCTAACTTCTTGACCTTCGTCAAGTGATTTGAAACCTTCACCTTGAATAGCTGAAAAGTGAACAAATACATCATCTTGTCCTTCTACTTCAATAAATCCAAAGCCTTTTTCTGCATTAAACCATTTTACTTTACCTTGTGGCATTAAAAAATTCCTCCTAAAAAACCCTTTTAATTTTTTCCATTTACCCATTACTTGCGTAAATCGAAAGTAAATGGACATTTGGTAATCTGTCCTATAGTAAAAGAAATTATTCACTAATATTTTGTTTTTCGAAATAATC
The DNA here is from genome assembly GCF_004116265.1 of Anaerobacillus alkaliphilus. Lineage (NCBI taxonomy): Bacteria > Bacillati > Bacillota > Bacilli > Caryophanales > Bacillaceae > Anaerobacillus > Anaerobacillus alkaliphilus. The sequence continues at coordinate 1,046,762 of NZ_QOUX01000046.1, read as the reverse complement.
TTTCGTTGGAATAGATTTTTCAGTTTCTTAAATACTAATCTAAGAGCATTGATCATTCTAAAGAAGGCGGGGTTTTATGGACGATAAAAAAACGTGGGATCTTGTTTCTTTAGCATCTATTCCTTTAGTTATGACACTAGGGAATTCTATGTTAATTCCAGTGCTTCCGACGATTGAAAAAGAGTTAAATATTAGTTCCTTGCAGGTTAGTATGATTATTACTGTTTATTCTGTTGTTGCAATTATCTTAATACCAATTGCCGGGTATTTATCTGATCAGTATGGAAGGAAGCTAATAATTATTCCAAGCTTGACGCTTGCAGCTATTGGTGGACTTATTTCTGGCTGGGCGTCTTGGCAAATAGATGATGCTTATGGAATTATTATTATTGGACGATTATTACAGGGAATTGGTGCGGCTGGTGCGGCCCCTATAGTAATGCCACTTGTAGGAGACATATTCACCGATGAAAAAGATGTCAGCAATGGATTAGGTGTTATTGAAACGTCAAATACATTCGGAAAAGTGTTGAGTCCGATTTTGGGTGCAGTCTTAGCTGCAGTGGTTTGGTACATGCCATTTTTTGCATTTCCTGTTTTTTGTTTGGTGTCAATTGTCATGATGATTTTTTTAGTGAAAAACCCACCAGTGTCAAGCAAACCGCCAAAACTTAATGTATTTATAAGGTCGATTAAAAATATTTTTAAAAATGAAGGTCGTTGGCTCTATTCTGTGTTCGTCATTGGTTGTATCTGTATGTTCGTTCTCTTTGGTGTCTTGTTTTATTTATCAACTATGTTAGAAGAGAGGCATAACATTGATGGTATAAAAAAGGGAATTATATTAGCGATCCCACTTGCAGCTTTATGTTTGTCTTCTTATGTTACAGGAAAAACGATTGGTAAAGAAAAGATGAAGATGAAGATTGTAACTGTTGTGGGGTTAGTCATTTTGACTATTGCAAATTTTTCTGTTGCGTTTACGAAAGACATTTATGTCTTGTTAACAGCTATGTTTGCATCGGGAGTTGGAATTGGTTTTGCCCTACCTAGTTTGGATGCCCTTGTCACAGAAGGGATCGCTAAAGAAGAAAGAGGTACAATTACGTCAATTTATAGTAGCATGAGGTTTGTTGGTGTCGCACTAGGACCACCAGTTGTTGCTATATTAATGAAAGCTTCCCACTTTACGTTATTTGCTGTTGTGACCTTTGTTAGTCTCGTTTCAGTTTTTATTACGATGAAATTTATTAAACCTACCGAGGACGATTAGTTATTCAGACTTTCCTATACATGTCGTGTATAATATAGATAAAATAAGGAGAAGGAGTGTCAGTAACAAATTGTCTAATTCTTATTCATTTTATGATTATTATCGTAATAAAGTTGAATTTTCCTATAACGACCATCCTTTTTCCAAAGAACCTCGACATGTTTGGGTTATTTGTATGTATGAGGGAAAATGGTTATTAACTCGTCATGCAGAACGGGGTATCGAGTTTCCAGGAGGAAAAGTAGAAGAGGGAGAAACGGCGCCAGAAGCAGCAAAGCGAGAAGTTTCTGAAGAAACCGGAGGTAAAGTCGAAAATTTAACTTATATTGGTCAATACCGCGTCACAGGAAAACAAGAAGTTGTTATAAAAAATGTGTATTTTGCTCTAATTAGTGGTCTTGAAATAAAGGATCACTACTTTGAAACAGAAGGTCCTATTTTATTGAAAGAATTACCTCCAAAAATCAGAACTGATAAGGAATACAGTTTTATTATGAAAGATGAAGTTCTTACGTTTAGCTTAAAATGGTTAGAAACAGAAAAAAAGAACAGCCTTTAGACACTTACTATGTGTCATAGGCTGTTTTTTTCTTATTTATAGGTCTTTGAAATAGAAATTAAGCAAAATGCCCTGTTTGTTTGTCCTGAACAAAGTCTAGTCTTTTACATAGGATACATTATCACGAGTAAGGAGGAGATTAAAAAAATGAGTGACAGAATAGAACAAAGTGCAGAACAAATGAATAAAGAAGTTCAAATTTCAGAAGAGTTAATTCACATTATGAACTCTTGTGATGTCAAGGTAAGTACAACAGATACAAAAGCTGCGGTATCATTACAAGCATCATTACAAGCGGCAATCGCCTTAATCATCACGATATCAATTGCCGATAGTTCACAAGCAGAAAAAATTACTCAAGACCTATTACAATCAACAAAAATTAAACAAGAATCTATTCAAAAGGTTGTCATTGATAATTCACAAGGGGTAAACGTTACAACAACAGACACACAAGTTGCATTAAACATTCAACTTTTATTACAACTTTTATTAGCATTAATTGTAAGGCTAGACATTTTATAATGATGCTAAAAAGAACCGTACTAGAATTTTTCTAGTACGGTTCTATCTTATTTGAGCATTTGTTTTGTTAATTTTCGTTCTAGTAGCTCAACGCCTTGATACATTAATGTTGCTAATACTGCAATCACTAACAGGCTTAAGATTACTAAGTTAAAGTTAAAGACTTGGAAACCATAAATAATCATATAGCCTAAACCTTGCTTTGATACTAAGAATTCTCCAACAATAACCCCTACCCATGAGAGACCTACATTAACCTTTAATGTAGAAATAATTGTCGGTACAGTCGCAGGTAAGATAACTGATTTAAAAGACTGTTGCTTTGTAGCACCAAATGTTTGGACAACCTTTAGGTAATTCTCATCGACTCCTTTAAAGGCATTGTAGACGACGAGTGTCGTGATTATTACTGAGATTAATGCTCCCATTGCAATAATAGATAAATAGCCTGGTCCAAGACCAACAATTAAAATTGGGCCTAGGGCAATCTTAGGCATGGAGTTTAGAACAACTAAATAGGGGTCTAGAACTCTTGATAAAAATGGTGACCACCATAGAGTTGCGGCAATAAGTGTTCCAATAACAGTTCCCAGTATAAACCCAGCAATCGTTTCAAAAAGGGTAACTGATGTATGGATGAGTAATGACCCATCCTGTACTTTTTCGAGAAATAAGTTCCATACCCTCGATGGCATGCTAAATAGAAGTGGATCAACCCAACGCATCCTAGCAGCAAGCTCCCAAGTAAAGAAAAATAATAAAAGGATTGTAAGTTGTGTAAACCTTATTTTAACCCCTTCTACCCGTTTTTTGTATTTATACTGTTCGTGTAGACTAGAGATGTTGTTCTTCAAGACTCTCCAACTCCTTCCATATTCGTTGAAAGAGCTTGTTATAATCCTGATGGTTTCTAGCTTGAAAAGGTGATAAGAGTCTTAATGTCTCGGGAACAACAAACGTATTGGATATTTTTCCTGGGCGTGATGATAACAGCACAATTCGATCTGACATGGCAATTGCTTCGCCAATATCATGGGTAACTAATATAGCTGTTTTTTCTTGTTCTTTAATTGTATATGAGACTAGATCTTCAAGCTTTAATTTTGTTTGATAGTCTAAGGCAGAAAATGGTTCATCTAATAATAAAAGTTTAGGTTCAGTGGCTAATATTCGAACTAGGGCAACACGTTGGCGCATTCCCCCGGATAACTGACTAGGATAATCATTTTTCTTATCTAAAAGCCCCATCTTTTCTAGTAATGATAACGCAAAATTTTTAGAGTTATCATTATATTTCTTCATTGTTTTTAAACCAATAGTAATGTTTTGTTCAATGGTTAACCAAGGGAATAAATAATCTTGCTGCAACATATATCCAGTTTTCGGTGATGGTCGCAAGATTTGCTGCCCCTCAATATTAATCTCTCCGTTCGTAGGTTGAAGCAAGCCTGCAATCAGAGACAATAACGTTGTTTTACCACAACCGCTTGGTCCGATTAAAGAGATGAATTCACCTGGTTCTACAGAGAGTGAAATATCTTTGAGGGCGGTTGTTGCAGCTTCTTGTGAAAAAAATGTTTTGTTAACATTTTTAATCCTGACAATCGACATTGCAAAAAACCTCCCCTTTCGACTGAGTGAAGAGGAGGCTAGTATAAAACGTATCAAATTTTACACTAACCACTCTTCTGAACTATGTTTACTTCGTTACTTTATCTGCAATATCAGTATTGACTAAGTCCTGATAATTAACGTGCATTGGCAATTCTCCAGCTTGATCCATAATGATATGAAGGTTTTCCCAGGCCTCTTCTTTAATTCTAGGAGAAGTGGCATAAGAACCCTGTGATTTATAATTTTCAACAACACTTTTTATGACTTCCATATCTGTATCACTAAAAAATGGTTGAATAGATTTTGCAATCTCTTCTGTTGAACTAGACTGAACCCATTGTTGAGCTTTATATAAGGCTCTTGTAAAGCGCTCAAGCACATCACCATTTTTTTCAATATAACTCTGTTTTGCCATAAAGCCTGTGTAAGGGACGGTTCCAGACTCAGCACCAAAGGAAGCAACGATGTGGCCTAATCCTTCAAGTTCAAATTGTGTTGCTGTTGGCTCAAACAACTGGACAAACTGACCAGTTCCAGATGCAAAAGCACTTGGGATATTTCCAAAATCGATATTTTGAATGAGATTTAAGTCGTTCTGAGGGTTAATTCCATGTTTTCTTAATACATGCTCACCAACCATCTGTGGCATACCGCCTTTTCTTTGACCAAGGAACGTACTTCCTCTCAACATATCCCAATCAAAATTTTCAATAGGTTCTCTAGATACTAGAAATGTGCCATCTGTTTGTGTTAAGGCTGCAAAGTTAATAGGGGGGTCATTTGCCCCTTGTGCATATACATAGATAGAGGTTTCAGCTCCAACTAGAGCCACATCTGCACCATTAGCCAAAAGGGTAGTCATAGTCGTGTCTCCACCCCATGTAGTAGTTAAGTCAATTTCGATGCCTTCTTCCTCAAAGAAGCCCTCCGAAATAGCTACATATTGTGGTGCGTAAAATATTGATCTTGTAACTTCAGCTACTCGAATGGTGTCTGTTTCTTTTGAGGACGAACAACCAACAAATAGTAGTGCAGCTAAAGACGTCATTAAACTTAAAAAAATCACCTTACTAAAACCTTTCATGTAAACTCCTCCTGATAAAACGAATAGATAATCTTGTGATGTGATAGTCTATGTTCATTCGCCTAGATGTGTGTGTAAGTTCCATAAAAAATTTGGGCTTCAGAGGAAGGTTCTAGATTTATAGAGAAATAAAAAAACGCTTAGAATTAATGAACTGCACCTCCAATTGTTAGTTGTGTCTAACAATGGGGGTGCAGTTCATAACTAAGCGTTTAAACTATAATTAGAATTTTGGCCCTGCATTACGAATGATATCAGAAACCTTATCAAACTTCATGAAGTTTTCTTGGAACTTCGACGCAAGTTCTTTAGCTTTATTATCATATGCTTCTTTATCTTCCCATGTTTCTTTTGGTTGAAGTACTTCATCTGGTACTCCAGGGCATCTTGTAGGAATGTGTAAGCCAAAAATTGAATCAACGACTGTTTCCACTGAATGAAGTTCTCCTAGTAAAGCTGCCTGAACCATCGCGCGAGTATAAGTTAAATTCATACGTTTGCCGACGCCATATTGGCCACCAGACCAGCCCGTGTTAACTAGAAAAACTTGAACATCATGTTGATTGATTTTTTCCCCTAGCATCTCTGCATATCGGTACGCAGGTAGTGGTAAGAATGGTGCTCCAAAACATGTTGAGAATGTTGCTTCTGGGCTTGTTACTCCACGCTCTGTTCCCGCTAATTTACTCGTATACCCAGACAGGAAGTGATACATTGCCTGTTCTTTCGTTAACTTGCTTATTGGAGGTAATACTCCAAATGCGTCTGCAGTTAAGAAAATAATCGTGTTCGGATGACCTGCAACACTTGGAATGACACAGTTTGGTATCAACTCAATTGGATAGGCAGCACGAGTATTTTCAGTTAGAGTTGTATCGTTGTAGTCTGGTGTTCGGTTTTCATCTAACATAACGTTCTCGAGTACAGAGCCAAAACGAATTGCATTAAAGATTTCAGGCTCTTTTTCCTCAGTAAGGTTAATACATTTTGCGTAGCAACCACCTTCAATATTGAAGACACCCGTGTGCGACCAGCCGTGCTCATCGTCTCCAATTAGGTGACGACTTGGATCAGCAGATAAAGTTGTTTTTCCAGTTCCAGAAAGCCCGAAGAATAAGGCAACATCACCTTCATCACCAACATTAGCTGAACAGTGCATAGATAGCACATTTCGCTCAGGTAATATATAATTCATAATTGAGAAGATTGATTTTTTAATTTCTCCTGCATATTCAGTACCTCCAATTAGGACAGTACGTTTTTCAAATGATACAATAATAAATGTCTCAGATTTCGTACCATCTAGATTTGGATCCGCTTTAAAACCAGGAGCTGAGATTACAGTAAATTCAGCTTCATGTGTAAGTAACTCTTCTGCATTTGGACGAATAAATAATTGACGAGCAAAAAGATTATGCCAAGCATACTCGTTCACTACTCGGATCGGAAGTCGATAACCAATATCAGCTCCAGCAAAATTTTTAGAAACAAAAACCTCATCTTTAGTTTCTAAGTATGCAAGGACCTTTTTATATAAGTTTTCAAAGACTTCTTTACTAATTGGTTGGTTTACAGACCCCCAATTAATTTTCTCTTTAATAGACGTTTCTTCAACGATATATTTATCCTGTGGTGAACGACCAGTATATTTACCAGTAGTTGCACGTAGGGCACCAGTAGATGTTAGAATTCCTTCTTTTCTTTCAAGAGCTCTTTCTACTAATTGAGAAACGGGTAAGTCATGGCTAATATTACTGCCTTTTAAAAGCTTATCTAGTTCTGTTTCATAGCTAAGTGTACTCATTCGCACCAAAACCCTTCCTACATAAAATTTTTTTATCATCTATTTTTCTAATATATGCAGTAAAATGTACTTTGTTATGGATTAGTATAACACATTAAAACGAATAGTCTATACTAATTGATGTTTTTCTCAGGACAATTTTTGTAGGTTATGATTTATAACAGTATATAGATAGCATTCAAAACTGTATGGTTTTTGGAGTTCTGTTGTTAGGGAAAATTCGACAAATTCAGGCAAATTTTCTAAAAACGGTTGACATTAAATAACCAGTGCGATATGATATGTCCCGAACGGATACTCTTATCCCGAGTCGGTGGAGGGACAGGCCCGAAGAAACCCGGCAACCAACACTTATAGTGTAAGCTTACAGTTTACATATCATATTAGTGAAAAGGTGCTAACCTGCAAGGCTACGGCTTTGATCGATAAGAGGGCGAAAGGCGGATAATCAAAACCTTTTCCTCTAGATTTGGAAAAGGTTTTTTTCATATGGGGCTATATAGAACGATTTTAGCCTAGTTCTTAGTGTAAACATTTTTTGAATGGTTAAGCTAAGTTTACTAACGAAATGATTTGTTCTTTCAAAAACTAAAATTCTGTTTGACTAATTAGTCAATAGGGAAAATGAGTACCGTATCAAAAGATAGCATATCCTATAGAGGATAAAGGAGGTACAATTTATTATGACAGAAAAGAAAACTCGTCGTTTATTCACATCAGAATCAGTTACCGAAGGTCATCCGGATAAAATTTGTGACCAAATCTCTGACTCAATTCTTGATGCTATTTTAGCTAGTGATCCTAATGCGCGTGTTGCATGTGAAACATCAGTAACAACAGGATTAGTACTTGTAGCTGGAGAAATCACAACGTCTACATATGTTGACATTCCAAAGATTGTCCGTGAAACAGTTCGTGAGATTGGCTACACTCGTGCGAAGTATGGTTTTGATTCTGAAACTTGTGCGGTGTTAACTTCTATTGATGAGCAATCACCTGATATTGCACAAGGTGTTGACCAAGCTCTTGAAGCTCGTGAAGGATTGATGTCCGATGCTGAGATCGATGCAATCGGTGCTGGTGACCAAGGTTTAATGTTTGGGTACGCAAATAATGAAACTCCAGAATTAATGCCATTACCTATTTCACTTGCTCACAAACTTGCTCGCCGTTTAACAGAGGTACGTAAAGAAGAAATTCTACCTTACTTACGTCCAGATGGAAAAACACAAGTAACAGTAGAGTATGATGAAAACAATCAACCAGTTCGTATTGATACAATTGTTATCTCTACTCAACATCACCCAGAGGTTGCATTAGAGCAAATTCAACGTAACTTAAAAGAGTATGTAATCAAGCCTGTTGTTCCAGCACACTTAATTGATGAAGAAACGAAATACTTTATTAATCCAACAGGTCGTTTCGTAATTGGGGGACCTCAAGGAGATGCTGGTTTAACTGGTCGTAAGATTATCGTTGATACGTATGGTGGTTATGCTCGTCACGGAGGCGGTGCATTCTCAGGTAAGGATCCTACAAAAGTTGACCGTTCTGCAGCTTATGCAGCTCGTTATGTTGCGAAAAACATTGTTGCAGCTGGCCTAGCTGACCGTTGTGAAGTTCAACTTGCCTATGCGATCGGTGTGGCTCAACCAGTTTCGATTTCGATTGACACATTTGGTACAGGGAAAGTGACTGAAGAGGTATTAGTTGAAGTTGTTCGTTCTAACTTTGACCTTCGTCCGGCTGGTATCATTAAAATGCTTGATCTTCGTCGTCCGATTTATAAGCAAACTGCGGCTTATGGTCACTTTGGACGTACTGATGTTGAACTTCCATGGGAGTTTACAGATAAAGCCGAAGCATTAAAAGCACAAGCTCTAAAATAAATATATGATTAAAGTGATCTTTTTCCTTTGGGAAAAGATCACTTTTTTTTGTTGAAAGCATTTTATGAATAATTTCTTATAATTGTCACAATTGGAATGTTAGATTTTGTCGTTACTGCGTAAGCGTTTACCGTTGCCGTTATAAAAAGAATTTTTTCTAAGGTTTTGTAAAAATGAATAATTATTCACAATTCTTTGTAGGATTTTGTCACAAGAAAAATATGAATTTTCACTATTTTTGGTATTAATATAGAGGTATTAGTTTTTTTGTAATAGAAATTTATTAATAGTGAAAATTTAGAAGATTTAGTAATTTAATATAGTAAAGTTAGGAAAGGAAGGGACTTGTGGGAACTACTCCAATCATAAGTGATCATGATCTATATTTATTTCATCAGGGAAACCTATTTCAAAGTTATACAGTTATGGGGGCACATCTCCTTAACGAAAAAGGGAAAAGTGGAGTTCGTTTCACGATGTGGGCACCAAATGCAGAAAATGTTAGTGTTGTAGGAAATTTCAATAGCTGGAATGGAACATTACATGAAATGAATCGAGTGAGTGAGAACGGTATCTGGTCACTATTTATTCCTGGATTAAAGGATGGAGATTTGTACAAGTATGAAATACATACTGAGAAAGGGGATATACTTCGAAAAGCAGATCCCTATGCTTTTTTCTCTGAAGTTAGACCAAATACTGCCTCTAAAGTGACATCCCTAAGCGGTTACAAATGGAATGATCAGAGTTGGTATAAACGCAAGCAACAACAAAATATATATGAGGAACCACTCTTAATCTACGAAGTACATCTAGGATCTTGGAAGCTACATGAAAATGGGGAATTCTATACATATCGCGAACTTGCCCATGAACTTGTGGATTACGTAAAGGAGTTGGGATATACACATATAGAGATTTTGCCTGTGTCAGAACATCCTTTTGATAAATCATGGGGCTATCAGTTAACAGGTTATTTTTCAGTAACAAGTCGCTACGGCACACCTGACGATTTTAAATATTTCATCGATTGTTGTCATCAGAAAGGGATTGGTGTCCTACTCGATTGGGTACCTGGTCATTTTTGTAAGGATGACCATGGATTGCGTCTTTTTGATGGTAAACCAGTTTTTGAGTACGAAGACATACAGAAAGCGGAAAAGAAAGAATGGGGAACTTTGACGTTTGATTTTGGTAGACCAGAGGTAGTCTCCTTTCTAATTTCAAATGCACTATTTTGGATGGATGTTTACCATATTGATGGTCTCCGAGTAGATGCTGTGTCTAGCATGCTTTACTATAATCACGGAAAAAGTGATGAAGAGGCAGAGGTTCGTAACCAATTTGGAGGATATGAAAACTTAGAAGCAATCGCTTTTTTACGTAAATTAAATGAAACAGTTTTCCATTACTATCCAGAAGCTTTAATGATGGCTGAGGAATCGACTGCCTGGCCTAATGTTAGTGGACCTACATATCTTGGAGGACTAGGCTTTAACTTTAAATGGAACATGGGCTGGATGAATGACATGCTTAAATATATGGAATTAGATCCAATTCACAGAAAATATCATCATCATTTAATTACATTCTCTTTTCTATACGCATTCTCAGAGAACTTTATCTTGCCTCTTTCTCATGATGAAGTTGTTCACGGGAAAAAGTCATTGTTAAATAAGATGCCTGGGGACTATTGGCAGAAATTCGCTAATTTACGGGTGTTTTTAGGATACATGGCTACACACCCTGGGAAGAAGCTCTTGTTTATGGGTGGGGAATTTGGTCAGTTTGATGAGTGGAAAGAGCTTGAGGATCTTGACTGGGAACTATTAGATTATGAAATGCACTTGAAAATGAAACGTTACGTCGAAAAATTAAATGAACTGTATTTAAATGAGAAAGCTCTTTGGCAACTAGATCATGAGCAAGATGGGTTCGAGTGGATTGACCCTAATAACTATGAACAAAGTATTATTTCATTTATTAGGAAGGGCCTAACAGAAAGAGAACAGTTAATTATTATTTGTAATTTCACACCTGTGGTGTACCACCAATATAAGATTGGTGTTCCATTACTTACTGATTATCAGGAAGAGTTTAATAGTGATTCAATTGAATACGGTGGTTCAGGTCAAATAAATACTGGGCTTATCAAAGCAAGAGATGAGAATTGGCATAACCAAGCTTTTACAATCGAGGTTACCGTTCCACCATTATCAATTAGTGTATTTCGACCAATTAACATTCCAATTTCGCAAACTTTACAGGGGGGTATTCACAATGAACAGAAAAAAAGAGTGCGTCGCAATGTTACTAGCAGGGGGAGAGGGGAAGAGACTAGAGCTTCTAACAAAAAACCTAGCTAAACCTGCTGTTTACTTTGGCGGCAAATACCGTATCATTGATTTTCCATTAAGTAATTGTACCAACTCTGGTATTGATACTGTTGGTGTCCTGACTCAGTATCAACCTCTTGTTCTTAATTCCTACATTGGGATTGGTTCCGCCTGGAGCTTAGATCGAAAACATGGTGGGGTTACAGTACTGCCACCATTCCAAGCTCAAAACGGTGGAGATTGGTATAAGGGTACTGCGGATGCAATCTATCAAAATATAAATTTTATTGAGCAATATAACCCAAAATACGTCCTTATATTATCAGGGGATCATATTTACAAGATGAACTACGCAAAGATGCTTAAGCATCACAAGCAAAAAGAAGCGGACGTAACAATATCTGTCATTGAAGTACCTTGGGAAGAAGCGAGTAGATTTGGAATATTAAACACTACAGACGATTTACGTATTCATACATTTGATGAAAAACCTGCAAATCCACAAAGCAATTTGGCATCAATGGGCATTTATATCTTTAACTGGGAACTATTAAAAAGTTATTTAATCGAGGATGCTCAAAATCCACACTCAAGTCATGACTTTGGGAAAAACGTCTTACCAACTTTATTACAAGATGGTAAACGATTGTATGCTTATCAATTTGAAGGTTACTGGAAAGATGTAGGAACTGTAGAGAGCCTTTGGGAAGCAAACATGGACTTACTTGAAAATGAACCACAGTTTAACTTAAATGAGTCTGGTTGGCGAATGTATTCTGTAAATCCTAATCAACCTCCACAATACATATCTAGTAGAGCTACCGTTAGTCAATCACTGATTAACGAAGGATGTTTGGTTGATGGTAACATTGATCACTCTATTTTGTTCTATGGAGTTCAAATTGGCGAAGGAAGTATGGTTAAGGATTCGGTGATCATGCCAAATGTAAAAGTAGGAAAAAATGTGGTCATTGAAAAAGCAATTATTGGTGAGAACACAGTAATTGAAGACGGAGCAATTATTAGGGCAAAGGTTGGAGACGAAAGAGATATTGTCTTAATAGGTGAGAATAGCCGAATTATGGCTGAAGAAGATACAGTTCAGACGAAAGTACACTAAGGGGGTCTACGGGACTATGGAAATTATGGGAGTAATAAATTTAGATAATGAGCAAGATTTCTTAAACGAGTTAACGTACTTTCGTTGTGGTGCTGCTGTACCGTTTGCCGGAAGGTACCGTCTGATTGACTTTGTTATATCTAATATGACACATGCAGGTATGACGGATATTGCGGTCTTTACAAGAAAAAAATACCGATCGTTAATGGATCACTTAGGGAAAGGGAAGTCTTGGGACTTAGATACAAAATATGGCGGTTTATTTATCTTGCCACCAGATTGGAATGATCCAACAGACATATCAAAAGGTGATTTGCAACATTTTCATAATAACTTAGACTACTTTTATCGTGGAAAAGCAGAATATGTACTCGTTTCCGGGAGCCAACATATTTGTACTGTTGACTACCAAGAAGTCTATGAACATCACCTAAAAACAGGTGCGGATGTAACGGTGATTTATAAGAAAGTTGAGATGTTAGAGCCAGAACATAAGCACTGCAGAAAATTAGAAACGTCTGATGAGGGACGTGTCATTAAGGTAACAAACGAGGAATATAACAATAATGTTTATATGAATATGTACTTAGTTAGTAAAAAACTATTATTACAGCTTGTTGAGTATGGTATTGCCCATGGTGCAACTCATTTCTTCAATGATTGTATTGCAAGCGAAACTGCAAATTTAAATGTTCAGGCTTTTGAATATAAAGGTGTTTATTCAGTGGTAAATTCAGTGCAAAGCTATTATAAAAATAGTTTGCAGATCTTAAACCCAGATTTTTACCGAGAGTTATTCTTCAGCGAACAGACAATTTTGACTAAAGTTAAGAATGAACCACCTGCTAGGTATTTACAAGGGTCTGTTGTATCAAATTCATTAGTAGGAAATGGTTGCATCATTGAGGGCACAGTTGAAAATAGCATCTTGTTCCGAGGTGTCGTTGTAAAAAAGGGTGCAGTGATTAAAAACTCTATTGTCATGCAACGTTGTGATATTCAAGAAAATTCAATTTTAGAAAATGTCATTCTAGATAAAGATGTAACACTAACAGAAGGAAAACGATTAATTGGAAATGAACAAATGCCATTTGTTATTCCAAAGCAAAAAGTAATTTAATAGAGTCTTAAAAAGATAGGACTAAGGAGTATGAAATAGTCATGCTTCTTAGTCTATATTGAACAGTATTCATAAGGAGATGTTAATTAATGAAAGTCCTATTCGTTGCTACTGAATGTACCCCATTTATTAAAACAGGGGGACTTGCTGATGTGATTGGTGCACTACCAAAAGAATTAAAGAAAGAAGGCATAGACGTTCGTGTCGTTCTTCCTAAATATGAAGCGATCCCTGAAGGTTTTAAGACAGATATGGAGACAATCTACACGGGTACTGTCCCAGTAGGATGGCGAAACCAATACGTTGGTGTAGAAATGTTAGTAAAAGATGAACTAACCTACTATTTCATCGATAACGAATATTACTTCAAGCGGGAAGGTCTTTATGGATTTTATGATGATGCAGAAAGATTTGCATATTTTAATCGAGCAGTCTTAGAAATGTTACCACAGATTGATTTTCAACCTGATGTGATCCATTGTCATGATTGGCAATCAGCGCTAATCCCTTTATTTTTAAAGACTCACTATTGTGAACAGCCGTTTTATCATGAAGTAAAAACAATGTTTACAATTCATAATCTAAAATACCAAGGGATATTTCCAAAAGAAGTTCACTTTGAATTATTAGCTTTAGGGGAAGAACATTTTGAGGGTGTGGAGTTTGATGGTTGTGTGAATTACCTCAAAAGTGCTCTCATCCATGCAAACATTCTTACAACGGTAAGTGAAACGTATGCCAATGAAATTCAAAATCCTTATTATGGTGAGAAGTTAGATGGTTTATTAAGATACCGTAGTGGTGAACTACACGGCATCGTTAATGGCCTTGACTACTTGGAATATGATCCTATGAACGATCCAAATTTAACGTTCCCTTACCGAAGTGCCAAAAGCAAAAAACAAAAAAATAAACGTGAATTGCAACAGCAGTTAGGTTTACCTGAGCAAGAAGAGGTACCGATGCTTGCTATCGTTACACGTTTGGTAGAACAAAAAGGATTAGACTTGGTTACTCATATCTTTGAAGACCTTGTAAAGGAAGATGTTCAAATTGTAATACTAGGTACAGGTGATAGAGAATACGAACAATACTTCTTAGACGCTGCAACAAGATATCCAGAGAAAGTTTCCACTCATATTACATTTAATGAGGGATTTGCCAGAAAGATTTATGCAGCAAGTGATCTATTTTTAATGCCATCACGGTTTGAGCCATGTGGTATTGGGCAGTTAATTGCTCTTCGTTATGGAAGTGCACCTGTTGTTAGAGAAACTGGTGGACTAGTTGATACAGTAAGACCTTTTATTGTAGAAACGCTGCAGGGTAATGGATTTAGTTTTGCTAATTATAATGCCCACGACTTTCTGTTTACAATAAAAGGCGCGTTATCTGTTTATGAGGATCCAACTTTATGGTCTGCGTTGATGAAGAACATGGCAAAGTCGGATAACAGTTGGAATAAATCAGCAAGAGGATACGTTGATCTTTATCTCAGCGTAACAGGAGGCTATTAAATGACTTTTAGCTCGAATGAAAACAATCCGATTATTACTTTAGAAGAGTCTAATATATTTGCAGATAAACAAACTTTTATTAAAGAATTTTTAGAAACATTAGCCAATATACGCAGTAAAACTCTTGATGAAGCATCTCCCCTTGATCTTTACAATACGTTAGGTACGATGGTTCGAAATCATTTGAGCAAAAACTGGATAAGCACAAATAAGCAATATCAAATGAGCGGACAGAAGCAGGTCTACTATTTCTCTATGGAATTTTTAATGGGGCGCCTTTTACATTCAAATATGTTAAATCTAACAATTGAAAACGTTGTAAAAGAGGGCTTTGAAGAACTAGGAATTAATCTCGCCACTATATTTGAGGAAGAACATGACGCAGGTCTCGGGAATGGTGGATTAGGTCGCCTTGCTGCGTGTTTCTTAGATTCTATTGCTTCTTTACAGTTGCCGGGACATGGATGTGGTATCCGCTATAAATATGGTCTTTTCGAACAAAAAGTAATTGACGGATATCAAGTTGAACTTCCTGATTACTGGTTAAAAGAAGATTATGTTTGGGAAGTACGTCGTTCGGATCGATCAGTCACGGTTTGCTTCGGAGGGCATGTTGAGAGTGAGGAAATAAATGGGAAGTTAGCATTCCAGCATAAAAATTATGAAGCTGTATTAGCTGTTCCTTATGATGTTCCAGTAGTTGGTTTCGAAAATAAAACCGTTAATACCCTAAGACTATGGAGTGCTGAACCATCGATTAACGAGCATGAAATTCAAACATCAGATCGAGAAAACTACTACAAGTTTCTAAACTATAAACGATCAATTGAGTCTATTTCAGAGTTTTTATACCCAGATGATTCTCATTATGAAGGTAAGAAGCTTCGTTTAAAGCAACAATATTTTCTTGTTTCTGCTGGACTTCAAAGCATTATAAACTCATTGAGAAGAAAGTCTAAGCATAGTTTGTTAGATTTACCCGACAAAGTAGTTTTTCACATTAATGACACACATCCAGTCTTAATTATTCCTGAGCTAATGCGAATACTAATGGATGAAGAGGGACTTAGTTGGGACGAAGCTTGGGATATTACAACAAAAACATGTGCTTATACGAATCACACTACGCTCGTTGAAGCTTTAGAAAAATGGCCAATTAATCTTTTTCGAGAGTTATTGCCACGAATTTATATGATCGTTGAAGAAATAAATGAGCGTTTTTGCCGTCAGCTCTGGGAAAGGTATCCTGGAGAGTTTGATCGAATAAGTAATTTAGCAATCATTGCTCATGATCAAGTTCGAATGGCACATTTAGCGATTGTGGGTAGTTTCAGTGTGAACGGAGTTGCAAAGCTTCATACAGAAATTTTAAAGCACAGGGAAATGAATAACTTCTTCACCGTATATCCAGAAAAGTTTAATAATAAAACCAATGGGATCACTCATCGCAGGTGGTTAATGAACGCAAATCCAAAGCTTGCGGAGCATATTACTGAATCTATTGGCCAGCGTTGGTTAAAGCAACCACGTGACTTGATTGGTATTTTAAAATATGCGAATGATGCATCTTTTCAAGAAAAGGTATCGCAAGTCAAATTGGAAAACAAAATTCATTTAGCAAAGTATATTAAAGATAAGACGGGGATTGTTATTGATGAGCATTCAATATTTGATGTTCAAGTAAAACGACTCCATGCTTATAAACGCCAGTTATTAAATGTTTTTCATATAATGGAGTTGTATAATCTTCTGCGTGAGAACCCTAATATCGACATGGTCCCACGAACATTTATTTTTGGAGCAAAGGCAGCACCAAGTTATTTCTTTGCGAAAAAAATAATAAAACTAATTAATACAGTTGCAAATGTTGTTAATAATGATCCAAATATAAAAGGGAAATTGAAGGTTGTATTTTTGGAGAATTATAGTGTTTCAATGGCAGAGAAGATCATCCCAGCGGCTGATGTAAGTGAGCAGATCTCCACAGCAAGCAAGGAAGCTTCAGGAACTGGTAATATGAAGTTTATGATGAACGGCGCTTTAACAATCGGTACACTCGATGGTGCTAATGTAGAAATTCATGATATGGTAGGGAAGGACAACATATATATTTTTGGATTAACATCAGATCAAGTATTAAATTATTATAGCCATGGTGGCTATGTGGCAAGAGATATTTACAATAGTGATATAAGACTTAGAACAGTTCTAGATCAACTACTTGATGGATTTTTTGGGGAAGAAAAGGTTGAATTTAAAGATATTTACTATCAAATTTTATCTAATAACGACGAATATTTTGTGCTGAAGGATTTTGATAGTTATGTAGAAGAACATCAAAAAGTGGACCTCACTTATCGGGATCAAAAAGAGTGGTTAAAGAAATCAATTATTAATATTGCTCACTCTGGTAAGTTTTCAAGTGATCGAACGATTAGTGAGTATGCAACTGAAATATGGGGAATAAGACCATATAAGATAGAGTAACGAATGGAGGTCTGTGCGGATGCACAGACCTTTTTGGGGATTATTTATCTTTATTATGAGTCTACTACATTGGTTTATAGGACAAGAGTACATTTTAAGAGATTTTAGTACATTCATCTAATCGGGTTGTCCGTTCTTCTCGTATCTTACTATAGGGAGAATTGAAAGGAGGACTATTTATGAAGCCTTTAAGAACTCCGATGACAACGATAGGGAATTTAAAAATTACGAATGTTTCTGGTGGCGCTTCTCTTAATTTCGGTCCAGCCATTCATAAGGGGCACCAAGCAAATATGAAAATTGAGACTGGGGAGTATATCATTGGCGATGAATTTAATTTTGGATGTCCGCCAGAGGAAGAAGAAAATAATGATAATGATGATAATGGTAATGGTAATGATGAGATGGAAAATGATGATGAGAACTATTTTAGTGATAACGAAGATGAAGATGAAGACGAAGAGCTTGAGTACGACAATAAAAAACCCACCAATGGTAAGCGGTGGAAGTGGGTCGATGGAAATTTAAAAAGGGCTGATCAAATAGAAGAAGACGATGATTAAAATAACTGGTAGCGAGGGCAAAGTGAAAGAATTTTAGAGTTGGTCTTTATTCGGACTACTTTCCCAACAGAAGTAGTCCGAATAAGGGGCGTTTTGGAATGGATCAACAGTTAATATTATTCTTGGTTACCAAATCCTCCTAGCAACTGGAAAACACGCGCAGCAAGAACAATCTTGGTTACCGAATTCTCCTAGCAACTGGAAAACACGCGCAGCAAGAACAATCTTGGTTACCGAATTCTCCTAGCAACTGGAAAACATGCGCAGCAAGATCAATCTTGGTTACCAAATTCTCCTAGCAACTGGAAAACATGCGCAACGAGATCAATCTTGGTTACCAAATTCTCCTAGTAACTGGAAAACACACGCAGCAAGATCAATCTTGGTTACCAAATCTTCCTAGAAACTGGAAAACACGCGCAGCAAGAACAATCTTGGTTACCGAATTCTCCTAGTAACTGGAAAACATGCGCAGCAGGATCAATCTTGGTTACCGAATCCTCCTAGTAACTGGAAGATATGCGCAACGAGATCAATCTTGGTTACCGAATCCTCCTAGTAACTGGAAAATATGTCCATTAAGATTTATTTCGAAATTCCAATAAGGTGCCTATTCACTTCTCACCCATACCTATACAAAAAAACTAGTCCGAATAGCTAAGTCGCACATTCAGACTAGTATATTATATTGAAAATGACTTTCACTTCTCTTCATCTTGCAAACTTTTATAATATTGACCTTTTTCTACATACTCACGGCGTATTCTTGCCATATCATTAAGATCATTCTCAGTTAGTTCTCTTATGACTTTGGCAGGGCGACCAAATGCTAACGTATTAGGAGGAATTTTTTTCCCCTGAGGAACAAGGCTACCTGCTCCGATAAACGCACCCTCACCAATTTCAGCTCCGTCAAGAATAATCGAGCCCATCCCTATTAATGCATTTTTACGAATGCAACAACTGTGTAAAAGTACTTGGTGGCCAACAGTCACATCGTCTTCAATTATTAATGGATATTGTGGGCTTTGATGGAGTGTACAATTGTCTTGGACATTTACACGGTCTCCAATTAAAGTTGGAGATACGTCACCACGAATAACTGTGTTAAACCATATGCTTGAGTGTGCCCCTATTTTTACATCACCTGTCACTGTAACGAAATCGGCAATAAATGCAGTTTCGTCAATTTCCGGTAATTTTCCTTTATAAGGATAGATCATAATTTGAATCCCCCTGATTGTCATGTTATTTTTATAGTACCAATATATTTATAGTAAGGAAACTACTCTCAATTTTATCAAAATTAGGAGTTAATAGATAGTAAATAGGGGGATGATCGTATGTGGGTTTGGGAGAGTAAAGACGCAAAAGCGGTATTTGTGTTAGTTCATGGAGCAAATGAACATCATGTTCGTTATCAATGGTTAGTCCAGAAGTTAATCAACGAAGGATTTCATGTTGTCATGGGAGATTTACCAGGTCAGGGGAGAAAGCCAAAAGCAAGAGGGCATGTAGAGAGCTTTCAAGAGTATATTGATACGATAGAAGAGTGGTATAAACGTGCACAGGAATTTCACTTACCAATCTTTCTTCTAGGCCATAGTATGGGCGGTTTAGCCGTCATACAGACTATGCTTCAAAAAAAACTAGACGTTAATGCAATTATTCTATCTTCACCATGTCTAGGTTTAGTCAATCCACCATCTAAGTTTTTGCAGTATAGTGCTATTCCCCTTAATAAATTCATTCCGAAACTACGTTTGGCAACTAACCTTGCACAAGTAACACGATGTGAAGAGATGCTAAAGAGAGATGAGTCAGATATTCATATGGTGAAAAAGGTTTCAATCCGCTGGTTTATGGAATTAAAAACTGCAATGGCCAATAGTCACCGTGATGTTCATAACTTTCCCAATGTTCCACTTGCAGTCCTTCAAGGGGGAGATGATTTAATTGTCGACAAGTCTGCTGTACTAGATTGGTTTCATAATGTCCCATTAACCGATAAATATTATAAAGAATTTCCAGGTTTGTATCACGAAGTATTTAATGAGCCAGAGAAGGAAACAGTGTTTGAGATAGCAAAAGGGTTTATGGAGTCACATCTATAAAATATATTTTTATATGAGACATATCTTAGACGCGCTCAGTGTTTCTAGAAAGGAGTTTATCTTGAGTATACCAAAGCAACCTTTGACGTTAATGACGAAAATTTACAAAGACGTATTGCCGCGAGTTCACCAAAATCTAAATTATTGGAAACAAAAGGCGGATGATATCCCTGATCCAGAATTACGAAAACAAGCCTTAGCAAGTATTGAAACAAAAACCTTTCATTGTGAGGGTGGGAGTATCTACGGATTGTTAGCTAAAGCAGATATTGATAAAACCATTGAGTTTATCGTTGCTTATCAAACAATTAGTGATTACTTAGATAATTTATGTGACAGGAGCACATCTCTTGATCCTAGAGATTTTCGTACTTTACATAATTCGATGCTACACGCACTTACAGCAAATGCTCCTTTAGAAAATTATTACCGCTATCGTGAAGAACAAAACGATGGCGGCTATTTACAGGAGTTGGTACGAACATGTCAGCAAGTACTTCAGAGTTTACCATCATATGAGAATATAGGTGAACAGATTATCGAGCTTGCGGAATATTACTGTGACCTTCAAGTACATAAACATGTGAAAGTGGACGAACGTGTACCCAGACTAGAAAACTGGTTTAATACCCATAGAAACCAACTACCTCCAATGAGTTGGTATGAGTTCTCAGCGTGTTCAGGCTCTACATTAGGTATATTTTGTTTAGTCGCCTATGCTACAAGCGAAGGTTTTACAAGAGAAGAAGCTCAAAAGGTCAAGGAAAGTTACTTTCCTTGGGTTCAAGGCCTGCATATTTTACTCGACTATTTCATCGATCAAGAAGAAGATCGACAAGGTGGAGATTTGAATTTTTGCTTTTACTATGATGATGAACAGCATTTAATTGAAAGGCTAGAGCATTTTGCTAAAAAAGCAGATTTAAGTATTCAGAGTATGCCACACCAATCATTCCATTATTTTATTAATAAAGGTTTATTAGCGATTTACTTAGCCGATGAAAAGGTACGGAAACAAAGAAACGTGAGAGAACTAGCTAAACGATTAATTCGCATTGGTGGAGGTTCAACAATGTTTTTCTATATCAATGGTTGGCTTTATCGAAGGTTAAAAAAATAGTATGAGGCTTAGAGGATCAATTTATTTCTCTAAGCTTTTTTTTTCATCCAAAATGATCTGAGAAAACCAATCAAAAATTTCATAGGAAATTGAGTTTTTCATTAAGCAATGGGTAAGATAATAATACTTAGACTGAACAAACTACTTAGTAAGGGGAGTTTTTTCATGAAACTTACACCAGAGCAGAGAATTACCTTGCATGGGTTCAATAATTTAACAAAATCACTAAGCTTCAATATGTATGATGTTTGCTATACTAGGACAAAAGAAGAGCGTGAAGCTTACATAGAGTATATTGATGAGCAATACAGTGCAGAAAGGTTGACTCATATACTAAACACCGTTTCTGATATTATTGGTGCACATGTGTTAAATATTGCGCAACAGGACTATGTTCCTCAAGGAGCAAGTGTGACAATGCTTATTTCCGAGGAACCGGTAGTAGAAGTACCAACAAGTCAGTTTGAGGAATCACCTGGTCCGCTCCCAGATAATGTTGTTATGCAATTAGATAAAAGTCATATAACGGTTCATACGTATCCAGAATACCACCCTGATGAAGGAATAAGTACGTTTAGAGCAGATGTTGATGTTTCCACATGTGGAGAGATTTCACCATTAAAAGCACTGAATTATTTAATCCATTCTTTTGAAACAGATGTGATGACAATTGATTACCGTGTTCGTGGTTTTACGAGAGATATTAGTGGCCATAAGCTGTTTATTGATCATGAAATAAATTCAATCCAAAATTACATTCCGGATGATGTGAAAAACCTGTTTGATATGATTGATGTAAATGTTTATCAAGAGAATATCTTTCATACTAAATGTAAATTAAAAGAATTTGATTTAGATAATTATCTGTTTGGATATAAAAAAGACAAATTAGCTAGAGAAGAAGCTGAAGAAATTACACAGAAGCTTACAATGGAAATGGATGAGATCTTTTACGGTAAAAATATGTATAATTAAGAGCAATTCAAGCCCGGTATTAAAGGGTTCCTAGTTTTTTTTGCCGAAATTCCGCTCATACCTAACTCAGATTTCTCCCTGATTGCATAGGTTAGAATTATGTAACAGGGAAGGTGGTGTTAGAATGTTTGGACCGGTAACTGGTGCAGCTGCAGGTACAGCAGCTGGCTTTGCTGCAGCTCCATTTGCAGGCCCTGCAGCTCCTTTAGCGGGTGCGGCAGCGGGCGCAGCTTATGGTGCGGCAACGCCTACGTACGGCGCTGGCTTTGGAGCAGCTCCTATGCACGGCGCTGGATTCGGAGCAGGCCCTATGCACGGCGCAGGCTATGGTGCGGCTCCTGTAACAGGATGTGGATACGGTGCAATGCCTGTAGCTCCTGCAGCTCCTATGCATGGAGGCGGACGTGGCTTTGCGTTAATCGTTGTATTGTTTATTTTGTTGGTGATCATTGGAACGGCTTGGGTAACACCAACAGTTTAATTATTAAAAGGAAAGAGGCTGACATAAGTCAGCCTCCTATTTTTTATCGTTTTTCAATCGCAACGATAAAAGGTGGATTATTCTTTTGATTTAAAAATTGATAACTTAAGACATGGGCTTCCGTTTGATCGATCTTACTAACAAAGTTTAACACTTCGTCTTTTTCTAATTTTCCTTCTTCATGACCATAGTAAATAACTAATACGATGATTCCACCTTTTTTAAGCATAGAAAAAATATCGGTAATAGCAAGTAAAGTTGTATCAGGTTTGGTCACAATCGCTTTGTCTCCACCAGGAAGGTAGCCAAGGTTAAAGATGGCACCGGCAATATTACCTCTAGATGATGTAGGTAATAGCTCTTTAACTGCTTCGTGACCTTGTTGGTATAGAGTTACTTGAGAGAGAGCATCGTTAGTTTCTAGACGTTCTTTTGTACTTAGAATAGCTTGTTCCTGGATGTCAAACGCAAACACGTGACCCGTTTTTCCTACGAGTTGAGCTAGAAATAACGTATCATGACCGTTTCCTGCCGTTCCGTCGATAACAGAGTCACCTAGAGAAACGGCATTTGTCAGGAGTTGTCTAGCAAAAGGGAGAATTCCTAAGACCTTCAATACCATTACCCCCTTTGATAGTGCTTACCTTGCCAGCTGTTTCTGTTTTTCAATTCAGCCTCTATTCCGTTCAGTACTTCCCATTTGTTTAAACTCCACATTGGTCCAATCATTAAATCTGCAGGACCATCACCCGTTAAACGGTGGACGATCATGTCGGGCGGAAGAACTTCTAACTGATCACAAACCAATTTAATATAGTCTTGTGCACTCATAAACTCGAGCATCCCTTTTTCATACTGTTTTACCATTGGAGTTTTCTTAAGTAGATGAAGTAGGTGTATTTTAATCCCTTGAACATCTAATTTTGCAACTTCTTTCGCTGTTTCCATCATCATGTCATAATTCTCTAATGGCAAACCATTGATAATATGGGAGCAAATTCGAATGTTATGTTTTCTTAGTTTTTCTACTCCCTCAACATATGTTTGATAGTCGTGGGCTCTATTAATTAAATCAGCAGTTCGTTGGTGAACAGTTTGTAATCCTAATTCCACCCAAAGATAAGTTCTTTTGTTTAGCTCGCCTAAATATTCTACGACGTCATCTGGTAAGCAATCAGGTCTAGTAGCAATTGACAAACCTACGACACCTTCTTGCTCTAAAATAACTTCGTACATTTCTCTTAACTGTTCTACAGGTGCATAGGTATTGGTATATGCTTGAAAATAACCTAAATATTTACCATTAGGCCACTTTTCGTGCATCTTAGCTTTAATGGTGTTAAATTGTGTTACAAGGTCATCTTTTCTGTCACCAGCAAAATCACCTGAGCCTCGTTCACTACAGAATGTACAGCCGCCACTAGCAACCTTTCCATCTCGATTTGGACAATCAAAACCTGCATCTAGCGGAACTTTAAATATTTTCTGCCCAAACTGCTGGCGCAGATGAAAGCTCCACGAATGGTATCTTTTCTCACCAAACATAATTGGGATTTGTTCATTTAACTTATTCATAATATTCCTCTCTACTTAACATAATTAGTGTTTTTTAGTACCACTACAGACTTACAACCTTATCTATAGCTTGCTCAATTTGTTCACTACTTAAATCATAATGTGTGGTAAACCGAACAGTTGTCGGACCAAAACCTACAGCAAGTATTCCTACTTCTTTTAATTCTTCAATAAACTGAGCAGAGTCTTTTCCTGTTCTCGTTATATCAACTAAAACAATGTTCGTGTCGACACTATTAACAACCTCTAATAGTGGATGTTTGCTAATTCCTTCTGCTAGACGTTTTGCATGATCGTGATCTACAGCTAAACGATCTATCATCTCTGTTAAAGCGATCAAGCCAGCCGCCCCTAATATTCCAGCTTGCCTCAACCCACCGCCCAATCGTTTTCGCCACTTACGAGCTTTATCAATAAATTCTTTTGATCCTGCTAAAATAGAACCAACTGGAGCACCTAGCCCTTTTGATAAGCAAACTTGAACCGTTGTTGTGTATTGGGTAAAAGCTGTTAACGGTTCACCTAAGGCAACAGCTGCATTGAAGAGACGTGCACCGTCTAGGTGGATTGGAACATTATGTTCTTGTGCAATGGCAAATAATTCTTTCATATGGCTAGGTGGTATGACAGCCCCACCTCCACGGTTATGGGTATTTTCTAAGCAAATAAGCGTTGTATCAGGAAAATGAATATCATTTGTCCGAATCGCTAGTCTAAGTTTTTCAGGATCAATCATTCCGGCATTTGACTTAATTGTACGGGGTTGGACACCTGCAAACGCGGAAATGGCACCACCTTCATAATAAACAATGTGCGAGTCTTCGTCTAAAATGATTTCGTCCCCTTGTCTACAATGAGTAAGCACAGCAATTTGATTTCCTTGAGTTCCACTTGTTACAAACAAGGCAGCTTCTTTTCCTAACATTTCTGCCGCTAATGTTTCCAATTGATTAATGGTTGGATCTTCTCCATATACATCATCGCCAACTTCTGCTTTATACATAGCCTCACGCATTTTTTGCGTTGGTCTTGTAATTGTATCACTTCGTAAATCAATCATGTTTCTTCCCCCTGAATCTTGGCTTTTTGAGCATTTTATCACAGATTGGCTTTAAACATCTAGAAAAAGCTCGAACAATCATTTGAAGATTATGGGATAATAGTTTATTATTGTTTGTTTTTAAAAATTGCTCTTGGCATAGTAAATTAAAAAGCTACACTAACGAATACTAATGAAACAAAAAGTTAAAGAAAGTTGGTGTGACAGTTATGAGGGAAAAAAGTATTGCAACGTTTGGGATGGGGTGATTTTGGGGACCTGATGCTCGGTTCGGGCATCTTAGTGGTGTTTTAAGGACTCGTGTTGGCTATGCAGGTGGAACCACATGTAATCCTACTTATAAAAAAATGGGCGATCATACTGAGGCACTTGAGCTAGAGTTTGATCCAAAGTCTATATCGTATGAAGAGATACTTACATTTTTTTGGCACAATCACAATCCAAATCGCGGCAATTACAAAGGGAGACAATACATCTCAATCCTTTTTTATCATGATCAATCTCAAAAAAAAGCAATTGAAGTTGTCAAAAAAAAGATAGAGAATAATCTTCAGCAAGAAATACAAACAGAGATTGTGCCATATAATGGTTTTACACTAGCCGAGGATTATCATCAAAAATATTATTTAAAAAGATACCCAATAGCAGTAAAAAGGTTAATGGAAGTGTATCCAAGTATAGAAAGATTTCACAATTCAACCTTGGTCGCAAGATTAAACGGATTTGTAAAAGGATATGGCAATCTCACGACGATTAGGCAAGAAGTTTCTAGTTGGGATATAAGTGTTTCTGAACAACAAAGTCTGTTAACAGCACTATCTACTATACGTTGGTAAAAACTTGGCTTAGTTATTGAAGCCTCTGACCATCTCGAAAGTAACATTTTTCTACAAAATTCTGCGTTGCTAAATATAGAGATATAACATACAATTCTTAGAGATACGAAATAAGAAAATAAGAGATAGAGATAAAGAGAGAGGTAGAGGTCATTATGCCTAAAGCGTTATGGTTACTAGTCATCGCAATGGTGATAAACGTAACAGGCGCTTCTTTTTTGTGGCCACTTAACACGATCTATATTCATCAAGAGTTGGGGAAATCACTGAGTGTTGCCGGTCTTGTTTTAATGGCAAATGCAGGAGCAGGAATTGTTGGTAATTTGCTTGGTGGACGACTTTTTGATCGAATTGGTGGGTACAAAACCATTCTATTGGGAATAACCATTACAATGGTTAGCGCATTTACGTTAGCATTTTATCACACTTGGATTTATTATGTTGTATTAATGGTTGGCTTAGGTTTTGGATCAGGGATCACCTACCCGTCTATGTATGCGATGGCCGGTTCAGTTTGGCCTGCAGGAGGTAGAAAAGCCTTTAACGCCATCTATGTTGCTCAGAACCTCGGTGTTGCTGTTGGAGCAGCGCTAGCAGGTCTTGTAGCTTCGTTTCGGTTTGATTATGTATTTTTTGCAAACGGATTTATGTATATTATCTTCTTCTTAATTGCTTTCTTTGGTTTTAGAAATATTAAGGTAGATCCGTCAGAAACAGTACAAACGAATATTTTTGAACAAGGGTTAGCAGTGGAGAACAAAGCAAGATTTAAGGCTTTATTAATTTTATGTATCGGCTTTATTATTTGCTGGATTGCGTATGTTCAATGGCAATCAACGATCTCTGTTCACACACAAGCGTTAGGTATTAGCTTAACTCAATATAGCATTATCTGGACTGTGAATGGTGCCTTAATCGTACTTGGTCAGCCAATCATCTCTCTAATGATCAAAAAATGGTTCCATACATTAAAGGGGCAGATTTATTTTGGTCTTGCTATTTTTATGGTCGCATTTTTCGTCGTGGCTCAAGCAGAAGTTTTTCTAGTTTTTGTTGTTGCGATGATCATATTAACGATTGGGGAAATGTTTGTCTGGCCAGCGATACCAACAATCGCTAACCAGTTAGCCCCTAAAGGAAAAGTAGGGTTCTATCAGGGTGTTGTAAATAGTGTAGCTACTGCTGGTAGAATGGTTGGACCATTTTTGGGTGGTGTAGTGGTTGATTTGTTTGGAATGCAAGCATTATTCTATGGATTAATGATGTTTTTCATGGTGGGTTTTATCTCTACTTACCTGTACGATCGTCATCTAGTAGGTACAGCAGTTCACAAAGAAGCAAATGCAAGTTAATGAAAGGTCTTGGATTATATTCATTTTCCAAAAAAAATATTTCACAATTATGACATGTTGTATAAAATATAAAAACTTTGACAAAAATGTGAAATAAGCTATTGACTTTTATTCGACAAATTTATACAATACGAATTATGAGTTATTAATCATAACTTCTATATCTAGTAAAAACAATGATGAGGAGTAGTAATGGAACCTCGTGACCTAGAGAATTGACGGTTGGTGCAAGTCAATCACAAAGTCCATGAACTCGCCTTAAAGTTGCAAGGGTGAACGAATAGTAGCTCTTGACGTCTGGCCTCGTTACGGTGTCAATAAGTGAGTGTATCCAACACTAAATTGGGTGGTACCGCGGGAATAATTTTGTTAATAACCTCTCGTCCCTAACGTTAACGTTAGTGGTGGGAGGTTTTTTATTTTGTCTTAAAAGCAATTACCACAACTTTACAGTCTATACTCGAAGCTTTACACTACTAATACATAAAGAGAAAAATAAGGAGGTTATTTACATGTCATTTTCACATCAAGATATAGAGAAAAAGTGGCAAACGTATTGGGAAAACAACAAAACATTTAAAACAGGTGAAGACGAGACCAAAGAGAAGTTTTACGCATTAGATATGTTTCCATTCCCATCAGGGGCGGGGCTTCATGTTGGTCACCCTGAAGGTTATACAGCAACAGACATCCTTTCAAGAATGAAACGTATGCAAGGCTATAATGTGCTTCACCCAATGGGGTGGGATGCATTCGGTTTACCAGCTGAGCAATACGCACTTGATACGGGGAACGATCCGGCTGAATTTACAAATAAGAATATTGATACGTTCCGTCGACAAATCAAATCACTAGGTTTCTCTTACGATTGGGATCGTGAAGTAAGTACGATTGACCCAGATTACTACAAATGGACGCAATGGATTTTTCTAAAATTGTATGAGAAGGATCTTGCTTATATTGATGAAGTTGCGGTTAACTGGTGCCCTGCTTTAGGAACAGTTTTAGCAAACGAAGAAGTGATTGATGGAAAAAGTGAGCGTGGTGGACACCCAGTTGAACGCCGCCCGATGAAGCAATGGATGCTAAAAATTACAGCTTACGCTGACCGTTTATTAGACGATCTTGAAGAACTTGATTGGTCTGAGAGCATTAAGGATATGCAACGTAACTGGATTGGTCGCTCTGAAGGAGCAGAAATTCATTTTGAGATTGAAGGCCATGACAAAACGTTTACAGTCTTTACAACACGTCCTGACACGTTATTTGGTGCTACTTATGCAGTATTAGCTCCCGAGCATAAACTTGTCGATCAAATTGTGAATGCTGAACAAAAAGAAGCGGTTGAAGAATACCGCAAGCAAATCTCGATGAAAAGTGATTTAGAACGTACAGAACTTTCGAAAGAGAAAACAGGTGTTTTCACAGGTGCCTATGCCATTAACCCTGCTAATGGTGAAAAACTACCGATCTGGATTGCTGATTATGTATTAGTAACATACGGAACAGGAGCTATTATGGCAGTTCCAGCACACGATGAGCGAGACTATGAGTTTGCTCGTGCCTTTGAGCTACCGATTATTGAAGTAGTAGCTGGTGGGAATGTAGAGGAAGAAGCATATACAGGTGATGGCACACTTGTGAACTCTGACTTCCTGAATGGGTTAACGAAAAAAGAAGCAATTGGGAAGATGATTGCTTGGTTAGAAGAAGAGAAGAAAGGTAATAGCAAAGTAACTTTCCGTCTGCGCGATTGGTTATTTAGTCGTCAACGCTATTGGGGGGAACCTATTCCAATCATTCACTGGGAAGATGGTACTATGTCAGCTGTTCCAGAAGAAGAGCTTCCATTACTTTTACCTAAGATGGACCAAATCAGACCATCTGCTACTGGTGAATCACCGCTAGCTAACAACCAGGAATGGTTGAATGTCCTTGATCCTGTTTCAGGAAAAAAAGGTAGACGCGAAACAAATACGATGCCAAACTGGGCAGGTAGTTGCTGGTATTACCTACGATATATTGATCCAAAGAATCCAGAAGCATTGGCAGATCCAGAAAAATTAAAGCAATGGTTGCCAGTAGACATTTACATTGGTGGAGCAGAACATGCAGTTCTTCACTTGTTATATGCTCGCTTCTGGCACAAGTTCCTATATGATTTAGGGATTGTTTCAACAAAAGAACCATTCCAAAAACTATACAACCAGGGCATGATTTTAGGTGAAAACAATGAAAAAATGAGTAAATCTAAAGGGAATGTTGTCAACCCTGATGATATCGTATCAAGCCACGGAGCGGATACACTTCGTTTATACGAAATGTTTATGGGTCCATTGGACGCTTCGATTGCCTGGAGCGAAAATGGATTAGATGGAGCCCGTCGTTTCTTAGACCGAATTTGGCGTTTACTAGTAACTGAGGAGGGGCAACTAAGCCCAATCATTACTGAGACGGAGGGAACCGAGGCGTTCCAACGCTTATATCATCAAACAGTCAAAAAGGTAACTGAGGATTATGCAGGGTTACGCTTTAATGTGGCAATCTCACAACTAATGGTATTTATTAACGAGGGCTACAAGCAACAGCAATTACCAAAAGCACTTGTTGAAGGCTTTGTAAAGTTACTAGCACCAGTTGCACCGCACATTGCCGAAGAGCTTTGGGAAAAGTTAGGCCATAACGAAACGTTGGCATATGCTGCTTGGCCAACTTTTGATGAGAGTATGCTTGTAGAAAATGAAGTTGAAGTAGTTGTTCAAGTGAACGGCAAGTTGAAAGGCAAGCTATTAATGCCTAACAACTCTAGTCGCGAAGAAATGGAAGAGCTAGCGAAAAATGATGCAAAAATTAAAGAAGAACTTGAAGGGAAAACGATTCGTAAAGTCGTTGTCGTACCAAATAAGTTAGTGAATATCGTCGCGAATTAAATGATAAGAGAGTGTACCAAAAGGGAACGTAAGAGAGTCTCACGTGACATTTGATGGCAGAGGAAGTTTCAAAAGGGAACGTAAGCCAGCCTCACGTGACATTTGAAGCGAGAAATTGTTCCAAAAGGTAACGCAAGCCAGCCTCACGTGACATTTGATGGCAGAGAAAGTTTCAAAAGGGAACGTAAGAGAGTCTCACGTGACATTTGAAGCAAGAAATTGTTTCAAAAGGTAACGCAAGCCAGCCTCACGTGACATTTGAAGCAAGAAATTGTTTCAAAAGGGAACGTAAGATAGCCTCACGTGACATTTGAAGCAAGAAATTGTTTCAAAAGGGAACGTAAGAGAGTCTCACGTGACATTTGATGGCAGAGAAAGTTTCAAAAGGGAACGTAAGAGAGTCTCACGTGACATTTGAAGCGAGAAATTGTTCCAAAAGGTAACGCAAGCCAGCCTCACGTGACATTTGATGGCAGAGAAAGTTTTAAAAGGGAACGTAAGAGAGTCTCACGTGACATTTGAAGCAAGAAATTGTTTCAAAAGGTAACGCAAGCCAGCCTCACGTGACATTTGATGGCAGAGAAAGTTTTAAAAGGGAACGTAAGAGAGTCTCACCTGTAAATAGGTTCCCTTTAAGGCTATGTTTTTACTTCATAAACATTTCACGTGTCCACATTAAGTTTTATATAAAATAAAGAGGCTGAGCTCGAAAGTCATTTTTCAATGATCTTTTGAGTCAGCCTTTCTTTTTGAAATTAAGCTAATACGCCATCTGCTGCACCTTTCCCAGCAGTATATCCAGTAGAAAAAGCAACAGTTATGTTAAAGCCACCTGTATACCCGTGTATATCTAGGACTTCCCCACAAAAAAATAGGCCATTCATGAGCTTTGATTCCATTGTTTTAGGGTTTATTTCTTTTACGGATACACCACCACCGGTAACAAAGGCTTTTTCAATCGAAAGGGTCCCGTTTACTTTAAATGTAAAGTTCTTAATCAGAGAAGCTAAGTGGCGTAGTTTTTCGTTTGAAATATTGGCAAATGTATCATTTGGATCAATCATTGATCTTTCTAAGAAAAAATGCAGAAGACGCTCAGTTAGGTATCCGTATCCTTTCAAACTATTTTTTACAGCTTTCTTTTCATTTTCTTTAGCAATAGCTCTTAATTCTTGGAATACTTCTTCGCCACTTTTCAGTGGAAGTAAATCAACACTCATTTCAATTGTATTAACAGAGAATTTCTTTAAAGCTTTTACTACGTATTGGCTACAACGTAATGCAATTGGACCTGAAATACCAAAGTGAGTAAAAATCATATCTCCTTCATGACGTTTAAGAACTTTCCCTTTTGGACTAACCACCGATAATCCAACATCTTTTAACGAAATACCTTGCAATACTTTTTCTTTAATGAAGGGTTCATTTGAGGTAATCGGCACTTCGGTTGGGAATAGTTCCGTAATTGTATGTCCAGCTTTTTCAGCCCAAGGATAGCCATCACCAGTACTTCCAGTGTGAGGAACGCTTTTTCCACCTACGGCAATAATGACTGCTTTACTATGAATGGTTTTCCCATTTTCAAGCTTAATGCCAATGACCTTACCTTCTTCGTAAAGTACCTCGTCTACAGAAGTATTTGTCCACATTTGAACACGTTGTTCCTGAAGTTTCTTTAATAGTGTTTCAACGACGGTTACTGCTTTATCAGTGATCGGGAACATCCGTCCACGATCTTCTTCCTTTAATTTAATCCCTAAATTTTCAAAGAACTCGATAATATTTTCGTTATTAAAGACGGCAAACGGACTATACATAAAGCGCCCATTTCCAGGGATATGAGCGATTAATTCTTTCTCTTCCATCCGATTTGTCACGTTACACCTTCCGCCACCAGAGATCGCTAATTTCCGACCGAGCTTGTTACCCTTATCTACTAGGAGGACATTAGCACCATGCTCACTTGCAGAAATCGCTGCCATAAGCCCTGATGGCCCCCCACCAATTACTATTACATCATACATATGTAAACACCTACCATTTTTAAATACGGCTCTTTTCGTAAACTTTTATGAATATTACAACAAATTATATAGATTAAAATAAGTGGTTTTATTGATAATTCAATTTAAAGTCTAGAAAAGATGCCCGCCAAACCTTGTGTAATGCGTATACTGCTTAATTTAAGAAACAACAATTTATATGAAAATTGCTTTATATAAACACAACCTTTGTATTTTAACATGAAAAGTTTATGATCTACTAATCCCTATTTTAGGTTTGTTAAACTTTTTTCATACTGTCTATACCTGTGAGGAGCTTTCCAAGCATAAAAAAGCTATCGTTTTAAACAACGATAGCTAACTTTTTAAAAATGGAATTCAATCTGGTCTTCATATTTGGTTAAAAGCTCGGTTCGTATTGTTTCTACCTGAGCTTCAATATCTGACTCTGGTCCTTCTGTAAGATCTACGTATTCCATTAAGTAATTATTTGCGATTAATTTTTTTCGTAAGCCATCTTTCCAAATCGTATCAATATACTCTTTTGGAGTTATATTGTAAAGTTTACTTTTAGCAGTAAGAAACGTAATGGCTTCCTGATCATATTCAAAAATCTGATGAGTTTGGTCTACTAATGCATCTAACGTAAATTCATCATATGTAATTCCAGCTTTTTCAGCTTCAGCCAACAGCATTTCTTGAAATAATAGGTCATTAGCTGCATCTTCTAGAGTTTCCTCATCGGATACTTTGGCATTTTCTGCATCTTTTTCAGTGATTGTTTCATTTAAAAATGTAATTAATGGTTTTGATTCATTTGTAGCTTCATCGTTGTTTCCGCAAGCTACTAAGAGAACGCATAAAAAGCAGATTAACATAAAACCTAGCTTTTTCATCAAATTCACTCCTATCTATTTGTTTTGGATTTATTAACTGTACCATAGTCACGAATGGAAAATCTAGAATTAGAGACAAGTATTGTAGTAAGTGGGCTTAATCAGCGATATCTGCTAATATTGCTAATTTCTCTTTTCGTTTATTTTCTTCCTCAATAGCAATACTATTTGGACTAATCATATCTAGTATAAATAGCGTAGGAATAGAAGCTAGATTGTATTCCTGTACTTCTAGCGTTAGTACTTCTTCATTTTGAAAATCACCTTCATAGACACCTATTACTGGGCGGGTAGGAAGTGCCGGATTTTGCCTAACGACTAGCCCTTGCTTCGAATTGGAAAGCTTCACAGAATGTCCATTTGGAAAAACAGAAAATGTCCTTATAAATGCATTCATGACGTCTATATGGACAATTTTTTCCGTTAATACCATCATAAATTCAATGGCTTCATATGGTGTTAATGTTGGATAATCTGAAAATTGTGATGATAAGTTATCGATACAATCTGCAACAGTTAATATTTCGGCAAAACGTTGAACGTCTTTATTGTGATTTGGTTTATATGGAGGCAACGGTATTTTTTCTTTTAGAAAAAAATCAACCTTTTGCTTCATTTCCCTAAATAACGTAAATACTTCTGCACTTAATGTGTTTAATTCAGTTAAATGCTTTCTACTATTATCACTCTTGATCATTTCGTGAAGAAGTGCGGTAGTAGTAATTGTTTTTAAACCTTCTTTATTAATTCCTAATTTTGTTCCAATGGTCGTAGCTACGATACAGACATGAAGAGTGTGGATAAATACGGCATTTTCTTTTGAACGAATGTCTATTAGTTGAACTAATATATCCTTATGAAGCTCAATCTCTTGGATCAATTTATCAACATTTTCTTTAATAAGGACCAAATCGATCGCTTGGTTATTGTTAATTGTATCCACAACATAGTATAGACAAGCTAATGTCTCAATTTTCGTTTCCTGAGAGACGTTTTCCTCCAACTCAATAGAGGGCATATTGATATGTTTAACGAATATTCCAGTAATCCCTAATTTTTTCAGTTTTGTAATCATCCCAACAGTTAGGACGATATCCTCTTTAACTAGAATTATCTTACCGGCTCCGTAGATGTTTCTCCCGTTAATGTCACCTGAAACAACATCATTGATTGGCTTATATAACATTTTTCTGTATCTCCTCATCCATGTTTACAATAGGTTGTTTTCGCAAAGTTTGTTTCTTTCGTAAAAATCCCAAAAGCCGGATTTTTACACAAATCACTAAGAAGTTACCACTAGGGCTTTTTTATCTTAAAATAATCGGAAAAATACCCTAGATGAAGATATCAGCCAATAAATTATGTAAGAAAAGAGTACAATGTTTACGAAAAGAGCCTTACAATAAATACATTATATAGTACAACTATCCAAAGGTAATAGCTTTTTAGATAGAATGTTTACAAAAAGAATCGAACCTCGAATTGGTTATGTATGTTTGTCGTTGTACCTAGTGACACAAACTGCTAAAATGAATGACAGTAGAATGCTTGAATAAATCATTATTATATATAATTTTAAAATAGAAGAGGTGCTTTATGGCGGACTCTAAGTTGGTAAGAGGTACATTGATATTAACAGCCTCTATCTTCATTTCGAAAATACTAGGATTAATTTACATATTTCCTTTTCAAGCAATCGTAGGGCTTGAAGGGTTAGCTTTATACAGCTTTGGTTACATTCCCTATACCGTTCTTTTAAGTGTGGCTACTCTCGGGATCCCATTGGCTGTTTCAAAGTTTGTTTCAAAATATAATGCCCTAGGAGATTATGAAACGGGTCGAAGGCTTTTTAAATCTGGATTAATCGTTATGTCGATTACTGGACTAATTTCGTTTTTCATTCTCTTTTTATTAGCAGAACCTATTGCTAATCAAGTAGTAGATGGGAAGGACCTAAAAGGAAATACTATTGATGATGTCATATTAACTATACGGATGGTCAGTGTAGCCCTATTGGTCGTTCCGATTATGTCGTTAATTCGAGGATATTTTCAGGGGCACCAGTCGATGGGACCCACAGCGGTATCTCAAGTTATCGAACAGATTGTTAGAATTATCTTTATCCTTTGTTTAACATTTGTGATCGTCCATGTCATGAATGGATCAATAGCGCTTGCAGTTGCGTTTGCTACTTTTGGAGCTTTCGTTGGAGCGCTTGGTGGTTTAACAGTGTTATTATACTATTGGTTTAGGCGTCGAGTGCACTTAAATAATCAACTCCTTGAAAGTAAAGTAAATCATCATTTGCCATTAACATCGATTTATAAGGAGCTAATCACCTATGCGCTACCGCTATCGTTTGTAGGACTTGCTATTCCCTTATATCAAATGATTGACTTAATGACGTTTAATAAGGCTCTATATGGAATAGGATATGATCAAGTAGCGGTTGATAAGGCATTCGGAGCATTTTCACAAGCAGCGCACAAACTCATCTTAATCCCTGTTTCCATTGCTACAGCGATGTCATTAACCATTTTGCCAACGATAACAAAATCGTATATAAATAACGATCAAACGTTATTACAAAGACAAGTCACTCAAACGTACCAGATTATTCTTTATTTAACTCTACCTGCTGCGATAGGACTTTCTTTACTTGCAAATCCTGCTTACGGGGCACTGTTTGGTCTAGAGGATATCGAAATTGGAGCGTGGATTTTACGATACTATGCGCCAGTAGCTGTGTTATTTTCAATCTTTGCCGTAACGTCAGCAATTCTCCAAGGGATTAATCAGCAACGCTTTGCTGTTATAGGTTTACTGGCTGGTTTAATTGTAAAATTAAGCTTTAATACGTTTTTTTTAACACAACTAGGAGCTGTAGGAGCCATCTATGCTACAGGGTTGGGGTATTTAACTTCTTTGGGGGTAAATATCTGGGCCATTGGAAAGTATGGCAATTACAATTATACGTTTGTCCTGAAACGGTTCTTACTTATTTCTATCTTTTCTTTAATCATGGCGGTTATCGTCGTAGTGACAAAAGAAGCTGTAAGCATTGTACTACCGTTGGAAAATCGTCTAAACGCCTTTATTGTCTTACTAGTCTCCGTGGCTGTAGGAGGACTTGTCTATTTATATTTAGGCATACGTTCCAACCTAGCGGGACAGATATTAGGTTCTCGCTTTAAGTTTCTAAATAAGAAGCAAAGAAGTCAGGAGAGTGGCAGTTAACCGTTAACTGCCACTCTAATATATCTATTAGTATTGTGGTCCACCAATTCCAAAGCCTAATTGACGTTCCAAGCGGCGGAGACGGCGATTTAACCGTTCAATTTCTTCTCCTTGACGCTGTGTTACTCTTTCTAACTGAGTTACTCTTAGCTCTAAGTCCCTTGGTCGTGGTGGTGTTGGGCCAGGAGTAGGTCCTGGTGGAAAAAATGGAAAACCAGGATAAAACTGGTTTTCAGGGAACTGACGATAGTCGTACATAAGATCGCTCCTTTTGATAGGTATGTGTCACTCAGTAATTAGTCTATGTCTAGATAAAAGGGAAGTTTTAGGTCAGAAGCCTAATTATAAAAATTGGGCCCAAGGAATCTCTTTTTCTAGGAATATCTGTCTGCTATAATTAAACGTAATCGGTCAAGGAGGGATAGTATGGAAGTATCGTTAAAAAAAGAAAATGATTGGATTTTAATCGGAACGGTACTCTTGCTAGTCTCGTTTGGTTTAATCATGATTTATAGTTCGAGCTATGTAATTGGATATGATCGTTATCAAGGGGCTTACTTGCATTTCTTTAAAAAGCAATTACAATTTATTATCGTTTCAGGAGTCCTTTTTATATTCTTTATGATGTTTCCCTATAGATACTATCAAAAATTAGTCTTTCCAATCGTCCTAACATCGTTTGTTTTGCTAATTTTAGTCCTTACTCCGCTAGGTGTTGAAGTTAAAGGGGCGCAACGTTGGTTAAATCTTGGGTTTATGAGGCTTCAGCCATCAGAATTTGTGAAGCTTTGGATGATCATCTATTTAGCTCATGTTTATTCGAGAAAACAAGAGTATATAAATCAATTTGTCAAAGGGGTCTTACCTCCTTTATTAATTGTTGTAGGGATATTTATCTTAATTATGCAACAACCCGATTTAGGTACAGCGTCATTGATATTGGCCGTGGCGGGGTTGATTGTATTTTGTTCTGGAGCAAAAATGTTTCATTTAGTAACATTAGGGAGTATTTCGGGTTTTGTTGTTTGGATTTACGCCAGATCAGAGGAATATCGGATGAATCGAATTACCGGTTTTATGGATCCGTTTGCTGATGAAACTGGGACAGGCTATCAACTTATTCAGTCCTATATAGCCATAGCACACGGTGGTATAACAGGTGCAGGCTTTGGTCAAAGTGTTCAAAAGTTATTCTATTTACCAGAAGCTCATACTGATTTTATTCTAGCAATTGTAGCAGAGGAGCTGGGCTTGTTCGGGGTCATATTTGTGTTTCTTTGTTTAGGAATTATTGTTTTCCGAGGGGTAGTAATTGGGACAAGAGCCAACACACCTTTTGGGAGTTTGTTAGCCTTTGGGATAGCCTTTCAGATTGCTTTACAGGTTTGTTTAAACGTTGGAGCGGTCTCAGGGGTTCTACCTATTACAGGAATTCCACTACCATTAGTGAGTTACGGTGGATCATCATTAATGATTACAGCGATAAGTCTTGGTATTCTTGCAAACATTGCTAGATATACGAATAAGAGAGTAGAATCGAGTAATGAATTAAATAAGGTAAGTTAAAAAGGTACTTTTTTGATAAGTACCTTTTTATATTCTAAGAAGAAGAGAAGTTCCCGAAAAAATACCTTTGTTTAAATAAAACTGCTATGATAACATTAATAGTTAGGAATTTAAAACAGTCCACAATAGTGGTTTTGATAAATACAGGAGGAAGCGAGTGCCATGAACGAACGTAAAACATATTTTCAACAGTTAGATTATACGTTATTGTTTTTAATCTTTTTACTTATGTGTATCTCCTTACTTGCTATATATAGTGCAGCAATGGCGGGGCAATATAATATTGAACCTGCAGCTTTTGTGAAACGACAGGTAGTATGGTTTATTATCGGGTCTATGTTAATGATCGGAGCAATGTTAATAGACTATGACATGTTTAAAAATTTTACAATTCCTCTATATGTCATAGGGTTAGTCTTACTAATAGCTGTACACTTTTATGGGATTGAAAGAAATGGTTCCCAACGTTGGATAAGCATTGGGGGAAATTTATTTCAACCATCCGAGTTTGTAAAAATCTTTTTAGTCCTTGCTCTAGCACACTTACTTTTCCTAATAACTAAAGATTATCGCGAGCGCTCGTTAAAAGAAGACTGTATTGTCGTGTTAAAGGTAATGGCAGTAGGATTTCCACCCTTCTTTTTAATCTTAGTACAGCCGGACTTAGGAACTGCCTTAGTTATTGCAAGTATTATGGCAACGATGTTATTAATGGCAGGAATATCGTGGAAGATATTTGCCTTTCTAGGTGCTTTAGTAGTCTCTTTTCTATCTACCTTGATTTGGCTTCATAATAACTTCTTTGAATTGTTTACAAGCATTATAAAGCCACATCAATTGAGACGTATATATGGTTGGTTAGATCCAGAGAGTGATCCAGGAGATATGGGTTACCAACTACTTAATGCCATGCAAGGGATTGGTTCAGGCCAGTTGTATGGCAAAGGATTTACTGAAGGAGTTTTATCGAAAAGTGGGGCTGTACCAGAAATTCATACTGATTTTATTTTTACTGTGATTGGGGAAGAATTTGGCTTCCTCGGTGCGACAATCTTAATTGTTATCTATTTCTTACTTTTTTATCGAATGATTATTATCGCCTTTAGTTGCAATAATATTTTTGGTAGTTACTTAGTAGCTGGTATTATTGGACTTCTCGTTTTTCAGATTTTCCAAAATATCGGTATGACTATTGGGTTAATGCCAATAACCGGTTTAGCACTTCCTTTCGTTAGCTACGGTGGTAGTGCATTATTAACAAATATGATCGCAATTGGTATTGTCCTGAATGTTAACATTAGAACAAGACACTACATGTTTGGATCAGAAGAACTAGCATAACAAAGAAAGGTTGTTAATCAAATGATTACAACCTTTCTCTTCGTCTATATATAGGAGAATTTACCACCGTTGTGAGAATAAAGTCTACAGATGTTAAAAAAGAGAGGTGTAAAAAATGTACTTAGTCGTTGGATTTGGAAAACTGGCTCAAAGTGTTTTACAATTGAATTCATATCATCAAGAGATATTTATTTACTCAAAAACAAGAGAAAAGGTAGAGACTTATCGAGATCCGCGTATTACATATCTTACAAAAGAAGAGTTCGGGAGAGTTAGGTATGTTTTGTTAATGCTTCCTGCCTCAGAAGTGAACGAATTTATGCAAATGCATGAAAAGTATTTTGGTGACGGAACCTTGTTTTATAGTTTTGCAACAGCGTTGAAAATTCAAGCGATAAAAACGAGACATGAAGTCATCTCTTGTAAACTAGCCGGTCACGCAAAACAAATGGTCGAAGATCAGCACGGATTATTTGTAGTTTCAAAAAACGTGAATGTTGTTCCTCTAAAGACCTTTCTTGGCGAAAGCTTTACCATTATCGAAGGGAATGAAGAAGAAGTCTTGCTTGCAAATTCGTTAGGAACAAGAGCAGCAATCGAAATGATTATTGAATTAGAGGAAAAGCTAAAGAAAGCAGGTATTCAAAAAGCTGTTATTGATCAAACGCTTTTCCAAGTCACTCGTGGAAATATTAAAACTTTTATTAACGGTGAATTAGGCGACTTTGCAAGAAAAATTGTGGATGAAATTAAAAGGGGAGGACAATGAGTTGAGGTTAGATAAATTCTTAGCAAATATGGGGTTTGGAAGTAGAAAAGAAGTAAAAAAGCTATTGAAGACAGGAGCAGTTCAGATTAATGATACTGTTATAAAAGATGCTAAATTTCATATCGAAGTAGATCAGGATCTTGTTACAGTCCACGGAGAAGAAATTGAGTACAAGGAGTTCATTTATTTAATGATGAATAAACCTCAAGGGGTCATTTCAGCGACTGAAGACTCAAAGGATGAGACAGTCGTTGATTTACTAGAACTAGAAGATGCTCATTTCGAACCGTTTCCGGTAGGTAGATTAGATAAAGATACAGAAGGATTTGTTTTGCTAACAAATAATGGGAAATTAGCTCATGAGTTACTATCACCCAAAAAACATGTACCTAAAACATATTTTGCTCGTATTGATGGTAATGTTACAGCTGAAGATGTAACAAAGTTTAAAGAAGGTGTGACTCTTGATGATGGTTACTTAACTAAGCCAGGTGATTTGGTTATTCTAAACTCAGGACCAACCTCGGAAATAGAACTTACAATAACAGAGGGGAAATTTCATCAAGTAAAGCGAATGTTTATTGCAGTTGGTAAAAAAGTTACATATTTAAAACGCCTTTCTATCGGTCCGCTAAAACTAGATCCATCATTAGAGCTTGGTGAATACAGAGAGTTAACGGAAGAAGAAGTAGACAAACTAGTAAATAGAGAATTGTAGTGACAAAAAGAAAGTCCCCAGCTTTCTAGTTGGGGAAGTTTTCTTGCTATATTATTTTTCTATAGACATTTAATCGTAATTAAGAAACTCTCGTTTTTTTGCTTGTTGTGGTCCATTTGCCACGGCTAGGACTTTTGACTAACTTATTGTACTCTAGTACATTTAAGTCTCTTTGTACCGTCCTAGGGGTAATTCCAAATTCTTCAACTAATTCATTCGTCGAAACAGTTCCCCTTTTTTTAATGTAAAGGTAGACGGACTTAATTCGGTTTAGCATCCGATCAGTTGAAGTTTCCAAAATACCACTCCTTATCATTTTTCATTTCTTCAATCATAAAGAAATACCTTGTATTTCTAATACAACTGCAGGCAGCTGTAAAAATGAAGGTTACTTCATTTTTATGGTGAATACATGAGCTTTATACGCTTTTTGTGTTTCAAATGGATTAGCCTCTTTAGATTAAGCTGGTTACCTAAGAGTGGATGAGGGGCCGATGCCACTGCGTCAATTTTCAAGCGTGGTAACTGCTTGAACTGCTTGAGTATTCATGGAGCACTTAAGTAAGCTGAGGGTTAACATTTGTTGTAATTGTAAAGTAGAAGAAACCATCATTTTACTAAGGTTCACATCAAACCCTCCTTTATCGCAATTGTACAACAATTACAATAATTTAGCAAAGGAATGCGATAAATTGGGTGTTAATATTATGTTAAAATATTACATTATTATTAAATTATAAAAATTTAAGAATAGGTTTGGAGGTAGGAAAGATGAATATTAGCTGGAAAAATGAAGTTGAGAAAAGAAAAGACGCATTACTCAAGGATACTTGTAACCTAATCATGATAAAAAGTGTGTTGGACGATCAGGCAAATTCAGTTGCTGCTCCTTTCGGAGAGGGGATAAATCAAGCATTAGAGTTTATGCTTGATCTTGGCAATAATTCAGGATTTGAGACAAAAAACATAGAGGGTTATGCAGGGCATATTCAATGTGGTTCAGGCGAAGAATTAATTGGCGTATTAGGTCATATTGATGTTGTTCCAGAAGGAGATGGTTGGTCTACTGATCCTTATGGAGCTGAAATCCTTGAAGGGAAGATTTATGGCCGTGGAGCGATTGATGATAAGGGCCCGACAATGGCTGCCTTTTATGGTATGAAAATAATCAAAGAATTAGGTTTACCTCTATCTAAACGGGTTCGCTTAATTATAGGAGCAGATGAAGAAAGTCAATGGCGGTGTGTAGATCGCTATTTTCAAGTAGAAGAAATGCCAACTATGGGGTTTGCTCCAGATGCAGACTTTCCCATAATCAATGCTGAAAAGGGAATTTGTGATATGGAGCTAGTGTTCCAAAACATAGGAAATGATATAAGTCCATTAAAAGCATTTCAGGCTGGTAGAAGGTTTAATATGGTACCGGATTTGGCAACAGCAACCGTGAAGGTAGATCAACCAGAAGAAGTTATCAAAAATTACAAGCAATATTTAGATGAAACTAAATTGCATGGAGAAGCAACGTACAATGGTGATGACGTTAGCTTTACTCTCGAAGGTCTGTCGGCACATGGGATGGAGCCAGACAAAGGAAAAAATGCAGGCATCTTCCTAGCAAACTTTTTAACTACATTAAATTTAAAAGGTAATGCAGGTGAATTCCTAGCGTTTATTACAAAATATTTTTATAAAGACTCTCGTGGACGTACATTAGGACTCAATTACGAAGATAAGCAAACTGGTCCACTGACAATCAATGTTGGGAAAATCAACTTTAGTAGTGATAGTGCAAGGGTAGGATTAAATCTACGTTATCCGGTTACATATGATTTTGATAAAG
This sequence comes from Anaerobacillus alkaliphilus, assembly GCF_004116265.1. Lineage (NCBI taxonomy): Bacteria > Bacillati > Bacillota > Bacilli > Caryophanales > Bacillaceae > Anaerobacillus > Anaerobacillus alkaliphilus. The sequence goes on along the minus strand of NZ_QOUX01000046.1, from coordinate 1,004,058 downwards.
GTCTTAACCATCTTGAAGAGATGATTAGGGAAAAAGGTATTGTCGTTGATTTAAAGACACATGCTAGACCACATTATGTAAATGCTGAACACCCATTAATTCAGACCCTTCAAGAAGTGTATACACGACAAACAGGTGAGACTGCAACCCTCTTATCGACAGGTGGCGGAACCTATGCAAGAAGCCTAAATGCAGGAGTTGCTTTTGGCGCACTCTTTCCAGGAAGACCAGAACTCGCTCACCAAAAAGATGAATATATTGACATTGAAGACCTATTAAAAGCTACGGCACTCTATGCTGAAGCTATTTATGAATTAGCGAAATAAATATACATCGGAGGCAAGCCAGGTAATAGTATGAATGGTTTGCCTCTTCATTAATTATCTTTAACTAACATAAAGAATAACGACTATTTTTTATATTATTCTCTGGAAAGAAAGGGTCATGTTCTTTGATAGCAACATTACTAGCAATACTCATCTTCATTCTTACGCTCCTTTTTGTGATTTGGCAGCCGAGAGGTTTATCTATTGGCTGGTCGGCTTGTGGTGGAGCTGTCTTGGCATTAATCTTTGGCGTAGTTAATGTAGGAGACGTTATAGATGTCACAGCAATTGTTTGGAATGCCACGTTAACCTTCATAGCAATTATTATCTTTTCCCTTATTTTAGATGAGATTGGTTTTTTCGAGTGGGCGGCTCTACATATGGCAAGATTCGCTAAAGGGAATGGAGTAAGAATGTTTATCTATGTTTCCATTCTTGGAGCAATTGTAGCTGCTTTTTTTGCAAATGATGGAGCAGCACTAATTCTGACGCCAATTGTACTTGCAATGGTTCGTAATCTTAGGTTTGAAGAGAAAATGGTATTTCCGTTCATCATTGCTAGTGGCTTTATCGCTGATACGACATCATTACCTTTTGTTGTTAGTAATTTAGTTAATATCGTATCAGCGGATTTCTTTGGCATAGGTTTTGTGGAGTACGCAACGAGAATGGTTGTCCCAAATCTTTTTTCGCTTACAGCTAGTATTGTAGTTTTATATTTATACTTTAAGAAAAGCATTCCTACAAAGTATGATTTAGCTAATGTTAAGGAACCTAAAGAAGCTATTAAGGATGAGAAGTTATTTCGGTTTTCCTGGTACGCATTAGCTGTACTTCTAATCGGATATTTTATTAGTGAGCCATTACATATCCCGGTATCCCTTATCGCTGGTATAGTTGCAGCTATGTTTTTATTGATGTCTCGAAAAAGCCCTGCTGTTCAAACAAAATTAGTTTTAAAGGGAGCCCCTTGGTCCATTGTCTTTTTTTCGATTGGTTTGTATGTAGTCATCTACGGATTACGTAACGTAGGACTTACATCTGTTTTAGCTGATGTTATTCAAGTAGCAGCAAATCAAGGTCTATTTGTAGCTACCATTTCAATGGGGTTTATTGCGGCCATTCTTTCATCTGTTATGAACAACTTGCCAACTGTAATGATTAATGCCTTGGCTATTGCAGAGACACAAACAAGTTTAGAGATAAGAGAGGCACTTATTTATGCCAATGTTATTGGCTCAGACCTTGGGCCAAAAATAACCCCAATTGGCTCTTTAGCTACTTTGCTTTGGTTACATGTACTAAGAATTAAAGGGATTAAGATTTCATGGGGAACATATTTTAAAGTAGGGGTCGTATTAACGGTTCCAACCCTACTTTTTACTCTCATTGGTCTTTACCTAGTACTACTATGGGCATAAAGAAAATCCACCAAGGTCATTTGCCTTGGTGGATTTTTTAGATTGGTTTAGAATTTCCTTTTTTTAATTCTTTTTTTAGCTCTTTGAACACACGACGATAGTGCTCTTTTTCAGTTTTAGATACTTCTTTATCTCCATACCTAACGCTTTCATAGGTGGTCACGATGACATCTTTATGATCGTCGTTAAAGCTCATTCTCTTAAACCAGTCCTCAACAGTTTCATTATGTCTTCGTCCTTCGCCTTGTTTAGCCATGAACTTTTCGAAGTCATAAAACAATCTGCGAATTTCATTTTTAGGACGGCTACTACTGAACCAACTAGTTTTTGGTTCTCTTTTCCTAATAGGCGATGCTTCCTCTTTGTCACTAAACTGCACGTATTCGCGAAGCGTAAATACTCCTGCCTTCTTAAAGATAAGATAAAGAATGACAATGAATATGATAATTCCAATAATCCAAGGCAGAATGTCTAGATTTGTAGCAGTGACTTCTTCAAGAATTATTTCCTCACCTTCATTATTATAGAAGCCTGCTTCTTCTGCCGGGCCTCTTCTTCTTAACGGAATATTCAATAAAGAGGCTAGGTAAACGAATGGGACACCTAATAGCCATACGACATATAATACTTGCCTAAAAATAAACGTGACGACTAGTCGAATGAGATCATAAGAGACTACTGCAAGAACAGTAAAACTACCAAGTGCAGCGAGACCCCCTAACTGCCATTTCATTTGATTCCATTTATCAGTTGCTGATTTAGAAGATAGAAAAGATAACTTAAGTACTTTTAAACTAAGGATTAGAAAGAACTGAACGAAAGTGATAACTAAAAATACTTGATTTACCTCCATATAGAAAAAATAAAGGTAAAAAACTACACCTACCAAAAAAGTCACAATTAGCAAGCCCATTTCATTAGGATCATTATCTTTGACATGATAGAGAACTCTCCAAAAAACAATGGTAGCTAATAATAGCCCTAAGAAAAATGAAAATCCAAGCGACATTCCGACAAGTGCAAGGATAGGAATTAGTAACAGTCCAACTTTTTCAGATTTATATTTTTCTATAAAAGGTTGGTAGAAAATAATCCCACAAGCAACTAAAACAGTAAAACTAAAGATAGGTAGCGGTGTTCCTTCTGCCGTATAGAACGGTATTAATAACATAAATAAGAAAAGCATTTCTAATGAGAGATGGAAAAAACGTGTCACCCTAATTTGCCATGGTTTCATTTTTACTCCCCCCTAGTAAAACTACTTTCCCTACATCCTCAGAAGACTCAACTCGATAAATAGAAGCGCCTGATCTCTTCCAATCCCGATAAACCACATCTTCCTCCTCACCAGTCGGTCCAAAGTGTAAGATGAAAGGGGTTAATGTTGTTCGCATTTTAATTAGCTTTAGCATCGCGAAGGCCGGGGTTGTTACCGTATACTTACTTACTCTTGCTAGAAGCTCTAATGCTTTTAGCAAATGGTCTTTCCCAAGACCTTTTGGTAAGTGGATAAACATCGATTTAGGAATCCTAGTATTAATATAAATCTCAAATGATATATTGTGTTTTGTAGCGAATTGACAGACAAATGCCACATGACTTAAGATGTCTTCAAGATTTTTCACTGTTAATTGTGATCGATCTTTATTGTAGAGATTGATGACGATTGTCCAATTTAAGATCGTTGTTTTTTCGTAAAGTTTTGTTTGTAGAGTCGTTGTCCTTGCTGAAGCTTTCCAATGAACTCGGTTAAAGGGATCACCTGAAACGTATTCCCGAGTCCCCATCGTCATCATCATGTCTTCATGGAGTGACCTTTGCCTTGGAATGTCACCTTGACGTTGTTGAACGACCTGGTCAATTCCTGACACGGTTTTAGGTGTAGGGTAGACAATGATTTCACGACGGAAATAGTCTCGATAGTAGAGTTCTAATTTACTGAGTTTTAATAAATCGTATACAGTAACATCAATCGTACGAATCGTAGCAACGCCACGTTTTAGTGCTGTTACTTCAATATTCTTTTTCTTTTGTGTTAATGGCGAGATAGATAATGGAAATGAGTACGTTTCTTGAGGTGTTTCACTATTCCCGACTTGAACAGCATGATCATAATCATAGAAGATAAACGATACTTCACTGTTGAAAATTGGTATCTTACCTGAGTTTTCTAGTGGAATGGTAATGTTTCGTTTGTCTTCAGGGAACATTCGGATAACCTCAGTTTCGTCAAACACCTTGGTTTTTTCTGCAACATATTTTAAATAGTAATGATTCACTAAGATAAAGATTGTAAATAAAAATGCTAAACCAAAAATGAGCGGTGATCTCATCACTAAGGCTATGAAAAGAAGAATAGGAACTGACCAAAATAAGGTCCCATAAATTGCTTTAGGAATACTGTGTTCTTGGTTCCAACTCATTAAGATACAGCTCCTGCTTCCACTGGTACTTCCACTTTACCCAAAATTTCCAATAGTACTTCTTCCTTTGTTTTTCTCATAGAACCTTCAATAGAGAGAACTAGGCGGTGTGAGAGCACATAAGGTGCCATTACTTTTACATCTTCAGGAATAACAAAGCTTCTTCCAAGGATATACGCTCTTGCTTGTACAGCTCTCATTAAAGCAAGTGTTCCACGAGGACTCACCCCTACTTCTACAAACTCTGATTGCCTTGTTGCAGCAATAATTTTTAACATATATGTTTCAACATCATCTGAAAGAGTCACTTTTTTAAGTTCATTTTGCATTTCCTCAATTTCATTTAGTGAGAGAACTACTTTTAGGCTTTCAATTGGCTCACTTTCACGATACATAGAAAGCATTTGCTTTTCTTCTTTTAATGTCGGATAGCCGACTTTTATTTGCATTAAAAAACGATCCATTTGAGCTTCTGGTAATGTAAAGGTTCCTTGTTGCGAATCAATCGGGTTTTGTGTCGCAATAACAATAAATGGTTTTGGTAGTGGTAATGTTTCACCATCAATCGTAACCTGACGCTCTTCCATTACTTCAAGTAGACTAGATTGTGTTCTAGGTGTAGCACGGTTTATTTCATCTGCTAATAGAATATTCGTCATCACTGGACCTGGACGGAGTTCAAATCCTTGTTCTTTTGGGTTAAAGAATTGAATACCAGTAACGTCACTTGGTAATACGTCTGGCGTAAATTGTACGCGGCGGAATTTTGCATCTAAGCACTTAGCAATTGATTTTGCTAGCATTGTTTTTCCAGTCCCTGGTACGTCCTCTAAAAGGATATGGCCTCTTGCAAGGATAGAGATCATCACTAATTCAGTCATGTCTTCTTTGCCTACTAGTACAGTGCCAATGGAAGATTTAATTTCTGTAATTTTTTCATTTCTATTCATCATTTTACCCCTTATCTAGTAACTTTGTTTTTCTCCTATACTATTATTTCACGATTTTCAGATAAAGTCGAATATTTTTAACATTAAAAATAACTATATAGAAAGCCCTACATTATGTAGGGCTTTCTTATAGTTATTTTTCAAAATCAAATAAATCTGTCGACAAATACCGTTCCCCAGTATCACATGCTATTACAACAACCACATCATTAGGAGATAAGCGTTTCGCAACTTCAAGAGCAGCAAAACAGGCAGCGCCAGAAGAAGGTCCAACAAGGATTCCTTCTTCACGAGCTAAACGTCGTGTTACATTATAGGCATCTTCATCTTCAATTTTTAGAATTTCTCCATACACATCCTGGTTTAAGATTGGAGGAATGAAACCTGGACTTGTCCCTACTAATTTGTGAGGACCAGGTTTTCCTCCAGACAAAACAGGCGAGCCGGCAGGTTCAACCACATGTACAGATACATCTGGGTAGAGTTCCCGTAATTTTTCTCCTGTTCCCGTAATCGTACCACCAGTACCAGATGCCGCAACAAATGCAGAAAGTGATCTTCCAATACTATCAAGAGCCTCTTTGATTTCAAGAGCAGTAGTTAAGCGATGAGCCTCTGGATTAGCATCATTTTCAAATTGCATTGGCATAAAGCTATTGGGGATTTCCTTTACTAGTTCATGAGCCTTTTGAATAGCACCAGGCATTTTTTCGTCCCCAGGTGTTAAAACGACATCTGCCCCGTATGCTTTCAAAATATTAATTCGTTCTTTCGACATTGTATCTGGCATTGTTAAAATGGCTTTATAGCCACGAGCTGCAGCGTTCATAGCAAGGCCGATACCAGTATTCCCGCTAGTCGGTTCAATAATTGTAGAGCCTTTTTTTAATAAGCCGTCTCTTTCTGCTTGTAGGATCATTTGATAGGCAGCCCGATCTTTTACACTTCCACTTGGGTTCATAAACTCTAATTTCAGATAGACATCTGCCCCTGTTTTACTTGGGAGATGGTTTAACTTTACTAATGGAGTTTCACCAATTAAATCTGCGATATTGTTTACTACGCGCACAGCCAAACACTTCCTTTCCTTCTCCTAAAGAGTTACACTTACTACTATTATATACATATAAGTTTATCATAATTATCGTGATAATTCCTATCATTTAAATTGGGATTATGTTAGGAGGAAAGTTATGAAATATAAAGGTGTTATGTTTGATATGGATAACACAATCTTACAATCAAACATTGATTTTAAAAGGATGAAAGAAGGCTGTAAAAAAATTCTAGTAGCAAACCAGGTTGATAAGTGGAAAAGTATTGATAGTCTTAGTACAACTTCACAGTTAATCGAGCTTGGAAAAAAGTATGAATTAGTCTTTGGTGATCAAAATAAGATTGTTGAACAGATGCTAGCGGTAGCTACTGTGTGTGAGACTGAAGGAATGCGAGGAGCTACTTTAGAAAAGAGTGCCCAACAAGTTCTTCAAGTTCTGTCATATACGAAAACATTAGTAATTGTTACTAATAACGCGACAAAAGCCGCAAGAGTAGCCTTAAATGATACAGGTGTCAATCGTTACTTTGATCAAATTTTCGGTAGGGAGCAATTCCCAGCTCTAAAACCCTCGTCAGAGGCAATTATTACGGTCCTTGAGCAGTATCCAGGAATTCCTGCTTCGGATTGGGTAATGGTCGGTGATTCTTGGATTGATGGGAAAGCAGCCGAAGGAGCTCGGGTAGACTTCATTGCGTACCAAATGACCGAAGATAAATTGATTGAACATAAAATTCAACCAGTAAAGGTAATCTCCAACTTAAGGGAATTAGTTTAAGTTACTGTATTAAAACAATCAATTCTGTGATATAACAATATAATAAGGAGTGTGGAAGTATGACAAACCAACCTCATTTTTTTATTGCTGTTCCAATAAATGAGAAGATGAAAGAAAAATTGGGTTCCTGGCTTCAGCAATCTCAGCCACCATTTCAAAAATTTGTTCATGAAAAAGATTTCCATATTACTTTGGCCTTTCTAGGTGGAGTAGCCCCTAAACTCTTAGAACAACTTAAGGGTGGGCTACAAACCGTTTCCGAGCAACATCCTCCGTTTTCGTTAACCATTCAAGATCTCGGTTTTTTTGGTCAAAAGGCAGGACCAAGAATTTTCTGGGCAGGTGTGAAGCATGAACAAAAGCTATTTGACTTACAAAAACATATCTACGAAACTTGTGTTAACGTCGGAATTGATCTTGAGAAAAGGGCGTATAGTCCACATATAACATTGGCTCGTAAATACATCGGTGACGTTCCTTACAATGATCAGGAGCTAAAACAATCATTCTTCACTACTTTTAAAGATGATGAAAGTTGGAGGGTATCTTCCTTTGTTATTTATCAAACTCATTTAAATCGAACTCCCAAATATGAAGTAGTTGCATCGTTCCAATTAGAATAATTTTATGAATGGGAATGGAGGTGTGGTAAAGCATGAAGCTCTTTCAAATCATGGTTCAAATAGCTGTTTTATACGGATTTTTCTTAACTGGGAAATGGATCCAAATGGTTCTCGGTTTAATGATTCCAGGTAGTATTATTGGAATGATCCTTTTTTTTATTATCTTGCTATTAGGCCTGTTTCCAACAAGATGGTTTGAGAATGGTTCAGAACTTATGCTTAGTCACATGCCGTTCATGTTTTTACCTGTGACCGTAGGTATAGTAAATTATTTTTCACTTTTTCAGGGGAAGGGTCTATTACTAGTCGTAGTCGTATTAGTTAGTACTATGATTGTTATAGCTAGTTCAGCTTATATCGGTCAATTGATGGTAGAAGGGAAGGAGCGACAGCAATGAACGAAATGGGAATAACGATCGTTGTGATTTTAGCTACGGTAGGTACTTATATTCTCTCCCGGAAATTTTACCAAAAATATCCTTCGCCAATTACAAATCCACTATTAATTGGTACGTTTTTGTTAATCCTATTATTAGTAGGGAGTGGTACCTCCTACGAAACGTACATGATAGGTGGGAAGTGGATAGAACATTTGTTAGGTCCCGCAGTAGTTGCTTTAGCCTTTCCGCTATATAAAAATAGAAAAATATTAACAAAATATCTTCTCCCTTTATGTTGTGGAGTAACGATAGGAGCATTTTTAGGGATTATCAGTGGTGCTGGACTATCGAAATTACTCGGAATTGAAGATTTACTGATTTACTCTCTAATTCCGAAATCCGTGACTACACCAGTAGCGATGGAAGTCGCAGCTACACTTGGAGGTATCCCAGCCTTAGCAGCTCTATTTGTAATGATTGCTGGAATTGGTGGAGCGATCTTTGGTCCAGTCTTGTTAAAGTTTTTAAAGGTTACTCATTTTTTAGGCATAGGTGTTGGTCTAGGCAGTGCAGCTCATGCAATTGGGACATCTAGAGCACATGAATTTGGAGAGTTGGAAGGAGCTATTAGTACAGTATCAATGACTCTAAGTGCAGTTATTGTTTCCTTCCTTGGTCCTATATTATTTTATGTCTTTTATTAACATATAGAATAATCGTAACATTACTATAGTTACTGACTTAATTTGTTGAATTGTGATAATATTTTATTACAGTCTTTTTTTAGTTATTTTAGATAAATACAAACCAAAACTGTAAACCTAGACTACATGGAGGATTATTTGTGGCTCACTTAATAAAATTAGAGGATTATGTATCCCGGTATCAATATGATATGTATCGGTACCCGAGTCAGTTCTCCCGCCTAAAAAGAGAACGTTGGGATCGACTAAAGATAGAATGGGAAAATTCAAAAATTAAAAATAAAATTACTACAGAACAACCTGTAATAGAAGAACAAAAAAGTACTATTATTAACGCCTTTAGTATGATAAAAAAATGGTATAAAGGAGAAGAGGAAGAACAGGACAACGAGCAAGATGAAGTGGATAGGTATCGATTTAGGTATACTACATTAGAAGAATTAAAGCCAATCTTTCTGAGGGAGCTTTATGACTTTCAACTAAATTGGGCAAGCTCTACGCTACGAGAAATTTCTACCCTGAAAAAACAATACTATTACGATGCAACATTAAAGTGGTTATTACAATCGTTTCCTGACAATTATTTTGTCTTATATTACCCTACGGTATCATACCCGAAGGCACCGGTTCAATTTGATATCTTATTAATTGGTCCAACCGATATTTGGTGTATTGTTAATCTAGATGGCTCTGAAAACACAATCTTCCATAAATTTTCAGACAGATATTGGCTGGAAGTAAAAGCTGGAGAGGAACGTAAAGTGGTTAACCCGTTCTTGTCACTAAACAGAATGAGTACGATTGTAAAAAGAATTTTAGCTGATACTGATTTGGATATGAATGTTAAAAAGGTAGTCTATACAAAAAATGGTTATATCGACGTGGAAACACCTAAAAATGTAGCAACTTTTCTTGATCAGCGGTCGATTTATGAATGGAATGAGAAAATGAAGAAGAATTCTTCGCCAATTAAATCCGTCCAACTTAAATTTTCACAATGCTTACTTGATGTGTGTCAAACTAACTCTAGATTGAGGAACAATTTGGAACAATCTGATGAAGATTTAAATGAAATTGATCCTGAAGATTATTAAAGCTATAATGAGAAAAGAAAGATTGAGCCCTCTAGTTTAGAGGGTTCTTGTTGAAGGGACGAAAAAGTACAAATGGAAAAGCATGTTTTGTCTGAGGCAACATTTTGTCCTATGTCTTATACTTGGATTGTCCAAAAACAATTAAGTTGTTATGGCGAAACAGAGTATATGATTGAGATTAAGGAATTAGATGGTTGTGTTAGCTATGGAGCAACATATGGCGAAGCTAGGGCTGGTTTAGGGGAAGCAATTCAAATTTGGTTTAAACATAGGAATGAACAGAGAAGATTTCACAAAACAACGAAAATGAAAACACACTTCATTCAACTTGAACCGAAAATGACAAAAGAAGAATTTGAACAAATAAATAGAAGATTGCTAAAATTATTATTAAAATAGAGGCTAGGTAATGGAAAAACCTAGGACCTCTATTTTTTATTGAGTGGGTGATCTGCTTACAACTAAAAGGATCAATGGAATATCAGCGTATAATTTCTGGAAGCATTGGGTAGGATAGCTTGGCGTAGTGTATATAAAGCAAAGTACAATTTCAGAAACGATAGAATTTAACATGAAGTACGTCGACTTTCCCCGTCAATCTATCCTCATGAAAAGTTTATTCTATTGTCTTAAAGAAATGAACATGTTTTTAACGGATTTCATATAAATAATATAGGTCAATTAACTAATTTATCTAATCCTTACTAGCAAATGTATTAAGAAGAAATAAGTGAAAGGAGAGAATCCTGTGGCGAAACATGCATATATTGATGAACTGAGATTAATTACAATTCCATTTGCAGAAGTTGAAGAGGAACTCTCCAATTTTAAACTTATTAATATGCTTAGCCAAGAAGAAGTTCATATTACAAACTGGGAAAAGAAGCCAGAAAGATTACGCTATGAAATATATTTACAAGATGAGATTGAATTAGGTGTAGAATACAAGCTAATAGTCAATATGCACCTCGAATATGAAACCAAAATTGGTCAAGTTGTTCGAACAATACCTTTTGACGATCGTTTTTATTATGATGGTGAGCTAGGTGTTAGCACTAGTAGTGAAGGTACCACTTTTAAGCTATGGGCCCCAACGGCAACTAAGGTTGTCCTTGTTTTTTACAACTACGAAGAAGATGGGGAACAGATTTTTTCACCTAGTAGAAATAATAAAGGTGTGTGGGAACATACTACCCCTCAGAATTTAGATGGAACTATCTATATGTATCGTGTAAAAGTTGATGGAGTATGGAGAGAAGCGGTGGATCCTTATGCTAAGGCGGTAACGGTTAACGGGGAAAAAGGAGTTGTCGTTAACTTAACTTCTACAAATCCTAATGGTTGGCTCGAATTTAACAAGCCAGAGTTCTTGCATCCAACAGATGCACTGATCTACGAGTTGCATATAAGAGACTTTTCGAGCTGCGAAAGTAGTGGAATCACTTACAGAGGGAAATTTAAAGGTTTAATTGAAAAAGGAACAAAAGGACCCTGTGGCACCATTACTGGTTTCGATTACCTAATTGACTTGGGGGTTACTCATGTTCAATTACTACCAGTTCAAGATTTTGGCAGTGTAGATGAGACAAGACAGTTTGATAAATATAATTGGGGTTATGATACCATCCATTACAACGCGCTAGAAGGAAGTTACTCACTATATCCGAATTGTCCAAAAGCAAGAATAACTGAACTCAAAGAGGTCGTTCAACAGTTTCATCAGAACGGATTAAGGGTTGTATTAGATGTAATCTATAATCACGTTTATATTCATGAAGAATCAAACTTTGAAAAAATCGTACCGGGTTACTATTTCCGCTACAATTTAGATGGCAGTTTAGCAAATGGGACTGGTGTAGGAAATGATTTGGCCTCCGAACGCAAAATGGTTAGACGGTTTATTGTTGATTCAGTTACGTATTTAGCCAAAGAGTTTCATGTTGATGGATTTAGATTTGATTTAATGGGGATTCTTGATATTGAAACAATGAGAAAAATTAAACAAACCCTTGATGAAATTGATCCAACAATTTTAGTGATTGGAGAAGGATGGGATTTAGCTACTCCGTTAGCTAGTGAGGAAAAAGCTATTATAGCAAATTCTGATCATTTACCTGGAATAGGTCATTTTAATGATCAGTTCCGAGATAAATTAAAGGGAAGTATCTTTCATCAAGAAACAAAGGGTTTCTCTAACGGTAACGGTGGATTAAAAGAAGACTTTAAAATGCTAGTCAGCGGAAGTACAAAAGATTTTTATCATGTCCCTGGCCTTTTTAGTGACCCGTATAAATCTGTAAATTATGTCGAGTGTCATGATAATCACACACTTTGGGATAAACTAATTCTTGCAAATCCACATGATGATGAACAAACCAGAAAATTAATGCATCGTTTAGCTACAACTATTACAATCCTAAGTCAGGGTATTCCATTTCTTCATGCAGGTCAAGAATTTTTTCGGACAAAAAGAAATGTAGAAAATAGCTATAATTCCCCAGATGATATTAATAGGTTAGATTGGAAACGCAAAGCGCTTAATATCGACAATGTGGATTATATCAAAGGGCTAATTGCACTACGAAGTCAAAACTCTGTTTTTCGTTTTGTGAAAAGGGAAGATGTAAAAAAACATATGTATATTCTTGATACACCTTCTTATGTACTGGCTTATCTGTTAAAAAAGGAAGATGGCATCTTTGTTGTCGCTCATAATAGTGCAAAAGAAAGCAAAGAAGTAATCTTGCCTTCGAGTGGTAGATGGGAAGTTTTTGTTGAGGAAATTACAGCCTCTCCTACGCCATTTCGGTACTTTGAAGGAGCAAAGATTACGATACAATCACTAACTACAACAGTACTTTATCATCGTAAATAAGAGTTTTACTATATTGTAGGATATAGAAGCGAGGTTATAGGTCTCTAGTCTATATTCTACATTTTTTTTATATTATCTAAAAAAAATAGTAATACTTTTGGGAAAGATGTTTTTTTCATATGTTCTTTACAAAAAATGCGTTATACTAGTATCATAAGAGTTTAACGAAGTTTTTTTGTAACATTTTCAGAAATTGAGGGTGAAGTAGTTGGAACATTTATTAGGCGAAGGATGGCAGGTAGTACCTGCTGGAGGTGCAACAGGAGAAGCATACTATGCCCAGCACGGTGAAGATGAGCTGTTTTTAAAACGGAACTCCTCCCCTTTTCTAGCAGTATTATCGGCAGAAGGCATAGTTCCGAAACTACTTTGGACAAGACGTTTAGAAAATGGAGATGTTATTACTGCTCAAAGGTGGGTTAACGGTAGAGAATTAAAGTCCTTTGAAATGAAAGGCGAACTAGTAGCTCAACTGTTAAGTAAAATTCATCGTTCTAAGGAACTTCTTGATATGTTTAAACGAATTGGTAATGAACCCTTGACTCCAAATTTAATCGTAAATGAACTTACTGTCAGAGTTAGTGAGATGTCTTTGGAAAAACCAATCATCCATCATGCGATTTCTTATTTAAGAAATCAAATGGCAGAGGTACAACCAGAAGAATTTGTGGTTTGTCACTGTGACATTAACCACAATAATTGGGTTTTAAGTGGAGACGGTGACTTATTTCTTATAGACTGGGATGGGGCAATGGTGGCCGATCCTGCTTTGGATTTGGGTTTACTTTTATACTGGTACATTCCTCGTAATGAATGGGCAGGCTGGTTAAAAAGTTATGGAATTCTATTAAATGACGAATTATGCAAACGAATGCATTGGTATGTCATTTCACAAACAATATATGCAATTCTCTGGCATAAACAAAGAAGTACTGTTGCTGAGACGAATTACTGGATCTCTTATTTAAGTGATTTACTAGAAGTTGAAACTGTTATTGAACTATAAATCATATAAAAATAAAACGCTCATGTTGAGCGTTTTATTTTTTAGGAGATCTAATAAGTAAAGCCTAGCATAAGTCTCCAGTAAATACCGTACTATTTAGTAAAGGAAGTTTTTTTCAAGGAGTTAGCTGGATGAGAGCAATTTTTCGACTATGCCTATTAGTACTATTTTTCTTTTCTCAAGTAGACCAAGTCTTTGCACATAAGATGTTTATTGAACCCGTTAAAGAAGGGACAGTCAAGGTACAATACGAGGATGGTAGCTTTTCAAAACGAACAGTTGTGTATGTTTATGACGAAAAAGGAAATGAAATACAAAAAGGCGCACTAGATGATAAAGGATACTTTTATTTTGATCCATTACAGGCAAAGGTGCTAAATGCAAGTGATGGAATTGGCCATTATACGGAATGGCAGGTAGGAGAAACAATGAATGGGAAGAGTTTATACTCTCGTTGGGCCAGTGCAATTGTTGTTCTACTGTGTTGTTTAGTAATTGCGCTATTGTTTAGTAGCCGTAGTAAAAAAAAGAAACAGCATCACCTGGCTTAATGTCAAGTGTGCTGTTTTTTTGTTCACCATTTTATGACATATTTCCAGGGCAATATTTCCATGGACGCTAAAAATGTTGAAGCTTTATAATATTTCGTGTCTTATTGACAAAAATACTTACTTATTTGAAATTTTCAATAGATTCGATCCATTGATCTAATTGAGAAGTATTTTCGTTACAGTTTCCATTTGTACAATAACTAGAGATACTTGCCATGGTTTGTTTCATCGTTTGATCTAATTGTTCCTGGTTTTGTAGTGCTAATGCGAGGCGGGACATTTGACTAAATTCATCTTCAGTTCCAAAACCTGCTTGTTGTTGGTTTTTTAAAATGTCTGACAATAGGGTTAGTTGATCTTGATAATTCATTCTTACACATCCTTTTAAAACTATTCTGCATGTTAGGATGTGTATTGAGAGTTGCTTTTATCCATTAATAATACGTAACGAAGGTATTAGTAACTTTATCAGCAAGTGACTGTTTATTCTTAGATAGAGTTAAAAGAAACCCAGGGAAAAAGAGCCATTTTAGTGCTTCTCTTTTTAAAAATGTTGACTTTGATATTTCTTTTGCGCTTGTATCTAAAAACTTTATTCCTGCAATCATCATACCAATTGTTCGATGTGTTTTGAACGTTAGTGGTAAAATGAAAGCATACGCAAGAAGAGCGAGAACTTGGATCAAAATTGCTGTATAAAATAAGTGCGGTTCAAATTCAAGAATATAGGATCTAATATAAGCAAAATCATCATTAGGTGAATTCGATGTAATAATCATCCAAGATGTAGTGATAGTTCCGACAATAACCCATAAAAAAAACATTGTTAAAACATCGTAAATAAATCCTAATAATCTACTAAATGGGGTAGCTCGATAGTGAGTAGCAGTTAATTTTTCAATCCACTTTTGATTTAATGACATATATTCACCTCCAATCCACTTATTCTTACGTAAGAGATTGGAAAAAGTTTCAAATTTCCCAAAAAAAATCTTTAATGGCGAATAGCTAATGAAAATGGACTAAGTTCGTTAATTGACATTTTCCTCACATGTTGGAGATAATTCAATTTAGTAAAAATTTTGGTCAATGCTTTTTCGCGACCTTTTTGGGTTGAAATGTTCAATTTTTTAGTTAAATGTAATAAGTTTTCCGCCTCTCTGAGTAGCCGCGGATAATGCTTATGAAAGTGGTTTTTGTATTGCCTTAATAGTTCTTCATCTATATGTGCTAAATAGTATAACTTTGTCAATAGGAACAGAGCATGTTCATTTTCATATGGTGATACTGTTCGAAGAGAACTCCATTGCACTGCATTTTCGAAGATATCAGTTGCGACTAAATGTTCTCGTTCGGAAATTCGATACCCTTCTTTTTTTAAACGCTTTGAAATATGTATTTCTTCTAATGTTTGTTGCATGTCGTCAACAAATATTTTGATAGTATCTTCTACATCTTCTTTGTAAAGGAATCGAATAAACTGCTCTTTATCCATTAATAATACCTTTTCTAACTCCTGAGCAATGGCAATATCCAAAAGTTCACTAGTAAATTCCTCTAAGTCTGTTATCCCAATAATGATGATGGTTTTTTCTTTATCTACTAAAGTTGTTGTTACATCGCCATACTCTTTTGAAATCGGATGTAGTGCTCCAAAAATAATAAATAACTGCTCTTTTTTTAGGGCTTCAAGATATTTTGCATAGGTTTTTTCTGATACAAACACCTCATCTGTATCCCCTTGTGAAGAAGTGTAATAGGGGATAGTATAACTATATACGGGTTCGGGTTGGTTAATCATTACTTTTCACCTTCTAACTAAAAATTGATGGCTAAACTAGTCGGATACTAATGGAATTGAGCTTCCTACGTTAAGTTTTATTTTTATCATCTTAACCTATTGTATCGATTTTTAACGGATAGTTAAAGATTGTTGTAATTTATGATAAACTTACCCTTGGAACTAAAGAGAAGTGGGTGTGAAATATGATTTTTTCAAATATTATTATTGATGGTATCTATGCAGATACAAAATCATTATTACCAAATGTGTTGATGAAAAAGGAAGAGTTGTTAGAAGAAATAAAGATGTTTGAATACACAATGGCTCAAGTAAAAAAACATCCGTGGCAAGACATAACAATAAAAGAAGTAAGGCGTGATCAATCTAGCCCGTTATACCAAAAAATTCAATCCTCTTATGTAGGTAGTGATCCTGAAGAGGACTATAAAGAGGTGATTGTTTGGGAGATTGCTGAAATGCTTTATATAACAGCTGCTGTTGATCATGATCCTACAATTGCTTTGAAATGGGATGTAGTAGTTTTTAATTAAACAAAAGCTCTATATTTTCATTTTGCAGGATTTTTATAAAAGGCTCTTTTCGTATACATTGTGGCTTTTCTATCCTAAAATTATCGGAAAAATACCCTAGATGAAGATATCAGCCAATAAATTATGTAAGAAAAGAGCATTACTTACTAAATTAGTGGTGAATTCTTAGTAATTTGTGTAAAAATCCGGCTTTTGGGATTTTTACAAAAGCAACAAATTTTGCGAAAACAGCCTTATAAAATGAGATTGAATTTACTTTTTTAAGTGAGGATGAAAAGACATGAGATTAAGAAATAAACCAGGTGCAACAGATGAGTTGTTGCAGCACCCTACAATTGTTATTCAACATGCAGATACAATGAAGGGAAAATGGCATGACGAAGTCTTTGGTAATCGCAATCCTATTCATATAGAAGTAGGTACTGGTAAAGGACAATTTTTGACCGGTATGTCTCAACTTCATAAAGATATTAACTACGTTGGTGTTGAGAAATATGATAGTGTCATTATTACAGCTCTAGAACGTATTCAAGAAGTTGGAGTACCAAATTTTAAGCTTTTAAATGAAGATGTTACGAATATCACCAGCTACTTTGCCGAGGACGAAGTTGACCGAGTGTATATTAACTTTACTGATCCTTGGCCAAAAAATCGCCATGAAAAGCGACGTTTAACTCACGAGGGTTTTTTACGCATGTACGAGCAGATTATGAAGAAAAATGGCGAAATTCATTTTAAGACTGATAACCAAGCACTCTTTGAATACTCGCTACACAGTTTTTCAAAATACGGTATGATTTTAAACAATGTTAGTTTAGATCTTCATAATAGTGATATAGAAGGAAATGTCATGACAGAGTATGAAGAAAAGTTTTCAAGAAAAGGAATGAGAATTTATCGATGTGAAGCGCAATTCAGGTAACGGTACTTGAATTAAAGGGGGAATAATTTGTGGAACAATTAAAAGTAGGCGAAGTAACTTTTACGTGGTTAAATGGTGGTGTTACTCATATGGATGGAGGGGCTATGTTTGGGGTTGTACCTAAACCTTTGTGGTCTAAAAAATATCCTCATAATGAGTTAAATCAAATTGAATTACGAACTGACCCAATTCTAATACAGTTTGCTGGAAAAAACATCTTAATTGAAACGGGCATTGGAAATGGGAAGTTTTCAGATAAACAAAAACGGAATTACGGAATTACAGAAGAATCGTTTATTCAAGAGAATCTAGTAGAGTTAGGTCTATCAACAAAGGACATTGATTATGTCTTAATGACACATATGCATTTTGACCATGCTAGCGGGATCGCAAAATGGAAAGGTGAAGAACTAGTCCCTACTTTTGAAAATGCCACAATTTATACAAGTGAAGTGGAATGGAATGAATGCAAAAACCCAAATATTCGTTCACGGAATACCTATTGGGAACAAAACTGGAAGCCAATTGAGCAACAGATATTGACTTTTACAGAACAAATAGAAATACTTCCAGGTATCCGTATGCATCATACAGGCGGTCACAGTGATGGGCACAGTATTGTTACAATTGAGAGTAATGGTGAGTTATTTATTCATATGGCGGATTTAATGCCTACTCACGCTCATCAAAACCCGCTTTGGGTATTAGCTTATGATGATTATCCAATTTCTTCAATTGCAGCTAAGGAAAAATGGGCAAAAGTTGGACTAGATAGAGAGGCTTGGTATATTTTTTATCATGATGCTAAATATCGCGCCTTAAAATGGAATAAGAATTTAGAAGTAGTACAAGAAGTCTTGCGAGAAATAAAATAGCATATACAGTTGTAAGAGTTGATATCTGGACATATCAGCTCTTTTTTTCTGTTTAGCTAGATATGGTTACGCTTTCATTCACTATCTCGAGCAGATACATATGACTTTCCTTCGACCGGTTGTATATGATTGAGTGCCATGTTAGCATAAAAAGGCATGGAAAAAGATAGGAGGCAATTTGATGTTTACAAATGAAACGATCACTTTTATAGGGGCAGGATCAATGGCTGAGGCAATGATTGCAGGCCTACTAAAAAATGAAATTGTAGCTCCACAGCAAATTATCGTGACAAATAAAACAAATGTTGAACGTAGAAGCGAATTGAAGGAAACATACGGAATTAACGAAACAAATAACCTTGAATTTGCAATAAAAGAAGCAACAATTGTTATATTGGCTATTAAGCCAAAGGATATAACAACTATTACGAATAAATTACGAGGGGTAATAACAGAAAAACATGTTATTATGTCCGTTTTAGCTGGTATAACCTCTTCCTTTATAGAAGAAGAACTAATGGCAGCTATACCAGTTATACGTGTCATGCCAAACACCTCAAGTATGATTGGCGAATCTGCTACTGCTATCGCTGGAGGGAAGTATACCTCGATGCCTCAGATGCTAATGGCAAAAGACTTACTAACAGCTATTGGTCAAGTGTTTGTTATTGAAGAAGAACAAATGGATGTTTTTACAGGTGTTGCTGGTAGTGGCCCTGCCTATTTTTATAAACTTATCGAGCATCTCCAAAAAGCTGCTTGTGATGGCGGTCTAAAGCCCCCATTGGCTAAAGAAATAGCTGTCCAAACGATAGTAGGTGCTGCGAAAATGCTAGAGGAAACGAGCACAGAACCCGCAACGTTACGTAAAAATATTACTTCACCAAATGGAACGACTGAAGCTGGCTTAAAGGCATTGGAAGCAGCAGGTGGATGCACAGCAATTGAAGCAGCAGTTAAAGGAGCGGCTAGTCGTTCAAAAGAATTACGTACGGAGTATGAAGCAGTAATATCAAAATAAAAAATTGGAGAATATAGATTAATAGCCCTTTCCACTACTTTGGATGGGGCTATTGTTTTTTGATAGGATACTTAATAATTCATTATGTCTGCCATATGAAGCAGTTCCATAAATTTTTAGTGGAAAATTGTAGAATTTATTATATGATGAATTTAGCTAGTCATAGAGTAATTGAGAGGTGCACATTGAGTGAACAGTATAGAAACACTTTTATTAAATATCCTCTTTATCATTATATTTCTATTGTTTGTACCGTTATTTTTAGAAAGATACTCGAAATCATTTTCATTTACACAGAAGAAATGGGTATTAACAATTTCAGCTAGTATAGCAATTGTTAGCTGTATGTCTTTTCCTGTTCATATTCTTGATGGTTTTATTTTTGATTTAAGATGGATCCCTGTGATTGTGGTCGGTTTATATGGAGGACTACCAGCAAGTGTATTCTTAGTTTCAATTACGATCGTTTACCGGTTCTTTCTTGGTGGTGGAGGAATTTATTCTACAATTATTATTGGTGTAATCGTATTGTTTTACTTGTTTTTAGTAACCAAGCCGTTTGTAAAATCTTCATTAAAGAAGAAATTGATGATTGGAAGTTGCTTTTCATTTTCTGTAGGAGTTTTCGTTTTAATAGTGCTCAATATAATAGCTGGTATTTCAATAAATTTCTCACTTATTTTACTCTATTTATTTTTAACTCCATTTACCTCGTGTTTAATTATTTATATCCTAGAAGTAATTAAAGAAACGATTTTTTTTAACAGTAAATTAATTAAGGCTGAGAAGATGGAAATTGTAAGTCATCTAGCCTCGTCAATATCCCATGAAATTCGCAATCCTTTAGCCGTAGTAAGAGGTTTTCTACAAATGATGGAGCAAATGGATTTGTCAGCACAAAAAAATAAAGAGTTTCTCGATATTTCGATTGCTGAAATTGATCGAGCAAATGATATTATTCGAAACTATCTAACTTTTGCTAAACCGTCACCTGAAAATATTGAAATAATAGATATTAAACAGGAACTAGAGCGAGCTTTAAACATTATTACCCCATTAGCAAATATGAATTGCGTAGAAATAGATGCTAATTTAGAACAGTCTTATTACATAATAGGGGAAGCGCAATTACTTCAACAATGTTTGCTAAATATTGTAAAGAACTGTCTTGAAGCAATGCCCGAGGGGGGGCAACTTCAGATTAGTACGTCAAAACTTAGCCAAGAAATTATGATTACCATTACAGACAACGGGCAAGGAATGACAAAGGATCAACTCTCTCGTTTAGGAGAGCCTTATTTCACTACAAAAGGGAGAGAAGGAACTGGTCTTGGCATGATGACAGCTATCCAAATAATTAAAATGATGGATGGGCGTTTGAATGTGAAGAGTACAGTAAATAAAGGGACAACCTTTCAGATTACCTTACCCCTACAAGAAGTAGCATTAAATGAAGTTGCTGCAACAAATAATTAACAGAAAAGCCCCCATAATGAACTGCACCCCAATTGTTAGACACAACTAACGATTGGG
Source organism: Anaerobacillus alkaliphilus (assembly GCF_004116265.1). Classification (NCBI taxonomy): domain Bacteria; kingdom Bacillati; phylum Bacillota; class Bacilli; order Caryophanales; family Bacillaceae; genus Anaerobacillus; species Anaerobacillus alkaliphilus. The sequence continues at coordinate 983,185 of NZ_QOUX01000046.1, read as the reverse complement.
GTGCAGTTTTATTTATGACTAAATTTACAAGTGATACGAAATTAATGATCATTGAAGGCTATAACTCGAAAATAACTTCTCAAAAAGAATATGCAAAGCAGCTAGGTGTTACAAGAGCACAATTCCAATATTGGTTGAAGTTATATGAATTACATGGAGAAGAAGGACTTAAAAACACCTATACAAACTGTTCTGTTGGATTTAAACTAGATGTACTAAACTACATGGTTCAAACTGGTGCGTCATTAATGGATACCGCAGCCCTTTTTAAACTCTCTAGTTATACAATGGTGTATGATTGGCAGAAAAAGATGGAGGTTGGTGGTGTAGAAGCCCTTGAACCGAAACAAAAGGGACGTCTATCCATGAAAAATAAATCTACTAACCAACCAAAAGAGGCACCAGCCAAAGGATCAGTCGAGGCATATGAAGCGCGTATAAGACAATTAGAAATGGAAAATGAGTATTTAAAAAAGTTGAATGCCTTAGTTCAAAAAAAATCACCAAACAAGACAAAGCACAAGTAGTCTATGAATTAAGGCATAAATACCCGGTGAAGGCACTCGTGAAGCTCGCTGATATTCCACGTAGTACATACTATGATTTAGTGAAGAGAATGAAACGTCCAGATTCAGACAGTGATTTAAAAGCTGAAATTAAGGCCATTTATGAAGAACATGAAGGTCGTTACGGTTACCGTCGTATTCGTGATGAGCTAACAATTCGTGGGCAAAAAGTGAATCACAAAAAGGTTCAACGTATCATGAAAGAGCTTGGTCTAAAATGTCTGGTACGCATGAAAAAATATAAATCTTACAAAGGTACTGTAGGAAAAATCGCGCCGAATCATTTAGATCGCCAATTTACAGCGGATGCCCCAAATCAGAAGTGGGTAACGGATATTACAGAGTTTAAATTATTTGGTGAGAAACTCTATTTATCACCTGTATTAGATTTATTTAATGGAGAAATTATTACGTATACAATCGGCTCAAGACCAACATATTCACTTGTTTCAAAGATGTTAGAGAAAGCTCTAGAGAGGTTACCAGAAGAGCATGAACTACTAATGCATTCAGACCAAGGTTGGCATTATCAGATGAAACAGTATTGTCATGCCCTCCAAGAAAGAGGAATCATTCAAAGTATGTCTCGTAAAGGAAACTGTTACGATAATTCGGTGATGGAAAATTTCTTTGGGATTATGAAATCAGAATTCCTTTATTATAAGGAATTTGAAAGTATAGAGCATTTTATGCAAGAACTGGAAAAGTATATGAAATACTATAATACGAAACGGATGAAGGCAAAATTAAAAATGAGTCCGGTACAATACCGAACTCATTTTGAGCAAGCTGCCTGACAAAATAACCGTGTCTAACTTTTAGGGGTCACTTCATAATCGGGGGCTTTATTTCTTACTATTATTCTACCTTTATCTTATCAATTTCATAAATTGAGATAAAATCAATTTCCTTATCGGAATACCCTGGTTGATTGTTCGTTGACATTGGGATATAGAATGCATTAGAGTCCTCATCCCAGTGAGCTAAGACTTGGATAACTGCTGGCGTTTCAACCTTTTCCATTATACGTATGCTTCTTAACAGTTGATTTCCTTCAAGCGTTGCAATATAGACATTGTTTAAGTGCTCATCGTTTTCATAAACAATCGTATCAAATAGCAACTTAGTACCATCAGGAGATACACTGTAAGAAGGCGTCCAAGTACCTTCAGAATCCCTACCACCAGAAACCACTTTATTTACTTCTTCGTTAGCGATATCGTATAGGAATATTCCAGGTTCATTATTATAAACCCCGTTAAAAATGAGTATATCTTCGTTTAATAACTCGAACTGCCAAATGCTATCTTGCTCATGTGGAAAACTAAGGACCAAATCTTTTTTACTATCTAGCGACAATCGATAGATAGCATTACCTTCCTTTTGATTGTAAAAGGAAAAGTAAAGAGCCCCATCATACATTTTTGGCGAACCGAACGAACTATTTTCCAGATTAAATAATTCCTTGTAATTTAGAGTTGTTTTTTCTTGTGTCTCAGTATCTACAAAAACATAATGAGAAGTGTTGAAATCATAATAAGTAATGTATTTTCCACTGGGATCGGCAAAAGTAATATCTCCTACAGCGTTAGTACTAGTTGCTATTCTTACAGATTCTTCCGTCTTGAAATTGTAAACAATTGCCTCGTTATTCATAACACTTAATACTTTCGTTCCATCTTTGGAAAGTTGCTTTGCCTGTAAATCTGTTATTTTACTCGTTTTTTCATTGCTAAGGTTGGATTGGTATAACCAATTTTCTTTTGTAATTAGTAGCTCATCTTTGGTGATTTTTAGTAACTCACCGTATGTTACCTTTTCCCTTAATGCAACCTGCACAGCTTGAGAGACTGCAACTTCTGCATCTGCCATCGTACTCTGTGAAGCAACGTTGTCGTAAACTATGACTGTTTTCCCTTCACTGTTTACTCTGTCCATTAGCTGACACCCTGACAATGTTGATAGTGCAATTGTTATTCCTAAAATACCTGTTACTATCTTCATACTCATACCTCCTAAATTTGATTTACAACTTGAGTTTAACCAATTCATATTGCCAAGTTATTCGTAGATATTGCCAAGTTGTTGCCAAATCGGAAGTTTGACAGAAAAAGTGACTAGATTATTTTCTCCTTGAACTGTGATTGTTCCAGAGTGATTTTCGACAATCTGTTTGCAGATAAAAAGTCCAAGTCCGCTGCTGCCTTTTTCGACTCTATTCGTTTTACTGCCCTGATAAAATGGTTCAAACACTTTTTCTAAGACTTGCTTAGAGAGATACTGGCAGTGATTTGTGATGTGTAACACAATTTCTTCAGAATTTCCTATGCCGACTATGTGAATGACAGAGTGTTTATCTCCATACTTGATCGCATTATCTAACAAATTAAGGAGCAACTCACGTAATTTATTTTCCCTTCCAGCTACTAGTAGATGTGTCTCTACGTTAGAAGTGATTTTCATTTCATATTTTGTAGCCTTTACCTGCAGATCCTCAACCGATTGTTTAATAATGTGGGTTAAATCTACTTTTTTTATCTCTTGGTGATCACGCTTTGATAGTTCAATCACTTCAATAACCATTTGATGTAGGCGATCACTCTCCGTTTTAATTCTTCCTGCGGCTTTAGCTAGAAACTGTGGGTCATTAAAGTCTTTATCGGATAGGATCTGAGCATAGCCAGAAATCGTTGTCAGTGGTGTTTTTAATTCATGAGTAACATTATTAAAGAATTCACGCCGACTTTTCTCTAATTGAATAACCTTTAACTTTTCAGTCTCAATCGTTGTGATATTCTCTTTAATTTGTGTCTTCATTTCGTGGAAGCAATTTGTTAGTTCCTCAATTTCGTCGCCTGTTTCTACCACAAGCTTTGTTTCATAATTCCCATTAGCTACGTCTGTAAATGCCTTTTGCACATCGGAAAGCGGTCGAACGATTTTATTAGAGAGTATGTATGAAAAAACAAAGATCGCTATAAATAAAAATAATGTGAATACGGTCAAGCTTGTTAACACTCTCTGGTTGGCTTCAAAAAGGGCTGAATAGTCTTTAGACAGCCGGATAATTCCAAGCGACTTACCATTAATAAAGACTGGAAAAGAAAAGTTTACCCAAGTTCGTTTGTCGATGAGATTAATTGTAAAAGCAGCTTTGTTTTGCAACGCGAGATTTACGTCCTCATTGGAACTATTCTCGATAATTTTACTCGGGTTGGTATTAGTAATGATGTACTCATTTCGATCGCCAACGGCTTCGTACAAAAATAAGCCTTCTTCGTTATAGAGGGAGATGTTGCCTATTAGATTAGAACTTAATTCTTGTACTAACCGCTCACCATCTTTCTGAAAAACACTATTTTCTGTTAGATTTTTTAAAAGTAAATACTGTTTTACATATTCTCTTGAATACTTCTGAAAGCTTACCATGTCATTCTTTATAATCGTCTCACTATTTTTGTAGAGCATGTTACTAATGACCGCATTTAATAGAAGTAAGGCAATAGTAAAGATCAATAGAAATCCATATAAAAATTTTTTTCGGATGGATAATTTCAGCTTCATCGTTTTTCGCCTTTCATTTTATACCCTATTCCGAATACAGTTTCAATAATAGAAGGGTGCGAGTCAATGTCTAATTTTTTACGCAAACGTTGAACATGAACGTCGACTGTTCTAAGATCACCTTCGTAGTCCATGTCCCAAACATAATCTAGTATTTCTTGCCTCGAAAACACGCGGTTTTTATGTTCAGCAAGTAAAAGAAGAAGCTCGTACTCTTTTGGCTTTATTTTTACTTCTTGATCTGCCTTTAACACAGTTCTTGACTTTGGTTCAACCTTAATGAACTGGTTAATTGTTAGATAGTGTTCTTTTGATACTAACCCTTCAGTTCGGCGGAGAGCAACTTTCACTCTAGTAAGAAGTTCTCGAATATCGAAAGGTTTTGTCATATAATCATCTGCCCCAAGCTCAAGTCCTAAAATTTTATCAACAATATCATTTCTAGCAGTCAGCATAATAATCGGAATATGTTGGTGTTGTTGAACAACGGCTTTACAGATATCAAAACCGCTCATATCCGGAAGCATCACATCTAGTATTAGCAAGTCCGGTTGTGAGTTTTCAATTAAAGCAAATGCTTCTTTACCAGAGAAAGCACACTGCACAAAATACCCTTCTTTTCGTAACGAATAGCTAATGATATCTGAAATAGACTCTTCATCTTCAATAACAACAATTTTCTTTGTAATCATACGTTCTCCCCTGAAATTCAGTTTATATATCTATTGTACTACCAAGTTGTTGCCAAGTTATGAACGAATTGTAAAAACATGAAAAAGGTTATTGTTCAAACGAACAACAACCCTCAATCTATTAGTAGGATTTTCCATCAATTAGTATTTGTGATGCGTTCATATAGATAGGGCGCATAGCTTCGTAGTATGGTTGTAATCCTAGATGAATTTGGTCCCAAATCGTCACTGAAGACTCCCAATCACCCTTTTTATCAAACTCTACTACTTGCTCATATAATGGTTTAATGGCTAGCTTATCTTCTTCGGTTAAGGTAAATTCTTGAAAACTTAAAAACTCCTCAAAACTAGGTGCTTGAAAGTTTGCTAAGTAATATGGTTTTAGGACTTCATGAAAATTAACCCACTTTTCACTTGCTAGTTCCCATTCACCATTTGCTTCGGCTGAATTTGCTTCATTGTAAAATGTCTCTAAGCGTAAAAGGTCCTGTGACTCAATTTCAAACTCGATTCCTTGCATATATTCTAGAAAACTAGGTGTAGTATAAGTTGTATCTCCGTAGTACTTATTTAAAATGTTGTGGAACTCGACCATTTTTTCATCCGACAAAGCTACCTGGCCACTTTTTCGAAGAGAAACATGCTCATTATAAATAGCCTCAAGTCTCGTTAAATCGTTTTCATCTACCTTTAATCCATAGTGGCTAAAGTAGTCAACGAAAGTTTCTGGAACCCAGGCAGCAATATAATAAGGCTCAAGAATTTGATGAATACTTTCCCAGACATACATGGACTCATCCCATTTTTTTTGCTTGTCAAGCTCTATAGTTAGATTATATAAAGTTTCGACTTTTTTGAAATCGTCATTTGTTAATTCCTCAGGCAAATGAATTTTATAATAAGAAAAATCTTGTAGGTCCTCAAAAGAGATAAACGTTCCTTCAATCGTAATTGATGAACCTTCTTTAATATTCATTGCCTCAATTTCTTGTTTTGTATAATGGCTTAAAATAACATGATATCGTTTTCCATTCGTATCTAAGAGTTGCAATTCTTTTCCATAAATAAATTCAACAGTGCCAGTTACCTTCTCCTCTACTTGAATGAGATACTCAGGTTTAGTTTCATTTGGATTAGTTAGAGTTGTTGCATACGTAGAAGTGAAAGAAGTAAAACCGATTGTGAAAACAGACGCAACGATCATTACTTGTTTTACGATTTGTTTTTTCATAGTACATGCTCCCTTTTGAGTGATGATATAAAAAGTTAATTTCAAAGAGTTAGTCGCTTCGGCATGAGATTTGTTACAAGGCAAGAAAAATATTTTTTAATAGAAAATACCTAATGTAATTTACTGTACATATTTTGGAAAATGTTGATATGATTGAACTAACTAAAGGAGGCGATTTTATGACAGTTGAGAGCTATCATCGAGCATTCGGAGTGTATGGAATATGCCTTCAAAATCGAAAGCTGTTGGTGATTAAAAAGAACATTGGACCATATATTAACCGTTATGACCTACCTGGTGGCAAATTAGAGGATGGAGAGAGTTTACTTGAAGGAATGCACCGTGAGTTCTTTGAGGAAACTGGATTTTATGTTAAGGTGAAAAAAAATCTAGGTGTTGCAGACTTTATTTTACCTTGGAAATGGCGAAAGATTACCCACGTTCACCATATCGCTGTTTTTTATTTAGTCCAATTAACCCGTGGTGGATTTAATGACCCTGAACAATTTGAGGGACAAGATTCAAATGGAGCCCTCTGGTTTCCGATTGATGAGATAACAGCTGAGAATGCTTCACCGTTAGTACTAAAAGCAATTGAATGGTTTGAAACTAGAAAATTAGGTATGGATGTCCATCGCTTTGAGCAGTGGGAAGTAAAGAGTAAAGGGTGAAAAGCTATGGGGAAAAAGATTTACTTAATAAGACATTGTGCAGCAGAGGGGCAGGCTTCCGAAGCAAAACTCACGAAAGAAGGTGAAATTCAAGCAGAGGAACTGGCTCAGTTTTTTAAGGATATGCGGGTAGATCGTATCATTTCAAGTCCGTTTCAAAGAGCTCTACAAACGATTCAACCATTGGCAGCAATACGTGACATTCAGATTGAAATGGACGATAGATTAGCTGAGAGAATTTTAAGTTCAGAGAATTTGGTGGACTGGCAGAGTAAGCTAATGGAAACTTTTAGCGATCTAGATCTTACATTTCCAGGTGGAGAGTCTAGCCGTGATGCGATTAAACGTATAGTAAGTGTTGTTGAAGATATTTTTCTTAGTGAAGAGGAAAACACCATTATTGTTACACATGGAAATCTATTAAGCTTGTTTTTACATCATATTGATGAAACTTTTGGCTTTGATGAATGGAAAGCTTTAAGCAATCCCGACGTTTTCTTAGTAAGGGAAGGGGAGGTAGAAATTCAACGATTATGTGGCGATAAAATGCAGGCTTATTGGTAGAAAATTTGTTTTCTGGACATGGACTTCATTCTTGCGGACGTACGTTCCGTTATTTTGGCAAAAAACGCACTTTTCAAAAATAAGAGGACACACGTTCCGCTATTCTGCTAAAAATCGCTGTTTTTTCACGATTTTACTTAAATAGGGAAGGTATGTCCTCCAAATTCAAAAAAGAGCCTTTTTTGAAAAAATAACGGAACCTCTGTCCGATTGGAAGGGCTTGTCCTTATTTTGTTTCTGCTAGTAATTCTTCGTAAGGCGTTAAGTCAATTTTTTTGGCTTTCAGTAGCTTAACTGCGCGATCCTGCATTGCTCCTGGTGAAGCAGTAATATACCCTTTAATAACATCATCTTTTGTGATGGTGTCACCTTCAGCTACGGCAATAATCTTCTTTTCGATTCCTTTTCGTGCCATAGGTCGAGCAAAAATGGGAATAGGTTTTAATAGCTCCTCCAACAATTCTTTTGCTTCTGTATTCCATTCCATTCAAATCAATCCCTTTCATTTATGTAAAAAACTAAATCGTATGTAGAAAATCATATACTTCTAACATCATTATTGCAATGAGGTCTTATATCACTAAAATAAGTTTTGTTAAATAACACCAATTTTATACATGTACTGAGACTAAAAAAGATAGACAATTGCTAATAGCCTTTATCTATCTTTTTATTGTCTATAGTCCCTCATCTTCAAATCTTTTTAGGTCATTATTATGACCGATAACTATTAAAATATCATTTTCAAAAATTTCGTGAGTAGGTGGTGGTGAGATGATAACTTCTTCTCCGCGTTTAATACCGAGAATTGTACATCCATATTTTGCACGAATATCTAACTTTGCAATCGTTTGGTAGGATACTTTTCGGCTTGCGATGAGTTCTACAATACTGAATTCTGGAGATAATTCAATATAATCAATGATTTTTTCCGAGACTAAATAATGGGCAATTCGAACTCCCATATCATGTTCTGGATGAATAATGCGATCAGCACCAATTTTTTCGACAACCTTGTGGTGGTATTGGTTTTGAGCTTTCACCCAAACTTGTTTTACATTTAGTTCTTTAAGTAAAAGTGTACAAAGGATACTCGCTTGGATATTATCACCGATAGCGACAATGACATGCTCAAAGTTACGTATTCCTAGTGATTGTAACGCGTTTTCGTCAGTGGCATTAGCAACAACTGCATGCGTGGAATACCGGGAAAAGTTGTTAACTCTATCTTCGTTCGTATCTATTGCTAAAACCTCATGCCCCATTTGATATAGCTCTCTGCAAACGCTGCCGCCGAAACGACCTAAGCCGATAACGGCAAATTGCTTTTTCATGTTGTAAGACCCCTTTAATTAATTATCAAATAAAAAGGCTCTTTTCGTAAACATTGTTGCATTTTACCCTAAAATAATCGGGAAAAATACCCTAGATGAGGATATCAGCCAATAAATTTTGTAAGAAAAGAGCAATACTTACTAAATTAGTTGTGAATTCTTAGTATTTTGTGTAAAAATCCGGCTTTTGGGATTTTTACGAAAGCAACAAACTTTGCGAAAACAGCCAATAAAAAAGATCATTACAAAGAATGATCATTACCTATCTCTTAGATCTTACTCTTTTAAATGCTTACGAGATAGCTTCCGGATTAGGGACTAAAGAGTAACCTTTGCCCTATGTGCGAGTTGGAAAAAATGTTTCCCCGCTCAATAAGTAACTTAGCTTTTTTGATTTTGCAATGTAAATTTACTCCTGAAACAGGTAAAAGTCAATGTCTTTTTAAATAATACTTTTTATCCGAATATTCTAAAATAGCTAAACGGAAACTGGTCTGTCATGAGAAAAATTATGTACAAATCTATGGAAAAATGACCGAAAGACTCTTCCATTTTTATACTATTTGGACTATTCTAAAAGAGCAAGACTAACATCGGGTTGGTAAGGGGTGAGATAAACATGTATGATGTTGAAGGATTGCTATTAAATGTGCTAGTTTTAGTTTTTTTTCTATTATTTGTTCCATTAGTAATGTTGAGAAACAGAAAGTCAGCTACTCGTCATTATAAAAAGAAAATCTTTATCGTATCTTCTAGTTTAGCAATTATGACATGTATTACGTTCCCCATCGATTATAGCGATGGTTTCTTTTACGATTTACGTTTTGTTGCGCAAATCATTGGCAGTTTATATGGTGGGTTGCCTGCAAGTGTTATTTTATGGGTCATTACTGTTGGTTACCGGGGTATTTTTGGTGGTCTAGGTGTATACTCAACGCTCATTGTTTCAACTACGATATTGTTTTTAACCGTCCTATTTAGACAAAAATTCTTCTTCGCCTCAAAAAAGAAAAAGGTTACGATGGGAGCTTGTTTTTCCATCATTACCAGTAGTGTAGTAATCCTAAATACAATGTTTTTATTTAATCTACCAGTGATCAACTCTGCAGATGTGGCACATTTTATTTTACAGTTGTGTTCAATTGTAAGCTTAATTTACATAATGGAAGTGGCACGAGAAACTACCTTTATTAACAAAAGAATTATCAAAGCCGAAAAAATGGAGGTAGTGAGTCATTTAGCTTCCTCAATATCCCACGAAGTAAGAAATCCCCTTGCAGTAGTTAGAGGATTTCTTCAAATGATGCAAGAGACAGACTTACCTATTGAAAAAAGAAAAGAATTTCTGAAGATCTCAATTGATGAAATTGATAGAGCAAATGATATTATTAGAAATTACTTAACATTTGCTAAGCCCTCACCAGAAAATGTTGAAATTCTTAATATTAAACAAGAGCTTGAACGAGCCATTGAAATTATTAAACCGTTAGCTAATATGAATTGTGTGGAAATTGCAACCAATATTCACCAATCCTATGTGAAAGGAGAATCTCAACTTCTTCAACAGTGTTTATTAAATATTACTAAGAATTGTATAGAAGCAATGCCTAATAGCGGAGTCCTACATGTTCGTACAGAAGAAAAGCATGATCAACTACTAATTGAGATTGTTGATAGCGGAACAGGTATGACTGAAGAGCAATTATCAAGACTTGGTGAGCCTTATTTCACTACAAAGGGAAGAGATGGGACAGGTCTTGGTATGATGGCGGCTATCAAGATTATTGAACTTATGAACGGGAAAATCCAAATACATAGTAAAATAAACGTAGGAACCAACTTTGAAATTTCTCTTCCTCGCGTTTCTATTGTTAACGAGCAAATAGCGGCAACTACAGAAGAATAAGAGTAAGAGGATAAGAGGAACAATTCTTATCCTTTATTACTTTTTTGCTGAAAGGAACTGTGTAAAAAAAGAGTTTTCATCCATAATTTCAAAGCGAAAATTTTGATTTCTTAGGTCCTCGATAATCTCTACTAATGCTTCTGGCGTGGTAGTTTTTGGTTTGCTATCATGGAATAAAATCACCAATTCATTTTTTCCGTTTGTACTATCTACCACTTGTTCAATAATTTCCTTTTTTGACCTATTATTAGAAAGTGAATCTTGAGAATCGACATTCCAGTCCGTATGAAGATAACCTAATTCTGTCATCATTCCTACAATTTCGTTCATAATATCTTTTCCACCATAGCGTTGACTAATTGAGTTGTTAGATCCACCTGGAAATCTCATTAATTTTGGTGCAAAACCAATGGTCTCAATCAAGAGACTTTCTAGTTTTCTGAAGTCTTCTAAAAAGGCTTCTTTTGATTTGTAGATGATACTGTAATCATGTGAATAGGTGTGATTCCCAATAGCATGACCTTCGTCTACAATTCTTTTATATAGAGACTTTTCATAATCGCCACGTTTGCCATTAACAAAAAAAGTAGCCTTAATTCCTTCAATTTTCAATAAGTCTAGAATTATTTCTGTATTTTTTGAGGGTCCGTCATCAAATGTAAGGAAAGCAATCTTCTCATCACTTACATTACCAAAGTAAGTAGGCCCAGCGAAAAAGGATCGTTTCACTACTGGAGGCTCATTTATGACGATGCCTTCAATTTCTTTTGTAACAAAGCGGATACTCTTCTCAGAAGAAATCTCCTTTTTAAACATGTATTTCGTGCCAATTGTTTCACTAAATTGAACTGGATTTCTATCGAATACATATTCTTTCTTTTCATTATGTTCCCTAGCATATGTATCCAATGCTTGAAAAGTAATGAGCGAAAAATGGATCATTAATAGAATAAGAGGTATTAAGTATTTCAAACAAATTCCCCTTCCACTGCAAAGAGATAAAGTAGTCTTACTTAACCTTTATGAGTGTAAGTGCTTGTCCCATAACTACTTTTAAGGTATAAAAAAATAAATTTATAAAGAGAAATAACTAAAGCTTTTTTCTTCATAGGCCACTATAATTTTAAAAGAAAGATCTATTATGGAAAGTTGAGGAATTTTTATGGGTATATCATTAGTAGTAATCGACAGGAGTAATTGGGAAGACGCCATTCAGCTATCAGTAGCAGAAGAGCAAAAATCTTATATTGCATCTAATCTGTATTCTATTGCTGAAGTTCAATTTTTAGAGACTTTTCAGGTTATGGCGGTTTATCTAGCCGATACGATGGTAGGCTTCACGATGTTTGGTATTGATCCTGATGATAATAATTTTTGGATTTATCGATTAATGATAGATCAGAAGTATCAAGGGAAAGGTATTGGGAGACAAGCCATTCAACTCATTATCGAGGAAATACATAAACAGAATATAGATAACATTCCGTTCATAATGATTGGGTACCATCCGAATAATTTATTAGCAAAAAAGGCTTATCAAAAAGCAGGGTTTATTGAAACTGAGTTAGCTCCCTGGGGGGAACAACTTGCCATGTATCAGCTTTAAGGCTTAGGCTCCTAAGTAGTTACTACGTTTTTTATTATTAATCTCGTAAAACGGGTTATACTTGATGTATAATAATTTAGTAAATGCCGTAACTACAATGAGTAGTTGCTTAAACCATACTTGATTTGAATTGAAAGAGAGTGAGACATAATGGGTCGTAAATGGAACAATATTAAAGAAAAAAAAGCGTCAAAAGATGCAAACACTTCTCGTATATACGCCAAGTTTGGACGCTTAATCTATGTGGCTGCTAAGCAAGGTGAACCTAATCCAGAGTCAAACCAAGCTCTAAAGGTTGTTCTTGAACGTGCAAAGACGTATAGTGTACCTAGAAACATCATTGATCGTGCGATAGAAAAGGCAAAAGGAAGTTCAGATGAAACTTATACTGAATTACGTTACGAAGGTTTTGGACCAAACGGATCAATGATTATTGTTGACACGTTAACAAACAACGTTAATCGTACTGCTGCAGAAGTACGAGCTGCTTTTAGTAAAAATGGTGGGAATATGGGTGTAAATGGCTCTGTTTCTTATATGTTTGATGCTACTGCGGTTTTCGGTATTGAAGGTAAGAATTCAGAAGAGGTGCTTGAGCTTTTAATGGAAGCAGACTTAGATGTTCGTGATATTTTAGAAGAAGAAGATTCTGTCATTGTATATGCAGAGCCTGATCAATTTCATGCAGTTCAGGAAGCATTTAAAGAGGCTGGAGTTACTGAATTTACAGTCGCAGAACTTACGATGATCGCGCAAAATGATGTAACACTTCCTGAAGATGCACAAGTGAAGTTTGAAAAGATCATTGATACATTAGAGGATTTAGAGGATGTTCAACAAGTGTACCATAATGTTGATTTAGGTGAATAAGTAATTAATAAATGCAGACCTCTAGTAGGTCTGTTTTTTCAAGGGAATGAGTTGAAAAAAGTTACTGTAGGAAAACGGACAATGGAGGTTACCTATGCTTCATCATGTTGAAATTTATGTTTCAAATTTACCCAAATCTCTAAGGTTTTGGGGTTGGTTATTAGAAGAACTAGGTTATGAGGTTTATCAACAGTGGGAGAAGGGACAAAGTTGGAAGTATGAAGGCACCTATATTGTCTTTGTTCAAACTGAGGAACGTTTTTTGGATGTTGAGTATCATCGTTGTCGCGTTGGTTTAAATCATTTGGCGTTTCATGGAAAATCAAAAGAGCATGTGGACCTGATTACCAAGAAACTTAGAGGAATGGGTGAGAAAATCCTTTATGATGATAAACATCCTTATGCTGGTGGTAAAGATTACTACGCTGTTTTCTTTGAGGACCCAGATCGAATTAAAGTGGAGATAGTAGCTCCTTAAATCTTTAGCAGGGTTAGAGGTCAACTTGTACTAAATTTCCTTGGTGAAGGGGATTATCAAAGACTACAAAAAAGATGGTGGTTCATTTTATTTGAACCCCATCTTTTTTACTCTATTGAAAAGGTAACCAATTCACTTTCCAAATACCTTTTTCATTTAAGGTTAATCCAAAGCTTAATCCTGGTTCTAAAAGGATTGAAATGCTGGCATAACCATCTTCGTTATTAATAACTTCATGGAATTCACCATGAAGTATCTTTTCTTCAATAAACTGGCGGCGCTCGCTATCACTTTGACTTTCAATGGCCTCCACGAAATCTTCAAGTGTAGGGAAAGCTCTTAGATATTCGTCTGTAATAAAGAAAGAGTATTGTGTTTCGTAGTCTTCTAGGTATTCTGCATAATAATAGAATTTAAAAATATCTAGTGGACGTATTCCACGTAGCACTTCTTCGTCTTTGCTGTTTGCATATTGAGTAAAGATAGCTAGTAGGTCTTCAGTTAGAAAAATAGACTCTGACTTTTCAGTGCTTCCATAGGTATCGGAGGCAGTATCCTCAGTCTTATATAACCTTGTTTCGACTCCAGATCGAGCGGTTTCTGGCATACTAGACTCGTGTTGTGAGAAATGTAAATTTTCCATAAGGAGATTACCAGTAAAGAAAACCCCGATCAATAGTAGACATGCAGTTAGTAAATTAGGAATTAAGCTTTTCGAATAACGATGATTATTTTTAGTTTGACTTATTTTTCTACGAATCCGTATTTTATCTTCATCCGTAAAAACTTGTTTTGTTGACAAAAACTCATCAAATTGATCTTTTAGTTGATTTAAATCTTTATTCAATCGTCTCACCTCTAGTTCCCATGTAAAGGGTGTGTAGTTTTTCTCTTGCACGCTTTAGTCTAGTTTTAACTGTACCTTGGTTTATTCCTGTAACAACTGAAATTTCTTCGACAGAGAACTCCTTATAATAAAACAAGAGAATTACTTCCCGGTATTTAATTGGTAGTGACATGACTTTGTCCATTAAAAAATTGTCGTCATCTTTTTGAATAGCTTCAACCTCAGGTGTTCTATTGTCCGCCTTTGTAAAGGAGATAACCTTTTCAAATAATTGCATGTTTTTAAAATGCCAGCTTTTTTTAAAATCTTTACATCTATTTATGGCAATCGAGTAGATCCAAGTACGAATTGCTGATTTTCCTGTAAATTGGTCAAGCTTCATATAAATCTGAACAAATACATCTTGAGTTAAGTCATCAGCTTGGGCCCAATTCTTTGTGTAGGTGTAAATTAAACGTTTTATTTCTTCCCCGTATTGTGTCATAAGTTGCTCAATAGCATCATCCTTGTCCATGCTACTGAACTTGTGATCACAACTAACATTTTCCTTATGCGCTTGCAAGTAAGTTCCCGCCTCTCTTATTTACCTTTAATTATAAGACGACGCTCGCCAAACATCGGTTTCAAATTGATTGTTTAAAAATTGTTATCAAATCTTTAAAAAAAAATACAAGTATTAAGGGAGCGCTAGACTCCGACCTTTATTACTTGTATTTTTCGTCATGAGGGATTTTATGTTTTTTATTGATTACCTCATAAAATAAATTACCATCAACATCTGGACTTTGATTTTGAAGTTGCACCATATGCGCCATTAGTTTCTTAAATTCCCTTACAGTTAAAGGTCTTGCATCAGGTATTAATTCATAGCCGAGCTGTCCGTTAGCTTCAATTGTTGCGTTTTTTACATCTGAGATATTGGAAACACCGTTTTGTCGTAGTTGCATCTCTATCTTATCAATCGTCAAACGCATTTTACGTAAATTTTCTAAGTTAATCTGGCCATTTTCAATAACACTTTTTGCTTTACCTGTAAATAACTTTTCCAAGCCATTAAAATGAACTTGCAAATACTCAACAATGATAAGAACTCCAATAAAAATACCAATTGAAATAATTGTTTTCGTTACACTATCCTCGATGATTGGTTGAACAATAATCGAACCAATTGAAATCATGATAACTGTTGTTGTAACAGTCATCTGTGCAATTGATTTTCTTCCAGAAACCCTCAAAAAGAGAAAGCCTACTAAAACTAATAATATCGATTCCCAAATAAAATCTAACTCCATAAAACCACCTCATAAAAACATTGTATTATTAGTATTGTTATCAATAAATCTATCTGTATGTATATAAAAAAAAGAGCTTGCATTTGCAAGCTCTAATCCTGTGATGTTAACTCCAAAATGGTACCTGTATGACCATCAACGATAAAATCAAATTGATAAAAATCTCCTTCAATCGTACAAGATACACCGCCACGATACACCGTATAATCTAAAAGATTTTTTTCATAACTTTCTGGGATCATGTGAATCCAAGATCCTTCGACTACGCCTTGTTTATTTAGTTTCTGCTTCACAACTCGTAATGCTTTTTCAGGTGAAATGAGTTCCTTTGTAAGTTGATCTTTGAGGACCGCACCTACAACAAAACCGATCCCTGCTCCTAATAAAAATCGCTTAAAGCTCATAATTATGTCACCTCTTTCTAAATGTTAACGCTTTATTTATTATAGTTAATTTTTCCTTTATAATAAATAAAACTAAGTAAATTTTAAAAATAACTACACAACTTAGTATAACTAATTTTACCATAAAAACAAAATCAACAAAAAAATGAGGGGTATGGGTGGAAAGGTTCTGAAACTTTCGTTAAAATAGAACTGTACATAATATTACGGTATCCGAAGGGAGTATAAAATGAATCAAGAAACATTACAACTGTTTAAAACGTTAACCGAACTTCAAGGGGCTCCAGGGTTTGAACATCAGGTTCGTAAATTTGTTCGTAGCGAATTAGAAAAGTATAGTGATGAAATTATTCAAGATCGTCTAGGAAGTATCTTCGGAGTCAAGCGTGGTGACGAAAACGGACCTAAGGTAATGGTTGCAGGTCATATGGATGAAGTTGGATTCATGGTAACATCAATTTCAGATAAAGGTCTCATTCGTTTCCAAACTCTAGGAGGTTGGTGGAGCCAAGTATTACTTGCACAGCGTATGCAAGTTATGACTGACAATGGTCCGGTCATCGGGGTAGTTGGTTCAATTCCGCCGCATTTATTAGACGAAGCTAAACGTAGTAAACCAATGGAAATTAAAAATATGTTTATTGACATTGGTGCTGACGACAAAGCGGATGCAGAGAAAATCGGAATTAAACCAGGCCAGCAAATTGTCCCAATTTGTCCATTCACACCAATGGCGAATGAAAAGAAAATATTGGCAAAAGCATGGGATAACCGTTACGGTTGTGGGCTTGCAATTGAGTTACTAAAAGAATTAAAAGATGTAAACACCCCAAATATCTTATTCTCTGGTGCTACGGTCCAAGAAGAAGTAGGTTTAAGAGGAGCTCAAACAGCTGCTAACATGATCGAGCCTGATATTTTTTATGCACTAGATGCTAGTCCAGCCAATGATGCAACTGGAGACAAAGACTCTTTTGGACATCTAGGAAAAGGTGCTTTACTTCGTATCTATGATCGAACAATGGTTACTCATCGAGGAATCCGTGAATTTATTCTAGATACAGCAGAGACAAATAACATTCCTTACCAGTATTTTATCTCCCAAGGTGGTACAGATGCAGGGAAGGTTCACATTTCTGGAAATGGAGTTCCGTCAGCAGTGATTGGTATTTGTTCTCGTTACATTCATACTTCAGCCTCAATTATCCATGTTGATGATTACGCGGCAGCTAAAGAACTGTTAGTGAAACTTGTAAGAACAACTGATAAAACTACTGTTGAAACTATTAGAAACAATGGTTAAAATATTTTTATAGATGGTATTATACATCTAGTACAAACCCACATAGTAAAATTGCGGAACAGACTCGGAAACAAGCCGAGTCTGTTTTTTAAATAAAAATATCGAACAAATGGGAGGTTTAGATGAGAGTAGCAATTGGTTCAAAAAACCCTACAAAGGTTGCTGCAGTAGAGGGTGTCCTAGGAAGTTCATTTGAGATCGTAGCGTTGGACGTGCCTTCAGAAGTAAGCGAGCAACCGTTCGGAGATGAAGAAACAATTAGAGGAGCCGTTAATCGTGCAAAGGCTTGTTTAAAATCAGTAAATGTTGATTTTGCGATCGGTCTTGAAGGTGGAGTGACTGAAACTGAATATGGGTTAATGGTTATTAATTGGGGAGCGCTCGTAGATTACAAAGGGAACGTATTTATCGCTAGTGGTGCTAGAGCAGTTCTTCCAGGTGAAGTTTCAGCTGAGATCAATCATGGCAAAACATTAGGGCAAGCAATGGATGTGTACACCAAGAGAAACGGTGTAAGTAAAAAGGAAGGTGCAATGGGGATTATTACAAATGGGCGATTGAATAGAGATGAAATGTTCGCTCATGTTATTAAAGTGCTTATTGGTCAATATGACTTTCATAACGCGGTGAACGTAAAATAATAGCTAGGCTTGAATAAATTCAAGCCTAGCTATTATTTATATACTAAGTCATAAACTTCATCAGTAAATTTTTCAGGAAGATCATCAAAAATTACTTTTCCTTCTTTTAAGGCAATAATTCTAGTGGCATATTGTTTAGCCAATACGACATCATGTACATTGATAACCGTAAGTAAGTCATACTCATTATGAAGAGACTGTAGCAATGAGAAAATACGGTTAGCTGTACCAGGATCAAGACTAGCAACAGGCTCATCTCCTAAAAATACTTTGGGATTTTGAAGTAACGCACGAGCGATCGCTACTCGTTGTTTCTGCCCACCACTTAGCGCTTCTACGCGTTTGTCTTTATGTCCGACTAAGTCAACATGTTCTATCATGCTGATTGCCAACTTTTTTTCCTCTTGTGAAAAAATTCCGAACAAATTCTTCCAAGGTGAACGCTTTCCAAACATCCCGGTTAATACATTTTGAAAGACACTAAGACGGGGGATAAGGTTGAAATGCTGAAAAATCATTCCCATTTCTACACGAACTTTTCTAAGTTGTCCCTCTTTTAGGCGAGAAAGGTCTTTGTCATTCCAAATGACTGCCCCTGTAGTTGGACGCTGTAATCCATTTAAACAACGAATAAATGTTGATTTTCCAGCGCCACTCTTTCCAAGAATACAGATGAATTCTCCTTTTTGAAAAGAAATGTTGATGTTTGAAAGGGCATGTTCCTTGGCTTTTGGGTATTTTACATATAGTTCGTTTACTTGTAACATTTCAATCACCTCAAATAACCCTTTCTCGAATTTTTCCACCGATAAAATCTACAACGATGACTAACACAATGATGACGAAAATATCCATGGCTACCGACTTGTATTGGAAGGTTTGAAAATGATTAAACAGTTGTTGCCCTATTCCACCAGCGCCGATAAAGCCTAAGATTAATGATGTTCGGATAGCAACTTCAAAACGGTAAAAAAAATGACTAAGAACATTTGGCCATATTTGCGGAAGAATTGAAAATAAAACAGCAATCCATCTTGTAGCACCAACCGATTTCATAGCTTCTTGTGGTCCGATTTCTGCTGATTCAATAAGCTCAGAGATTAACTTTCCTAGCACCCCAATATTATGTAACATGATAGCGAGCACGGCTGGGAAAGGACCTAGTCCAAGCGAAACAACAAAAATTAAGCCAAATACAATTTCAGGGATAGAGCGAAGTCCACTGAGCATCGAACGGTTAAACCAACAAAATAGTGGGTGTCGACTCGTATTCCTTGCAGCCATAAAACTAAGTGGAATAGCAAAAATTAATGCAAAAACAGTTCCCAAAAAAGCCATAGCCAGAGTTACAAACGATGCATCGATTAGCCTTGGCAGAATTGTCCAGTTTGGAGGGAAAAACTGATCTCTAATAAAATAAAACATATTAGGAACATTTTTAAACTTTTCAAATTGAAATTGTGTAAGTTCCATACTATACCATATGAGTAATGCAAAAATAATTCCGAAAAAAATGTATCTAGGTTTAAACCAGACCATAGATTGTTCTCCCCTAATGTTAAAATAGTTGAATAGCTTTAAACTCAAAATTCGAGTGTAACTGAATGAATTTCATATTTACCTTAATGGCGATCCAATGAATGATGAAATTCAGTGAACAATAAAGTTAAAAGAGGAACGCCAAAGCGCTCCTCTTCAGTATAACACTTCATAGGTTTTACTTCCTATTTTCCACCTAAATCATCATCCATCCTACCATCTATAATCGCCGCATTACGAATTGCATCGTAATCCTCATTTGTTGCTGTTGTAAAAGCAGTCGCACCAAAAGCATTTAATATATCTTCATCTGTAATACTAACAAATGCTTCTTGAAGTGCAGTAATCGTCGCTGTATCCATGTTAGGTTTTACAGCCCATGGATATTGGAAAATTCTTTCTGATTTCCAAACGATTTTAAAATCATCTGCATTAAGTTTTCCAGAGCGAATTTGCGCTTCAAAAATAGCACTGTCAATAGCTCCTACAAGAACACTACCATTTAGAACTGATTGTGCTGTAATATCATGACTACCAGTATAAGTTACTTGTGCAAAGTCATGATCATCTTCAGAACGGAAAACACCTCGTTCTTTCAACTCAACACCGGGAATTAAAGAACCTGATGTAGAAGAAGGACTTCCGAAAGCTAAGCTAACATTTTCTTTGTCCTCCAATAATTCGTCAAGTGTTTCCCAAGGTGCATCAGCCTTTGTAATAAAATAAGAATGATAGTAAGGCTCTCCATTTACAAGCTGTGTAATAATGGCTTGAGCTCCACTGCGTTCATGTGCTATTACATATGTTAGTGGACCAAAGTAAGCCATATCGATATGTCCGTAGTTTAAAGCTTCAACAACACCGTTATAGGCTGGATAATGGTCAATTTTTACCGGTCTCCCTAGTTTTTCCTCTAATTCTGCTTGAAGTTTATCCATAGCAGTTTCCATTTCACCTTCAGATTGCGAAGGAATAAGACCAATTACTAGCTCGCTAGTTTCTTCAGTAGCTTCTGATCCCTCTGTTAGCGTGCCTTCTTTTGTTTTCTCTTTGCTTTCTTCTGTTTGACCGCCACATGCTGCGATAACTAGAATGAGAGCCAAAAGCATCATCAGTAAACCCTTTTTCATCTCTTTCTCCACCTCAATAATTAATAGTAATTTGTATAATAACAAATTATTATTAACTTACCATAATTATTATATGAAATCTAATATTTATTGTTGGGAATTAAAAGTATTTTTTCTAAAAAATACTCTGGTACAGCTGAAAATTGAATAGTATCAATGCTTGTCACCTATTCCTAGGTGATGTATGATTATAGTAAATAAGTGCAAATCCGTTTAAATCATATAGAGAAAAGTTTATAGAAATCACCAGAGGAGGTGAAGGAATGAAACTAAAGTTCGTTATAAACAAATTAATGCTTTTATTAGTTATAGTTCTTATCACTGGTTGTAGTGTAAGCAAAGAACAAGCGATTGAATTAGCGAAAGCATCATTTGAAGTTGGAGTGTCGGAAGAAGCAAAAGAGCAAAATCAAACAACCGATTTATTTAGCTATTATCTTCCTGCAGATTTACAAGTGGAAGAAATAACAGAGAATAACTTAATTTTATCGAAAGGTGACCAGTTATTCTTAATCTTCTCTAATCCAGCAGAAGGCTCGCTTAGTCAAGTAAACTTTGAACAAGATAAGTTAGTAGAAGAAAAAGCAATACTAATAGAAAAACAAGAGATAGACGGTTTATTTAGTTATATTATAGTTTCTCCTTTTGAGGATGGTAAATATAAAGTAATCGTAGGTATAGGTGGCGAAAAAGGGACAACCGTTACAGAAATCGGGGATTTTAAGAACAGTGTGGATACGTTGTTAGATATTATTAAGTCAATTAAATATTAGGAATAGGATGTCTTAGCCAAGTTGGTATAGACATCCTCTTTTTTATTATAGCTGTATATACATTTAACTTGTCATATGTAAATTAATTAAATAAGATAGAATGGTAAATAATGATTGTAATATTAATTAGGAAGGTGTGTTCACTTGCGAAGTTTTTTACATAAAAAAGGTGTAGACCTATCATTAAGGACCTATTTTGTTACAGCTTTAAGTTTTATGGCATTGGGGCTTTTTTCCTCTCTAATCATTGGTTTAATTATCCGTACAGCTGGACAGCAAATTTGGTTTTTAGAGCAATGGTTTGTACCGATGGGACAATTGGCTATGGATTTAATGGGTCCAGCAATTGGAGTAGCGGTAGCTTTTGGTTTAAACGCACCAAGGCTTGTTCTATTTCCTGCGGTTGTAGTAGGCTCAGCCGGTGCAATACTTGGAGGACCAGCTGGTGCATTCGTTGCTACTGTTTTAGCTACTGAAATTGGGAAGTTAGTTTCTAAAGAGACGAAATTAGACATCATTGTTACACCGTTTGTAACGATTTTTACTGGTTATGTCGTAGCAAACACAATTGGTCCTGTAATTTCTAGAGGTATTGAAGAGTTTGGTGCATTAATTATGTGGTCAGTAGATCTTCAACCGCTTCTAATGGGCATTTTGGTTGCTCTTTTTATGGGCTTAGCATTAACGGCACCGATATCAAGTGCAGCGATTGCGTTTATGCTTGGGTTAGAGGGAATAGCTGCGGGGGCTGCAACAGTAGGTTGTGCTGCACAAATGATTGGCTTTGCAACTAGTAGTTATCGTGAAAATGGTTTCTCAGGCTTTATTGCCCAAGGGATTGGAACATCTATGCTTCAAGTACCTAATATTGTAAAGAATCCATTTATTTTAATTCCGCCTACCGTCGCCGGAATGGTTCTTGCACCGTTTGCAACGATTTTTTTTCAAATGGTTAATAATCCTGCGGGTGCTGGAATGGGAACAAGTGGTTTTGTAGGGCAGATTATGACTTTTACCGTTATGGGCTTTACTGGCGACGTCTTTATGAAAGTTTTCCTACTGCATTTTGTGGGTCCAGCTGTGATAAGCTTAATTTTGTCAGAGATCCTAAGAAAAGTTGGTCTAATAAAATTTGGAGATATGAAGATCGATCAATAATTTTGGTGATGAAAAATAAAAGAGATGGTGGGGGAAATTAATGAAAGTACTAGAGTCCAAAGATATGTATAAGAGTCAACTACAAACAGGTCTTTCTGTCGTGATGTTCTCAGCAAACTGGTGCCCAGATTGTGTCGTAATTCAACCTGTATTACCAGAAATTGAAGAAAAATTTTCACAATTTACTTTCTATTATGCGGATCGAGATAAGCTGATTGACTTATGCGTAGAATTAGAGGTATTTGGAATTCCAAGTTTTATCGCATATCACAATGGCGAAGAAATTGATCGCTTTGTTAGTAAGGATCGTAAAACGAAAGAGGAAATTGAGAAATTTTTGCAAGACACTTTTGATAAGTTATCAAAATAAAGTTGAGAAGCAGGTAGTCACTTGGGTGACTACTTTTTTATATAGAAGCATTATTTTTTGATCAAGATGTATAACATGTTAAAATGATAAGGTGAATTAGAAAAGGAGGCTTATTTTATGAAGCCATTAGAGATAAAACGAGAATTAGAAAAACGATTGCAGCAACCACAACGTCGAATTTCCTATGATAGAGATGAACAAAAATTAAGAATAGATGATATCAATGTGAACAAAGGTGTTACCCTTTCTATCTCAAAATTAGCGGCAAAATGGTCGGAGAAAAAAGAAACTGCCATTGATGAGGCGGTTCACTATGTTGAATCTGCATTACAAGCAATGGCTACACCATTTACATTAAAGGGCAATGAGAAGGCCATTTTTCCGGTTCTTCGGTCAACTTCTTTTACGACACTTTCGGGAGATGGAAAAGAGTTATTATTTGAGGAACATACTGCCGAAACTAGAGTCTATTATGCAATAGATCGTGGAACAACCTTTACTTTATTGACTAGAGAAATAGTTGAAAGTGAGCAGCTTGATCCAGCCAAAATTAAGGAAATGGCGATGTTTAATCTTCGTTCACTTAAAACAGAAGCCAAGAAAGATGTTGTTGCAGGGAATACTTACTACTTTATAAATACCAATGACGGTTATGATGCAAGTAAGATTTTAAATGAACAACTATTAAAACAATATGCCAAAACAGCAGAAGGTGAACTCGCCCTTGCAGTTCCGCACCAAGACGTATTAATTATTGCAGATATTGTTAATGAAACTGGTTATGACGTGCTTGGACAAATGGTTTTCTCATTTTTCACGAATGGCAGAACTCCAATTACGGCTCTACCTTTTATTTATGAAAATGACAAGTTTGAACCAGTGTTTATCCTTGCTCAAAGAAAACCTAAACAATGATTTTAAAAATGGTGAGTGATGCTCACCATTTTTTTGTTTTTGTGATAATTCCATCAGGAAATCACACTCTAATGGAGAGGGAGGTGTAATGATGGAAAAGACAAACCCAGGAAATGATAACATGCCTGACTTCGAGAAATTATCTGATCGCGTCATAGTCGAACCTACAGATAGCCCGTTTTTAGTCATGAAAACAAACTTAGACCCAAAAGATGTCACAGAGGATAATCCATATTTTCAAATTGAAAGTAAGAAAGAAACAAAAAAGTTTAAGGAATATTTTGACCAAGAATAGCAGAAAAGAAACGAGCCCTAAATTGGGCTCGTTTTAGCTCATCTCATAAACCAGCCATTCAGATATTTTTCCGCCCATCTTGTTGTAAAGTGATTGAGCGATTAAATTGTCTTTGGCTGTTTCCCATGTCATATAAGCAAAGTCATTTTCTCTTATATAGGATAAGCTAGTTTGAAAAAGTTGTTCACCTATCTTTTCTCCTCTAGCATCCTCATTGATAAACATGTCATTTAGAATTGCAACCTTCTTCAATTGCAGTGTACTAAATGAAAAGTAGAGCGTAGCAAAACCTACTAATTTTTCTTCTTTTTCGGCTACAAACTGAATGCCACTAGAAGGCTCCATAATTAATCGGTGTATTAAAGCCTCAACATCTTCTTCTTTTGGCTCAGGTTTTTGATAAAAATCAACAATGTAGTTTTTCATTAATTGAACTAAATCTTTTGCATCCTCTTTGACTACTTGTCTAATGATAAATTGACTCATCTTGCACGTCCTATTCTTAATAAATAATGTTTAGTGGTAAATTCGCTAAAAATATTAAAAATTCCTACTAGAATGTAATTTTAGGTATTTTTTCACAATCTCCATTTGTTCCTAGAAAAAACTAGTGGTTTTTTCCTTTTTTACGTTATTATTAAACTAGCAGATAGGAAATTCATCCTTGATAAGCATAATACAATTACTTCCGCATTCATATCAGAGAAAAGGTGATTTCATGTACAAACGATTAAAAATAGCCTATAAAAAAATTCATTCTTTTTTATTCGGGCAAGAAGAGGAACATATACATACTCGTGAAGAACGAAAGAAATATTATGGGAGAATTAGGTCTGAGGCAGAAACAGAAGCAAAAATGATTCATCAGTATCCTAAGGAAGGTAAATTTCGCTTTCCGATGATTGCGGATGAACCTTCTGTTACTAAAGCAAAGCCAACAACTAACCAGGTTTTTCAGAGAAATCAAGAGCAAGTTTCTAATAAACAGAAAAAAGTAACACCATTGGAAAAATCAAAAGAGCAAAAACGAGTAAAATCTGAAGATAATGCTGAAGTTAGTCCAGTTCAGGAAAAGGTACGGAAGAAGTTTCAGGGAGTTAACTTCAAGGCGACAAATATTCCCTCACCAATATATGCGTTTGGTAAACCGCCAGGGTCGAATAGGTCAGTATTGACAGATGATGATGTTCCCAATGAAACCTTGAATATCCCAATTGAACTTGACGAAAAGATAGTAGAACTCAATCGAGATGATTTTTCTAAATTACTGATACCTATGCCTGCTATGCAGATCAATGGAGTAGAGTTTACAACTTTGACTGATGAAACTTTAGAAGCTGGCGCTGTAAATGAATTATATAGAAAAGATAACTTTATCGTCTCTGATTTGGATCATGCACGAGATAACTTAGTAGAGCAAATTGACCAAGAGGACAATGGTTTACAAGAAACGATTAATGAACTAAACCATGAACTTGAACTGCACGTTTATGAAGAGGAAGATATTTGGGACGAAAACTCCAATGAGGACGAGGGCTATAATGACTCTTTAGAAGGAATAGAACGAGTAGTAAATTCGGACAATTGCCTTCTAACACACGAGGAATATGTAACTGAAGAACCCTCTCCTACTGCAATTGAAGATTTTGAAGAACTGATGGTGCAATCGATAAATGAGACTCATGAAGAGATTGCAGCAGCATTTACTGAGGTAAGTGAAGAAACTACTGCCCAAGATAGGGAGGAGCTTGAACAATTACCGTTGAAGTTGAATATAAATAACAATGAAACTACAAAAGATGACAAGGATGTTCCAAGAAAAACAGTTGTCCCTTTTAATGTATTAATGTTTCATAAGGATCGCCTAGCACAAAAAAGAACAGAAGCAATACCTGAGAAGACGTACCAATTTCCTACTCTACAACTATTAAATATACCTCCAAGGCAGCCTGAGAACAGTCATAAGTGGCTTGATGAAAAAAAAGATACACTTGAAGTTACTTTAGCCAATTTTAATGTTCAAGCAAAGGTTGTTGGTGTAACTAGAGGGCCTTCCGTTACTCGCTTTGAAATTCAGCCAGAGCCAGGGGTGAAGGTAAGCAAGGTAACAGGGTTACAGGATGACATTAAACTTAGTTTAGCTGCAAAGGATATTCGGATGGAGGCACCTATTCCGGGTAAGAACGCAATTGGGATTGAAGTTCCTAATGATGTGAGTGATCCAGTTGTGATCAGAGAAATCTTACGTAGCTCTGAGTTTCAAAAAAGTCCATCTCCTCTAACAGTTGCGCTCGGGTTAGATATTGAAGGAAAGCCGATCGTCACTGATATTCAAAAGATGCCACATGGATTAATTGCTGGTGCTACTGGCTCGGGGAAAAGTGTCTGTATTAATTCCATTCTAGTCAGCATAATGTTTAAGGCAACTCCGGAGGAAGTAAAACTAATGCTTGTCGATCCGAAAATGGTCGAGCTCGCTCCATATAATGATATTCCACATCTGGTAACTCCAGTAATTACCGATGCTAAGCAAGCAACAATTGCACTAAAATGGGCCGTTGAAGAAATGGAACGTAGATACGAACTATTTGTTCAAAATGGCGTTAGAGATATCAAACGATATAATGAGGTTATGAAAATCGATGGTGACCCAACACCTGCAATGCCGTATATTGTCATTGTCATTGATGAGTTAGCGGATTTAATGATGGTCTCCCCTCATGATGTGGAGGAAGCCATTTGCCGTATTGCTCAAAAAGCTAGAGCTTGTGGGATCCACTTGCTTCTTGCTACTCAAAGACCATCTGTTGATGTTATTACAGGATTAATTAAAGCGAATATTCCTACACGAATTGCCTTTTCTGTGTCTTCTCAGGCTGACTCTCGAACGATTATTGACTCAGGCGGTGCCGAAAGGTTGTTAGGCAAAGGTGATATGCTGTTATTTGAAAATGGTTCGTCCAAACCTGTTCGAGTACAAGGAAACTATGTCTCAGATGAAGAAATTGATCGAGTAGTTGCATTAGTTAAAGCGCAACGAAAACCTAACTTTCTTTTTGATAAAGAAAGTCTCATTAAAAGCTATGAAACTGTAGTTGATCAAGAGGATGATTTGTTTGAAGAAGCTTGCTACTATGTTTTAGAGCAAGGTGGTGCATCTTCCTCAAGTCTACAAAGAAGATATCGGATTGGTTTTAATCGAGCTGCTCGCCTTATCGATATGATGGAGGCTAGAGGAATTATTTCTGAGGCAATGGGTTCAAAACCAAGAAATGTTCTTATCTCTGAGGAAGAGCTTTCTGATAGAATGTAAATAATCTTGTCGAAGTAGTAAGTTGTAAGTGCGATCTAAATTACTAACTTATTCTATTTTACATTCTAAACTATTACGTTTAAAATAGAATGAAATAAGGTATGTCTACAAATATTTTTACCTTGTTTTCTGTAAAAAGGTTCTATATGATTAATATGTTGGTGTTTTATTGGTAATAATTGAATAAGGGATGTAAGTGAGAAAGGCAAGTTTTTACTTTAAGTTTTTCTGTTATATGAGTCTAGCTATACCATACTTTATCATTAAGGAGTGGTCACGATGCAAGAGATTCAATTATCAAGCTTAGTAAAATCTATTTCTCCTCAATGGCTTTCCTTATTGACGGACGAAGAGCTAAACATGCTTATCGTATTAAAGCATGGATTTACCAATTTAAACGAGTCTGACGTGAAAGAAATTATTGAAGCGGCAATACTTGAGCAGCATAAAGGGATTCTTTTTCATTAAATTGTCTTTACATTGCCCGTGACAGGAGATTTGTCCGTCACGGGCATTCTAACATTTACATAAGGATTTTGCCTCGCTGAAGAGGCTCTTATATAAAGGAAAATATCGTTACACAACAAGGAGTATCGTTATGAAAGAGATCAAGTTAAAGTTAGAAGGAAAAATTAAGAGGTTAACAAATCAAACATTTAAGTTCGATGAAAGAATTAGTGAAGGTTGGTTTTCAGCTGTATACTTTCTTAAGACTAAGGAAATCGTTGAACGGTTCAAGAAAGATAATATTGTTACGATGCAATTTTTTCAAAAAACCGACGCAATCCTTTGTGGAACGGATGAAGTAATTGCACTTATTAAGACGTTTGCTAGTAATCCAAATGATTTAGAGATTTATTCATTAAAAGATGGCGATAAAATTGTTCCGTTTGAAACGGTGTTAACAATTACAGGTCCTTATCAAAACTTCGGTTATTTAGAAGGAATTATAGATGGAATTCTAGCTAGACGTACATCAGTAGCAACAAATGTATACAATGTAGTGAAAGCAGCTAGTTTATCTGGCGTGAAGAAGCCCGTAATATTTATGGGAGATCGTGATGATCACTTTACTCAACAAGCTGGAGATGGCTATGCAGCTTACATTGGAGGCTCTACTGCCCAAGCAACTCATGCCATGAATGAATGGTGGGGAAAAAAGGGTATGGGAACAATGCCACATGCCTTAATACAATTATTTGAAGGCGATGTAGTGGCAGCAACACATGCTTATAAAGAAACATTTCCAGAAGATGACCTTATGGCTCTTGTTGACTACAATAATGATGTCATCACTGATGCTCTTAAAGTTGCTCGTGAATTTGGAAATGAATTAAAAGGTGTTAGAATTGATACATCAAAAACAATGGTTGACCAATACTTTTTTAGGAATCCTGATGTACTAGGCTCGTTTGATCCTCGTGGCGCAAACCCCGAGCTTATTTTTGCCTTAAGAGAGGCTTTAGACAATGAAGGGTTTGGGCATGTGAAAATTATTGGCTCAGGTGGTTTCGATGCTAACCGTATTGAAGAGTATGAAAAAAGAGGGGTACCAGTTGATATTTATGGTGTTGGTAGCAGCTTGTTAAAAATACATATAGGCTTTACTGGAGATAATGTACGTTTAAATGGGCAACACCAAGCAAAAACAGGTCGAAAGTATCGATCAAATCCACGTCTAGAGAAAATAGACTAAAAATGAAACACAAGTTCTATGACTTGTGTTTTTTCATTTTGAAATCTGAAAAAGGGTATTCATACTTTATGAAGAATAGTTCTATATTAGAGGTGAGAGGAGTGAAAATGATGTTTCCAACATTAGAAACCGAAAGACTTATCCTAAGAGAAATTACGAATGCTGATGTAAACGGGATATATAGTTGCTTCTCCAACGAAGAGGTAACAAAATTCTATGGTCAAAATTCAATACATACAGTTGAAGAGGCAAAGCAATTCATTGAGTTTTTTGCGAAAAGTTATCAGGAACAACGTGGGATTCGATGGGGAATTGAATGTAGAGATACAAAAGAATTCTTAGGAACGATTGGCTTTAATGCTCTTTCACGGAAACATAAAAGAGCAGAGTTGGGCTACGAACTTCATCCGAGTCACTGGAGAAAAGGGTACGCAAAAGAAGCTATTCGAGCAGTTCTCACTTATGGCACGAAAGATTTAGGCTTAACACGAATTGGCGCTGTAGTATTCTTAGATAATATTGCCTCCAATAATCTGTTGGAAGGTTTAGGATTTATAAAGGAAGGTGTATTAAAGAAATATATGTATCAAAATGGTGTCGCTAATGATACCAATGTATATGGCTTTATTCCTCCTGAATAGCATTTTGTTAATTTCTACTCCAAAAGGGAAATAATATAACTAGGAAAGGGGATGTTAGGATGAATTATGTCGGTTGGTTATTTGTGTTAGCAGCCTATATTGCTGTCATCGGAATTTATATCTCATTTAGACAAATGTTGAATGTTGTTTCGAGCAAAATTCAGAATGGAGAACAAGTCGATCAATCAGGCTTCCAAAAAGAAATGGGGCATTTCTTCCTTCGAGTAGCTTTAATCGAGACTATTCCGATAATTTTTATTGTTGCAGGTTTTATTCAAATGGAAAGTGTAGCCTCTGGATCAGGTATTTATGACATTATTTTGCAACTAGGTTTAGTTCTTATTATTCTTTTCTTTGGTATTATTAATTTGTTTCGACTTAGGGGACAGATCATTAGTTTACCAGGAATTGATCAAATGAGTAGGAGTTTTGTGAATACATTAGTTTTTATTGGGTTAGGGCTGATTACTGCTATTCCAATTATATCAATCGTAGCATTGTCGTTATTGACGGCATAGTAGAAAGAAGCATTGCAAAGCAGTGCTTCTTTTTGGGGTTAATAAAAACTACTTGAAAATAGATGATAAATTATTTATAGTATTCTCAAGCTTCATAATTTGAGTTGTAATTGAGGTATCTGAATGCAATATTTGACTATACTTCTTACCATTTTACTAGGTATTTCGTTTCCACAATCCCAAACTATGATTGTGGATAAAGGCGAACTTATTCAATTAGATGAAACAATAACAGAAAACGCAATTTGTCTTTTGACAAACGAAGATAACGATAAAATCGTTAAGCAACATAAGATTTTTTCTCAGTGGGCTATAGATCAACAAGCTACCTTTAGCAGGGTTTTACTTTCATCTCCAATCTACCTATTAAAGCGACAACAATTACTGCTTGTAATTAAATATAATACTACTTATTACACCCATCTCTTTTAGGACAATTCTTAAAAGAGAGGTGAAAAACAAATGAGCAACCTTAATGAAAAGGAAAACTACGAAGCTAAGTTTTTTGTTAAAGAGTCATTAAATGGCTTATTAATTGGCTTAGTTTTGATGGTATTTGTATTTGCTTTCGTTCATTTTGTATTAGGTATTAAAGCTTTTTCATAATTTAGAGGCTACCCTTGGGTAGCCTTTCTACTTTCCAATTTAAAAGAAATAACGGATAATATAAAGAAATCTACTATAACGAGGTATGAAAATGGAGTTAATAGAAATTCTTTTATCACTTCCTATATGGGTCGATATAGGAGTCTCAGTATTTATTTTTGTGTTTTTTCTTCTCCTAAGAAAGCTTTTTACAAAATATGTATTTCGATTAATAATTAGGATGAGTAAAAAATCTCCTACCGCTTTATTTACTAATGTATTCCTCGCATTTGAGAAACCATTAAGGTGGTTTTTTGTATTCCTTGGATTATATTTAGCAATTAATGCTCTACCCTATGAACATGGGTTTGAAGCACGTATCACTCAAATGTATCGAACTTTGATTATCGTTTTAATTACATCTGGTCTTTATAATTTAGCATCAACCTCATCCCCTATTTTTGAAAAGGTAGGTAAGAAGCTTCATTTAGAGGTTGATAAAATATTAATACCAGTTCTTTCAAAACTCCTGCGTTTTTTAATTGTTGCAATAAGTTTAAGTGTAATTGCTCAAGAGTGGAATTTTGATATTAATGGTTTTGTAGCTGGATTAGGGTTAGGAGGACTTGCGCTTGCCTTTGCTGCACAGGAAATGATTGAAGATTTTTTTGGTGGAATTATTATTATGACTGAAAAGCCATTTACTATAGGAGACTGGATAAAAACGAAAGATGTAGAAGGTACTGTAGAAGAAATTAGCTTTCGAAGCACAAGAATTCGGGCGTTTCGCCAAGCAGTTGTTACAGTGCCGAATTCTACTTTAGCCAACACAGCAATATTAAATTGGACAAAAATGGGAAAAAGACAAATTACCTTTCATTTAGGTGTAACAAAATCAACGTCTAAAGCAAAGCTAGAAGCCGTTATTAAAGAAATTGAATTAACTTTAAGAAGTCATCCAGATATCCATCAAGAAACAATTTTTGTTCGTTTTGATGGATTTAATCAAAACAGCTTGGATATATTTTTATATTTCTTTACGAAAACAACGGTCTGGGGAGAGTACTTAGGAGTAAAAGAGGATATTAATCTTAGAATACTAGAGATTTTGCAAAAAGAAGGTGTCACAGTTGCTTTCCCTACTAGGACATTATATGTTGAATCAAAACCTCAAAAGAAAGAAGTTGTCACAGAAAAGGAAGTTAACCTAAACTAAGTTCTAAAAGTCTTTGCACGCGGCAAAGGCTTTTTTTACAATTGAAGTACTGTAACTATAAAGAGAATTGAATATAATTTCATTTTTTTTAACAAAACTGCGACGAATTTATATCCTTTTGCGTCTACATAGAGAATATCTAAATGAAAGGGGGAATAATCAATGTTTAACAAGAAACGTGATATTAATGATTGGTATATCGAGCATAGTCATTCTATTTTTAATTATATATACATGTTAACTCATGATTATCAAAAGGCTGAGGATTTAACTCATGAAACGTACATTAAGGCCTATAAGTCGTATGAAATGTTTCAACATAATTCAAGTCCAAAAACTTGGCTGTATCGTATTGCTCATAATGTGACAGTTGACTACTTCCGAAAAAGTAAGCCATTGGTTTTCTTTAAAAATTTATTCTTAGCTTCAGACCCCACTCCTTTACCTCAAGATATTGTAGAAATGAAAGAGGAGGTAAATGAAATCTATATGATTTTACAGAGATTAAAATCCTCTTATCGTGAAGTAATTATTTTACGGAAGATTAAAGAGTTTTCTACTAAAGAAACATCAGAAATCTTAGGCTGGTCAGAAAGTAAAGTCAAGTCAACCTTATCAAGGGCCTTAGTAGAATTTGAAGAAAGATTAATAAAGGAGGGTTATGAATATGAGCAAAAAGTGGAATTTTTCAGATCTAAATCAGGTTCGTTGGAGTGAACAACGAAAACAAGCCGTTCATTATAAAATAATGGAAGATATCGATAAGCTAGATCGCAAAAGAGGAAGAAAACATATTATGGCCTATTTAACGAGCTGTGCTTTATTTCTAGTTGTTTTATTTGGGGCTTACCAACTATTTCTGAATGAAGAACAGAACCCTGTTGTTGGAGAAGACGAAAAATTAGTGGTAGATGAGAACAAAGAGGAAATAAATATTCAGGAAAAAACGCTCAAGGTGAACGATGATTATAAAACTCTTCGTTACCATGGGACTATTTCTAGTAGTGAAGATTACTACGAAGTAGCGATGACTGACAACGATGTTATGTATTTTATTCCGGTAAGTACAAGGGCAACAATTGATATTTTGCAGCAGGTCAATTTCGAGTATGACTTTAACCAAAATCATAGAATTGCCTACGGTTTGCAGTTTGCCCGATCTGATATTCCGCTGGAGTCATACGAAATAAAAGACGGACATCTACATCTATATTTTCAAAAGAAGGACTTGATGAATTTACGAGGATCAACAGGTGCAAGTATGGGAATTTTTAGTATTCATACATTTGCTCGAAACTTTAGTGATCAAGTAACCCACTATACAGCTTATGGCGATGGTGAACCGTTTCTTCATGAAGGAGAAGGTTTCGATCTTATTAATGTTCCATTAGATACGAGTATGATGTACTTCCCAATGAAAACGCACAGAGGGATATTTCTTCAACAACAATACAATTACCAACTAGAAACAATTGAAACGGTACTAGGCCGACTGTTTGCTGTTCATAAATTAGCGGTAACAGATGAAGAGATAGACCTATCAATGATTTCTTTAGAAAAGATAGAAGAAAGGGATACTATGACGGTTTTTCGATTAGCAGGTGATCTCAACGAGGCTGTTAACAAAAATGACATCGAAAAAGTAAGCTTAAAGAACTTGATCATCCATGGTGTTGGAGCAAATGCTAGAGAACAGTTAGACCATGATCAAGTTCAAATCTATTTAAACGATGAATTGCTCTTTGAAGGAAATCTAAGTCACATTAGAATTAATGATATCGATGACATAATTTACCGAAAGACTGAGTCAACAATTAGAGCAACGCTAATTCCGAAAGCTAGTGCTGCGCTCACTCATTTAGAACATGAAGCTTGGGAGCTGTTAATGAGATTTATTCATCCTGACAAAGGGTTGCTATTTTCCCCATTCGCTAATGTAGATAAAGAACAAGATGTTAAATTTACAAGAGAAGAAGTTGCAGCTTTTGCTACAGATGAAAAGACTTATATTTTTGGACACCATTTTGCTATGGATAACTATGAATATGAGTATACTCCAAAAGATTTTGTGAAATCTATCTTCATAAATTTTGAATATCAAAATTTGATTGAGGAAAAAGTTCCTTATCAAATCGTAACGTTTAACCAAGAGTATAAGTCAAGTGGAGGGATCATTAATAATATTCCAGAAGCTTATCCTGAAGGAAGGTACGTAGAATTCTTTGCTCCGGCTCCAAGTGATAATGAGGTGCTATGGCAAGCACTACGGTTTGTATTCGAAGAAGGGGAAGATAAGCAATGGTATCTAGTTGCGATTGTACGAGATGTTCATTCCCCATAATTCTAAGCTGGTAGCTGCAGGTTTTGTAGCTACCTTTTATTAATGAATTCATTTATCCTTGCATAGAATTAATACTGGAGAGAAAAAAATCTCTTACTAACCCTTGGAATTCAAACTAATGTTAATTAAATTGTGAAATGATGGATAGAATAAAATAAAAATATAGTTTTATAACTAAGCATCCTGCATAATATTTAAGAATTTTTTAATCATTAGAAATATAAAATTTATTGTTACTATTCGCTAAGTTAACTGATACGTGGTTATGAACGTGGATATCTGTTATAATATTTCAGAATGTGTTCGAAAAAATAACATTTATACATATTAGGCATATACTTAATTGAGGTTGTATTTCACGTTTATTCAAAAGAACGAATACGAATACGTTACTAAATGTTTGGATGCATAGCAACAATAAATAGGTTAATACAGAAGTGTGGAGGTCCAACGTATGACAATCTACCATTTTATTGGAATTAAAGGGTCTGGAATGAGTGCTCTAGCTCAGGTACTACATGACATGAAATTTAAAGTACAAGGTTCAGATGTCGATAAAACTTTTTTTACACAAAAGCCTTTAGAAGCGAAAGGTATTGAAATCCTACCGTTTCACAGAGGAAATATTCAGGAAGGCCAAACATTGATTGCTTCACCTGCTTATAGTGAAGATCATGAAGAAATTTCTGAAGCACTTCAAAGATCAATGGATGTGCATAAATATCCGTTATTTTTGGGTCAGTTTATTCAAAACTTTACTAGTATTGCAGTAACAGGTTCACACGGAAAAACGTCGACAACAGGGCTTTTATCTCATGTCTTAGGTGCAGCAAAGCCTACATCGTTTTTAATTGGTGATGGTACTGGGAAAGGTGAAGTAGACAGTGAGTACTTTGTATTCGAAGCTTGTGAATATCGTCGTCATTTTTTAAATTATAAGCCAGACTATGCGATTATGACGAACATTGATTTTGATCATCCTGATTATTTCTCTGATGTGAATGACGTATATTCTGCTTTTCAAGAAATGGCCATGCAAGTAAAAAAAGCGATCATTGCTTGTGGGGATGATGAACATTTACAAAGTATTCAAGCACAAGTACCTGTAGTTTTTTATGGATTAGAAGATCATAATGATTTCCATGGGACGAATATTCAAGTTACGCCGGCCGGAACAACTTTTGATGTATTTGTTCGCAATACTTTTTATGGCACTTTTACAATACCTGGATATGGTGGGCATAATGTTAAAAATGCGCTAGCAGTTATTGCTTTATGTCATTATGAAGATGTACCTACACAAATCATTGCTGATCAACTTCAAACTTTCCCGGGTGTTAAAAGACGTTTTAGTGAAAAGTTTATTGGCGATCAAGTAATTATTGATGATTATGCACATCATCCAACTGAAATTTCTGCAACAATTGAAGCTACGAAGCAAAAGTATCCGCTTAGAGAAGTTGTCGCCATCTTTCAGCCACATACGTTTACAAGAACAAAAGCTTTCTTAGAGGAGTTTGCAGTTAGTTTAAGTAAGGCTGATCAAGTCTATTTATGTGATATCTTTGCTTCCGCAAGGGAAAATGGAGGAGCGCTAACGATCGAAGATCTACGAAGCCTAATTCCGAATGCAAAGTTAATTCATGAAGATACAATTGACCAACTTAAGCAACACCACTCAGGTGTGTTGTTATTTATGGGTGCCGGTGACATCCAGAAGTTTCAACAAGCGTATGAAGGGAAATTACCATAGGATGACCTCGGTCATCCTTTTTATTTTACCTTGACGAATGAATGGATTAAGTTTTTCTAACAGATTAGGCAACTAGAGAAAAAAAGTAGGTCTTATTTGCTTTAAAGAAGTATAAAAATAGGATGTAAAAAATTATATTTGCTCTCATTTCATTGTGTGGTAACATTTTCCTATGAAAGTACTGTATTGATAAAAGGTGGGATACTATGTTTGCTAGAAAAACACGAAAAATGAATAGTGACTTAGGGATAGCTGTGCTTGAAGAAGTAGAAATTGGAAAAGTTAAGCAAACTATTTTAATTAGAGGCGAAGATATCCATAATCCCATTATGCTTTTTCTACACGGTGGCCCTGGAACAGCACAGATTGGCTTTGCTCCTAAATTTCAAGGTGAACTTGAGAAGGAATTTACGGTAGTCAACTGGGATCAACGTGGATCTGGTTTATCATACTCTACGGAATTAAAGAAAGAAGACCTTTTAATCGAGCAGTTTGTCTCAGATACGATTGAGCTAATTACCTACTTACTGGAAAAATTTAAGCAACCAAAGTTATTTTTAGTTGGACACTCATGGGGGACCGTATTAGGAATACTTGTTTCACAGAAATCACCAGAATTATTATATAGTTATATAGGTATTGGGCAAGTAGTAAATATGAAAGAAGGAGAGAAGATCTCCTATGAATATACAATTAGAAAAGCTCAGGAATTAAACAAAAAGAAGGCCATAAAGCAGCTAGCAAACTATGATATAAATGACTTGAAAACGTTGGATATCCAAAGGAAATGGCTAACAGAATTTGGTGGCTCTTATATTAATGTCAGTATGTATAACCTAATTTATTCTAATATGATTTTTGCAAAGGAATATACATTTCGTGATTGGATGAATTATATGAAGGCTGGTAAATCGTCTTTACATGCACTTTGGGATCAAATGCTTGAAATTGACTTTCTCACAACTGCGACTGAATTACAAGTACCTGTCTATCTATTGACTGGGAAACACGATTATCAAACTCCATTTTCGTTAGCAGAAAGATATTATGATAAATTACAATGTCCTTATAAGGAACTAATTTGGTTTGAGAAATCAGGACATTTGTTAAATTATGAAGAAACGAATAAGTTTAACTATGTTTGTATCGAGATAAAGAAAGAACAGTGTATAGTTGTTTAAAGGAAAATATTATAAAAAGATGCAAGGAAGCTCGGCTTCTCTTGCATCTTTTTATTTGGCTGTTTTCGCAAAGTTTGTTGCTTTCGTAAAAATCCCAAAAGCCGGATTTTTACACAAATTACTAAGAATTCACCACTAATTTAGTAAGAAATGCTCTTTTCTTACATAATTTATTGGCTGATATCTTCATCTAGGATATTTTTCCGATAATTTTAGGATAGAAAAGCCACAATGTATACGAAAAGAGCCTTTTATTTGGCTGTTTTCGCAAAGTTTGTTGCTTTCGTAAAAATCCCAAAAGCCGGATTTTTAAACAAATTACTAAGAATTCACCACTAATTTAGTAAGAAATGCTCTTTTCTTACATAATTTATTGGCTGATATCTTCATCTAGGGTATTTTTCCGATAATTTTAGGATAGAAAAGCCACAATGTATACGAAAAGAGCCTTTTATTTTTATTTAAGATTTTCAGGATTTAACCCTTGTAATTCTTCAATCACAAATCTGCCATCTTTACGAATTAACACATCATCGAAATACATTTCACCGCCCCCGTACTCAGGGCGTTGAATGTTTACAATATCCCAATGAATGGAGGAATGGTTGTCGTTGAACGCATCATCGTAACATTGACCTGGCGTGAAGTGAAAGCTTCCATCTATTTTCTCATCAAATAAGATGTCTTTCATTGGGTGTTGAATAAATGGGTTTACGCCGATGGCAAACTCCCCTATATATCGAGCACCAGCGTCGGTGTCAAAGATCTTGTTCAAACGTTCCGTATCATTTGCAGTTGCTTCGACTATTTTACCATCTTTAAATGTTAATTTAATATTCTCAAATGTGAAACCTTGATATGGTGAAGGTGTGTTATAGGTAATTGTTCCGTTTACTGAGTTCTTAACAGGTGCAGTATATACTTCTCCATCTGGAATGTTCATTTCCCCTGCACATTTAATAGCGGGAATATCTTTAATAGAGAAGGTTAAGTCCGTCCCTTCCCCTGTAATCCGAACCTTATCAGTTTTGTTCATTAGGTTTACTAATGAATTCATAGCTTTATCCATTTTTCCATAGTCTAAATTACAAACATCGAAGTAGAAGTTCTCAAATGCTTCAGTACTCATGCTTGCAAGTTGTGCCATAGATGCACTTGGATAACGAAGAACAACCCACTTTGTTTTTGGAACGCGTATTTCTCTATGTACTTTTGTCCCTACTGTTTTGCCGTGAAGTGCCATTTTATCAGAAGGAACATCGGATAATTCACTAATATTATCTCCAGCTCGTAGGCCAATATAGGCATCCATTTTTTTCATTACATTTGCTTCAAATTCGGCAACACTGCTTAGTTGCTCTTCGTTTGCATTGAGCAAGAGAGCACGATCAACTTCGTGATCTTTAAGAGAAACAAAAGGGTTTCCTCCCGCTTTATATGCTTCTTCGATTAAAGCTTTAACAAGTTCTTTTTGAAGACCGAAATTTTCAATTAAAACGTTTTCTCCTTTTTGTAGTCTTACGGAGTAATTAATTAAGTTTTTTGCTAAGATTTGAATTCTTGGGTCTCTCATAAGGCACCTCCAAAATAAATAATTCGATTATAAAAATATTTTACCCTTTAAACGTTCCTACGTCTAATTTCTTCAAAATAATTTAAGAAATAAATTAAGAGGAACTTAGGACATTTTGTAGAATAGGTATAGGAGTGATAAAATATAATTGGATATTTTTATAGAATAAATTAGTACGTAGAAACTTTAATCTTGTTTGATTTTTTTGGATTTAGGGTAAAGCTTCATTATGGAAAGTATTACTTCAAGGGGTGTAAAAAAGAATGGAAATTATTTTGTATTTAAGTATTGCTTTAGTAGCAATAGCCTTTACTGTTTTGGTTATTTATATTGCGAGAACCTTAACGGCAGTTCAAAAAACATTACTTAATGTTGCGAATACGATGGAAGGGTTAAATAAACAAATGGACGGGCTTACACGTGAAACGACAGAACTACTTCATAAAACCAATCAATTAGCTGATGATATACAGGAAAAATCTAAATCATTAAATAGTGTTTTTCATTCTGTAAAAGACCTTGGTGGTTCACTAAATGGTTTAAATCAATCGATACGCAAAGTATCTGACTCAGTTGCTAGAACTACCGAGCAACAAAGTGATAATATTGCCCAAACAGTTCAATGGGGAAATGTTTTAATCGACTTATATTCGAAATGGAAAGCTAAAAAAGCGACAGAACAATCAAAACAGATGTAAATTGCTACTAAAATTAGGCATTTTTTTAATGTACTTACACGTTTTGCCTATATTTTGAATAAATAATGTTAAATAAGGGAGGAAGAAAACAATGAGTAATGATAATAATATGAACACAAAAGATTTCGTTATTGGTGCATTAGTAGGTGGTATTGTGGGAGCTGCTTCTGCTCTACTACTAGCCCCTAAGTCTGGAAAAGAACTAAGAGAAGATTTAAATCAGCAAGCTCTTACAGCAAAAGAGAAAACTTCAGGATTAACACAAACGGCTATAGAAAAGAGTTCGCAATATGCAAATATTGCTAAGGAAAAATCTTCAACCATTGCTAAAACAGTATCTGAGCAATCTTCACAATTAATAGGTCGTGTAAAAGAATTAACAGAGAGCGTAAAAAAAGACGTAGAAGAGTTAAGTCAATCAGCTGATGAGTTAACTACAGATTTTGAAGAGGCTGGAATTGAGATTGCTAACACTGTGAAAAAAGAAGTAGCAGAATTACATGATGCTGTCGTAGAAGAAGAAATTAGTGAAGAGGAAGTTATCCCTACCAGAGCATAAAAAACTTTGATTAGGATTACGGGAAGATTGCATAAAGGCTTTCTCTAAAAATTAGGGAAAGCCTTTATGTATGAAGCAAAACATAAATAAAAGGGGTTAAAACATGCCATTACAAAAGCTGTCTACATTTGAAGAGTTAGAGCAATTGCTTTCTGAAAAAGATACCTTATTATTTTTAAAAAATAGCACGACATGTCCAATTAGCCATGAAGCATATCGTCAGTACGAGAAACTCGCTAATGAATTAGAAGAAACCATTTATTTCCTTAATGTTCAAGAAGCGAGGCCGTTCTCAAATGAGATTGCTGAAAAATTTTCTGTAAAACATGAAAGTCCACAAGTTCTTCTTTTTAAAGATAATAGTGTGACATGGAATGCATCTCATTGGGATATTACTTATAAAAACTTGAAAAACAATTATCATCAATAAATGGACAGAAAAAAAAGCTAGGTACCTAGCTTTTTTTTTCTGTCCATTTAATTTCAAGTTGATCTCCTGTATGAATAGGGGTTGAAAACGAGGCATTATTTTCGTTTCTTAAGATGGATAATGTCTTGCTTTCTTGAGCTGATAAATTAAATTCTACAAAACGAAAGACATCTTGAAAGATAAAAGGATCTTTTGCCTTTACAGTGACAGTTATTTGGTCACTAGGAAGTATTTGTGAATGTAATTCTAACGTTTGTCCTTGACGGTTTACCTCGACTAATGGTTTTGTTATTTTTACTTGCTGACCATTAAAGAACACGGTGATCTCATGTAAAGCCGGAATTTCTTGATGGGTAAGAAGAGTCTCTACGGTTAGAGGATGTTTCTCAATCCCTTTAATATTTATGACATCTCCATTTTGTACCCATGTATTTGGATGTGCTTTGACTCCATTTTTTGTAATGAGATCCTCAAGCAATATGGAAATTTTCTTTTTGTTAAGAAAAACCACAAATGGTTTAAGGCTTTGACTAAGGTCGTAAAGGTGAAGTGTAGGGAGGATCTCCTCAATTGTATAAGAATGCTTCATATCAATAACATCACGATCTTTAATTGCATCTTCTAAAGTTGTGGTGTTCCCATTCTTTATTATTTTTGCAGCTACTTGATAGCTCTTACCGTTAATAGTAACAGTGGAAGAAGGAAGAGCTTCTAAAACATCGCCTACTGTAGCAACGGCACTTTTACCATGAGCACCAGCTTGGACAAAAATAGCATCACCTTCTTTAAGTGGTGTATCTAAGTTACAAGCCTCACCATTTCTTTCAAGTATAGGAGGTTGTCCATGTTCTCCGGGAATAGAAATGAGCCGACCATTTACAGTTACCATAATTGCCATCCCTGGCTTTCCATATAACTTCGATAACTCTACTCCAGCAGCTATTAGTCCATCACCCACTGTTAACTGTTTGATATCAAACAGTCGGATTGTCTGTTCATTTACTCTTACACTAACGTATTCAACTGGACTTTCTTTAGCTGCAATTGCTATTCCAATTGGTGTGACTAGTTCTGGACCAGC
Source organism: Anaerobacillus alkaliphilus (assembly GCF_004116265.1). Lineage (NCBI taxonomy): Bacteria > Bacillati > Bacillota > Bacilli > Caryophanales > Bacillaceae > Anaerobacillus > Anaerobacillus alkaliphilus. The sequence continues at coordinate 941,451 of NZ_QOUX01000046.1, read as the reverse complement.
AGGAATTGAAGGGGGAATAGATAAAGATTTTATTGCATCAATACCCCTTATTGCTACCCTATTCTCAGGTAGTTGAAGTGATTTAGCAATTTCTTTCGCTAAATTTGGTGTCATTGAACCGCCACCAACTAACATAACTGCTTTAGGTGGTTTCTTATTTAAGTTTAGTATCTCAGATGTAATACTATGAGCTAGATTTTCAATGGCACCGGAGATAGGTTGAATAATATCTTCTCTTGAATAACTGGTCTCGAACCCTAAAATATCAGTTATAATAACTTCTTCGTGTGTAGTTAACTGTCTTTTAACTAACTCAGCCTCAGGAAAATCGAGTAAAAATTGATCACTAATGGCCTCAGTAATCTCATCACCTGCAACGGGTACCATGCCGTAGGCAGTTACTGTTCCTAAATCGGTAATCGCAATATCCGATGTCCCTGCTCCAATATCCACTAGCGCTACATTTAGCCGACGCATCGAAGGAGGAATTAAAACGTTAATAGCTGCAATTGGCTCTAGTGTCAAAGCTTCTAATTCTAAACCAGAACGGGTAAGTGCAGCAAGTAAAGACTCGACAACGACTTTAGGTAAGAAAGTTGCAATAACTTCAGCAGATGCAACATACCCGCTTTGATCTACAAGACTACCAATTTCTTCACCATCAAGTTGGTAAGATAGCACTGAATAACCAACACAGTAGTAGTTGATACTGTGATGATCTTCTTGTTCTAATGCAATTTCATATTGTGCTTTTTGTACGGCACTCAGTTCAAGGTGTAAGATATCTTTTCGTTCAAACATTGGCTTTTTTGTAATATCTACTTCGACTTTTGCACGTTTGGTTTTCAATGACCGCCCAGCAGCAGCTACGCAAACCTTTCGGAGTGGCCCATGTTTTTGTTCAAGTTTTTCTTTGATGGTAGTAATGACTTTTGTTACAGCCATCACATTATGTATTTGACCGTCAACCATTGAACGCTCATCATGTTCTTGGATCTCGATATCAATGATCTCGTAACCATCGTCACTATCTTTTAAAAGCAAACCAACAACTGAACGTGTTCCAATGTCTAGTCCGAAAATTGGTGATGATTCCATAATTACTCACCTTCTTTATCTAGGTAATTTAATTGATTTTTATTGAAAAAATGCATTCAAACAAAGTTGTTATCACTTTAACACTTAAAAGCGTTTAATTATTAAAGAAAAAATTGGTGACAAGACTTGTATAATCGTTTATAATAATCCCTAACTTATAAGAAATGTACCATACTTTGAGAAACTTTTAAATAACTAAACGAGGAGTGGAGTAGGAATGGGTAATGAACAGTTAGAAGAGCTGAGAAGTAAGTTAGATGAGGTGAACCTTAAGTTATTAGATACAATTAACGAAAGAGCAAAGTTGGTTCAAGAAATTGGTAAAGTTAAAAGTGCCCAAGGTGTTAACCGCTTTGATCCAGTCCGCGAACGCAAGATGTTAGATTTAATTTCAGTAAATAATGAAGGGCCTTTTGAAACGTCTACTTTATTGCATTTATTCAAGCAGATCTTTAAGGCGAGTTTGGAACTTCAAGAAGACGACAATCGTAAAGCGCTTCTAGTATCTAGGAAAAAACATCCTGAAGATACAATTGTAAATATTAAAGGTGAAGCAATTGGTGATGGTATACAACGCTTAATAGCTGGGCCATGCTCTGTTGAGAGTTACGAGCAGGTAGCAAGTGTTGCAAAGGTTCTTAAAGCACAAGGCGTGAAGATATTACGAGGCGGAGCATTCAAGCCAAGAACTTCTCCTTATGATTTCCAAGGACTTGGATTAGAAGGACTACAGATCCTTAAACGTGTAGCGGATGAATACGATATGGCTGTAATTAGCGAGATTGTTGATCCCAAGGATATAGAAGCAGCTGTTGAGTATCTTGATGTCATTCAAATAGGTGCAAGAAATATGCAAAACTTTGAACTACTTAAAGCAGCAGGTTCTGTAAATAAGCCTGTGTTATTAAAGCGTGGGTTAGCAGCAACAATAGAAGAGTTTATTAATGCAGCTGAATATATTATTTCAAAAGGGAACGGAAACATCATTCTTTGCGAACGAGGTATTCGTACTTACGAAAAAGCTACGCGTAATACATTAGATATTTCAGCAGTGCCGATCTTAAAACAGGAAACACATTTACCTGTAGTAGTTGATGTAACGCACTCTACAGGTAGAAGGGATTTACTCCTACCTACTGCTAAGGCTGCTTTAGCAATTGGTGCTGATGCGGTTATGACAGAGGTTCACCCTGACCCAGCAGTAGCTTTATCAGATTCTGCACAGCAAATGGATTTCGAACAATTTAGTAAATTTATGGGTGGTCTTAGAGAATCAGGATTGTATAAGTTATAAGATAATACACTATGGAAAAGTGGCTTAGAGGTTCTAAGCCACTTTTCATATATTGATTGCTTAAGTTCTCGCGTAAAAAAGAATAGTTCACCATCCAACGAGATATCCTAACAAAAAATGGGTAGGAGTTGGAAAATAATGAAGGGTATATTTACAATGGTAGTTCTAGTACTATTTATCTGTAGTAGTTGTAATGTAGGAAATTTTCAAGGTCAAATGGATACACCACTTGAGTATTCTCAGTATACTGCTCCAGTCATTAATGACTATGAATATGAGCAACTTATTTCTTTTTTATATGAAGCTGAAATCATGATGAGAAAGCCGATTGAAGACGCCACAATGAATGATGATGGAATAAAAATATTTTCAAATCCAATTAAAACAAAACATGATCTTTTTTTGTATTATCAAACGTATTTATCAAATGAACTTGCTGATACGATGTCACGTAAGTTGAGCGATTTAAGTAAAAGTCGCGACTATGAGTATTTAGCTGTGTCTAATGATGACATTGAATGGTTCAGTATTCATGATGCTGACCGTGACTCAATTAAGGTTATTCAACATACCACTGTTCAAAGTGTAGTAGAAATGAATGTAAAAACAGACCCTAATACGCGAATTCAGTATACGGTTATGAAAGACGGTCTTGGAGAAAATCCGAAGATTGTTCAAAAAACTGTTTTGTATAACTAAGGTTGATCTCCTTAGCTTCTTTCATACATAGTCGTTGAAAAGTAAAAATAAATTTAGGAGAAAAATCCGACAAAAAATATGAAATTCTTAAAACATTTATCTTTTTTGTCGATATAAGTAATGTAAAGGATTGAAGACCTCCTAAATGTATCGTATGATAAGGTTAAATTCTTGAAAACATGAAAACCATTTTATGGATATTATAGAGGAGGCTTTTTTACGTGAATACGACAATTTATGATGTAGCAAGAGAAGCAGGGGTTTCAATGGCAACTGTATCCCGTGTAGTGAACGGGAATCCAAATGTAAAACCGACGACAAGAAAAAAGGTCTTAGAAGCAATTGAAAAATTAGGTTACCGCCCTAATGCTGTAGCGCGTGGTTTGGCTAGTAAACGCACAACAACAGTAGGAGTAATTATTCCCGATATCTCAAGTATTTTCTTTGCAGAGCTAGCAAGGGGAATTGAAGATATTGCCACTATGTATAAATACAACATCATTTTATGTAATTCTGATCAAAACAAAGAAAAAGAAATTCACCTTATCAACACGTTATTAGAAAAACAGGTAGATGGGATTGTATTCATGGGTGGAGAGATTACTGAAGACCACGTAGAAGAGTTTAAGCGTTCACCAGTACCGATTGTATTATCAGCAACAGTAGATGCAAAAAAAGAATTTCCGTCTGTAAACATTAACTATGAGCAAGCTGCTTATGATGCAGTGAAATTTTTGATCGAGAAAGGTCACAAGCGAATTGGCTTACTTACAGGTTCCCTTGAAGATCCAATAAATGGATACCAAAAGTTTGTAGGCTATAGAAGGGCGATTGAAGAATTTGCGAGCCCATTCCATGAGGAAAATGTTGTAATTGGAGACTATACGTACGACTCTGGTATTGAAGCAATGGACAAGTTCTTAGAGTTTCCTGAACGCCCGACAGCAATCTTTGCTGGTTCAGATGAAATGGCACTTGGGATTATTCACGGTGCACAAGATCGTGGGTTACATGTACCAGAAGATTTAGAGGTTATTGGCTTTGACAATACGAGATTAGCTGCCATGGTTAGACCGACGTTAACTTCAGTTGTTCAACCAATGTATGATATAGGTGCAGTTTCTATGCGTTTGTTAACGAAGTACATGAATAAGGAAGAAGTAACAGATGAAGTTGTACTACTTCCACATAGAATTGAATTTAGAAATTCAACCAAATAAAGAGAGTGAGTTTCAGTTAGGGAGAGGAATATGAAAAGATTTGACATGTTGACACCAATCGGAATATTTTTAGGGTTAACCATGGTTATGTTTGCTATTTATAGTACTAGTAGATCCTTTGGTGGTGTGATTTACTTTGTACAGTTATCCTCTATTTTTGTTGTGTTTGGTGGATTAATAGCAGCTCTCTTAATCAATTTCTCGATGAAAGAGATTAAACTAGTCCCAAAGGTCTTTAAAGAAGCATTTAATGAGGATCGTCAGGACTTAACAACCTTAATAAATACTTTCGTAGAGCTATCTACAAAGGCAAGAAGAGAAGGATTACTTGCACTAGAAACAACACTCGAAGAAGTAGAAGATCCCTTTATCAAAAAAGGTGTTTTACTCGCTGTAGACGGAATTGAACCCGAGATTATTAAAGATATTATGATGGCAGAAGTTGTTGCGATGGAGGAGCGCCACCGTAAGGGCCGAGCAATTATCGAAAAGTGTGGGGAATATGCTCCCGCTTGGGGTATGATTGGAACACTAGTTGGTTTAGTGTTAATGCTTCAAAATTTAAATGACCCATCCACATTAGGACCTAATATGGCAATAGCTTTATTAACAACGCTTTATGGTTCTTTACTTGCAAATCTTGTATTTATACCTATGGCTAGTAAACTTGGAAACAAAACTGATGAAGAGGTTTTTGTCAAGCAAATCATCGTTGAAGGTGTTATTGGCGTTCAATCAGGCCAAAATCCGAAAATATTAGAAGAGAAATTAAGTGCCTTCCTACCTGAAACTAGCAAGAATAAGTTTGAAGTTGAAGGGGAAGGAGCAGCCGTGGATGGAGCGTAGACGTCAACAAAAACAAGATAAGGGTGCACCGAAATGGATGGTAACCTTTTCCGATTTAATGACTCTTATTCTAGTATTCTTTATACTTTTATTTTCCATGTCAGTTGTAGACGCAACTAAGTTTCGAGCAGTTGCAGAATCTTTTCAACAAAGAGCAATTTTTGAATTTTATCCGTCATTAATACCTTTTGAAAATCCAGCTGAGGACACGAATGTAAAGAGAGACCCATCTAATGATGTGAATGATCCTTTTCGCGACCTTAAAACTAAAGAAAAAGATAATGATTATGAACTAGATTTACTAATTCAAGAAGTTGAACAGTTCCTACAAGAAAACCAGTTAACCGAGGTTATTTCAGCCTCAAGAGATGATCGTGGAGTGGTACTGGTTTTGCAAGAGCGTACGCTATTTGAAACTGGAGAAGCTCAAATTCTAGAAGGGGCTAAACCGTTCCTAGCAAAAGTGGGTAGCCTACTAGAAACAATTCCAAACTTAGTTAAAGTAGAAGGACACACGGATAGTAGACCAATTAGCACATTTCGTTACCCATCTAATTGGGAATTATCAGGAGCAAGAGCAAGTAGTGTTATTCGTTATTTAATAGAAGAAAATGAAATTGAGCCTTATCGTTTCCTAGCTGTTGGATATGGCGATACAAGGCCTGTCGTACCAAATACGACGGTTGAAAACCTTCAAAAAAATCGCCGTGTTGTCATAGTTATTTCTGACCCTAATTATAATGAAAGTGAACTATATTAATTACCTAGGAGGTTATCCTAGGTTTTCTTTTTTTGGACAAAAATGTACAATGGTAAAGACTACGAAATGTATTGAATATTGAAAGGGTGTCTTGAATGAAAATAGGGATTATTGGAGCAATGGACGAAGAGATTAAACGATTAAAGGAAAACATTGAGATACAAGAAGAAATAGTAAAAGCAACAATTACTTTCTATGTAGGAACGTTCGAAGGTAAGCAAGTAGTAGTTTGTAAATCAGGTGTTGGAAAAGTCAATGCAGCTATTACTACTCAATTACTTGTTGACATTTTTGCAGTGAACAAGATTATATTTACAGGTGTAGCTGGAGCAGTTGACCCAGAACTAAATATTGGCGATATTGTTATTTCTACGAGTGCTGTTCAACATGATTTAGATGCGTCTGCCTTAGGGTTTAAAAAGGGTGAAGTTCCGATGTTTGCTTATTCATCAGATTTTCCAGCAGATGAGCAGTTAATAAAGTTAGCTGAACAAGCGGCAAAAAATCTTGATGATGTAAAAACTGTGAAAGGTAGGATATTAAGCGGCGATCAATTTATTGCTGACCATAAAAAAGTCGAGGAACTAGGACACCTCTTTGAAGGAAAGTGTGTAGAGATGGAAGGGGCTTCGGTTGCCCATGTAGCGATGCTAAACGATATTCCGTTTGTGATTATTCGTTCTATGTCGGATAAAGCTAACGGTGAAGCTGATGTGAATTTCACTGAATTTACCAAGTTAGCATCAGAACGTTCTTTCTCAATTGTTCATTCTATGGTAGCGGGTATGTAATAAATTAATGTAGGTCATTATCAGTAGTCTTGGTTGAAAAGACTATGATAATGACCTTTTCCATGCAATTTAACCATCCCTCACTCTTTTATAACCATGTTAATCCTCTCTCTTCCTTAATTTCTCCTTCTCATTCCTAAGATGTGAAAGAGCTTTTTCTAGGGTAAGTGAGTTTTTTTCGGAAATCTCTTTTTTTCGTGGTATTTCTGGATAGAGAGGTGACGGATCTTCCCAAGTTGTTGGTAACTCAACAGGTGCATCTTTCTGCCACCTTTTTAACCATTCTCCCGGAAGAGAACCAGTGCCTATCTGATTGTCTGTCATCTCTAACCAAAGCATGGACCAAGCCCGTGGGACAACTCTCCATATATCATATCCACCACCACCAACGGCAATCCATTTCCCACCGCAATATTCGTGGGCAATCTCATGGGCTAGCTTTGGGATCTCTCGATATATTTCCATCGTTGAGCAAAGATGTGTTAGTGGGTCATAATAATGTGAGTCCACTCCGTTTTGGGTAAGTATTACGTCAGGTTTGAAAAAATCAGCGACCTCTCTTAACGATGTTTTGTAAGCATGGATCCATGATTCATCCTCGGTAAATGCATCTACAGGAACATTAATGGAATACCCATAACCCTTTCCACTACCGCGTTCATTGACGTTACCCGTACCAGGAAATAGGAAGCGACCAGTTTCGTGGATGGAAAGGGTACAAACGTCATCATCATCGTAAAAAGCCCATTGGACACCATCTCCGTGGTGGGCGTCAGTGTCTACATAAAGGACTCTTGCATTATATTTTTTGCGCATATATTCAATGGCAATAGAACTATCGTTATAGATACAAAATCCAGAAGCTCGACCTTTAAACCCGTGATGTAGTCCTCCACTAAGGTTACAGGCGTGTAAGTAGCTGCCACTCATGACTAGATCAACAGCAGTTAAAGTTCCTCCTACAAGGAGAGCGGCTGCTTCATGCATGTTAGGGAACATTGGCGTATCGTCCGTACCAATACCATAGCTTGTAGCCATTGATGGTCTTAATTCTCCTTTGCTTGCAAGTTTGACAGCGTTTACGTATTCTTTATCGTGAATAAGTAATAGCTCTTCATCTGTTGCTAATCTTGGTGGAATAATGTCTTCTGGTTTTAAGGCATTACATTTACCAAGTAAATCATACGTTAAATCGAGACGTTTTTGATTAAAGGGGTGATCATTAGAGAATTTGTAGGTTTGCTGCTCTTCAGAATAAATAAAAGCGGCATTCTTCATAATGACATCCCCGGTAAGTTTGGCCATAAGACTTTATAGCCTTCCCTTTCTATATCAGAAATAACCCCCCGTGGATCCATCGTCTGTAGTCTGAAAACAAGTACTTTTTTTTCTAAGTCTTGACTTGGGTATACCAAAACACTTGTGATGTTTATATTGCGTTTTTTAATAATTGTAGCTATTTCCGCAAGCATTCCTGCAATATTCTCTACTAGCACTTCAATTTGCGAGCTAGGCTGATGAGCCCCCATTAGTTGTACGAGTGTGTGTAAAATATCAGTTTCTGTAATGATTCCGACTAATTTATCATCTTCTTCAATTGGCAAGCAACCGATATTATGTTCATAGAACATAGAAGATACATCTTCAACGAAATCGAGAGGATGTGCAGTAATGACATCTGTTATCATAATCTTTGAAACAGGGTTTGCAAAATAATCAAGATGTTCTTCTGTATCAAAAACAGATGACCTGGCATCTCGAATATCCCGGTCGGAAATTATTCCAACTAGATCATCAGTTTCATTGACAACTGGCAAATGGCGAACGCGATTTGCATTCATTAGTTCATGTGCTTCATTAATGGTAGAGCTATCTAATATCTTTATGACATTTCGTTTCATTATTTGTTCAACAATCATTTAGAATTCACTCCCCTATCATGGATTAAGATTTTTTATGTAGAATTTTTTCTGGGAAGTGCTAAGTCATGAGGTAATACCAAATTCTACAGCTCATTTATTAGTACATAAAGCGATTTTGGAATCGAATCCTATCAAATCTTTGAATTGAGTCCTGATCTATTCTATTTCCAATTCGGACCATTAAACAATTTGCCGGGTGAGAACAGATTTCAGGATCATCAGTTGCAAACCAGACTAATCCGCCTGCATTCATCATTTTCTCCATAGCTTTACGATAGTCCCAAACAGATAAACCAGTACCTTTTAAATCCCAGTGCCAGTAATATTCTGTTGTAATGATTATATAATCGTTCATAGCGTCATCCATCATGGAGACCCGGAGCATATTCTTACCTACCTTACACCCACGATAAGGTGCAGCAACTTCAATGGCACCTAATTCAAGCAAGTTGTCCATGTTTGCTTCGGACCATCTTTCTAATTCGTCCGGATATATAAATGTTGCATATCCGATGATGGTGTCATGGTCTCTAGCAATGATAATTCGCCCTTCTGGTAGATCGGCAATGCCTAGTAGAGCATGAAACTGTTTTTGAGCTGGTCTAAAGGCTACTAAACCTTCGTGAAATTTATAGGAAGCAAGTTCCTTTGCCGAGATAGGTCCTTCAATAATTAGCGTATGTTGTCCTGCTTTTAATTCTAGTGCATTGTAAGTTTTTTTGTGTATCATTCAAGCACCACCTTAGAAATAAAGAATAATAGAAATTAACTATATTATACATGAAAAAAAGGATTTTTTTATCATTTTGGAGAATTTGACTTATAAATAGTTAAAATAATTTAAACAATTGAGAAAATTCTATAAGTATATTACAATAAATATATTGTTATAGAACATAAGTATAGAGGGGGAAATATATGAAAATGCCAATAATTCCTGCTGTAAAAGGAGACTTTCATTTAGAAGATTATGAAACAGTTGTGGAAAGCTTTGATTGGAGTCAAGTTGAGGAACAATTTTCTTGGTATAAGACTGGGAAGATGAATATAGCATTTGAAGCAATTGACCGTCATGCTCAAGGTGTCAAGAAAAATCAAGTTGCCCTCTACTATAAAGATGATTTTAGACGTGAGAAATATACGTTTAAAGAAATGATGGAAAATACAAATAAAGCAGGTAATGTTCTAAAGCAACTTGGAGTTGAGAAAGGTGACCGAGTCTTTATTTTTATGCCAAGGTCTCCTGAACTATATTTTTGTTTGCTAGGAGCAATTAAATTAGGTGCTATAGTTGGGCCACTTTTCGAAGCATTTATGGAAGCGGCTATTTTTGACCGTTTAAATGATAGCGCTGCAAAAGTTTTGGTTACGACACCAGATTTAGTGGAGCGTGTTGCTAAAGATAATTTACCCAACCTTAAGAAGATCGTATTAATTGGTGATGAAGTAAGTGAAAATGACAAAGTGGTTAATTTTAAACCATTATTTGAACAGGCGAGTAAAAAATTAGAAATTGAATGGGTTGACCGTGAAGATGGGATGCTTCTTCATTATACATCAGGCTCAACTGGAAAGCCTAAAGGAGTCATGCATGCACATAACGCAATGATACAGCAGTACCAGACAGCAAAATGGGTACTCGATTTAAAAGATGATGATATTTATTGGTGTACAGCTGATCCTGGCTGGGTTACTGGAACTGTCTATGGAGTATTTGGACCATGGCTTCATGGTGTTTCTAATGTCGTTCGCGGTGGACGTTTTAACCCCGAAGATTGGTATAAGACCATAGAAGAGTATGGAGTTACCGTTTGGTATAGTGCACCGACTGCATTTAGGATGCTAATGGGCATAGGAGAAGAATTAGTTAATCGTTTTGACTTAACCTCATTACGCCATATTCTTAGTGTTGGTGAGCCGCTAAATCCTGAAGTCGTTAAGTGGGGAGTAAAAGTGTTCCATTTACGAATTCATGATACTTGGTGGATGACTGAAACCGGTTCGATGATGATTTGTAACTACCCATCATTAGGGATAAAGCCTGGTTCAATGGGTAAGCCAATTCCAGGAGTTGAAGCAGCTATTATTGATGATCAGGGTAACGTTCTACCACCTAATCGAATGGGGAACCTAGCTTTGAAGAAAGGTTGGCCATCAATGATGCGTGCGATCTGGAATAATCCTGAAAAGTATAAAGAATACTTTACTCATAATGGTTGGTATATTTCAGGAGATTCTGCTTACATGGACGAAGAAGGTTATTTCTGGTTCCAAGGAAGAATTGATGATGTCATTAATACTTCTGGGGAGAGAGTTGGTCCATTTGAAGTGGAGAGCAAACTGGTTGAACATCCGGCAGTTGCTGAAGCAGGAGTAATTGGCATCCCTGATCCTATTCGTGGCACAATTATTAAGGCCTTTATTTCGCTTAGAGAAGGCTATGAACAAAGTGATGAACTAAAAGAAGAAATCACCCTATTTGTTAAGCGGGAGCTTTCTGCTCATTCAGCACCTAGACAAATTGAATTCCGTGATAAGTTGCCAAAAACAAGAAGTGGTAAGATTATGAGAAGGGTATTAAAGGCGTGGGAGCTAGATTTACCTACAGGAGATCTTTCTACAATGGAAGATTAAACGGTTAAAAAGAAAGTGCATGGTCCTCATAAAAGGAAACCATGCACTTTCTTTTCTTTTTTATATTCGAAAACTAACGAGTAGATTTCGAAAGAATTTCTTTATAGAGTGGTTATAGGTAAGCTCATCTAATGGATCTGGAATTACGCCATTATCATCGTCGTCGTCATCACCATCACCATCACCAGGTGGCTTTGGAGGTTTATTTTTATCTCTATCTCTAGGACCATCTTCATTAGATGGGTCATCGAAATCGTCATCACCAGGAGCATCTAGCGAGTTTCCGGTATAGACAACCTGAGAACCTGAAGACTCTCTACCTAATACGTCAACTGCAGTCACTTTATAGGTAAATGACCCTGTATTAAGCTTCATTTGAAGCTCTTGATCAGACCTAACTATATTAGCAACTGCAAATGAGTCGCTGCCGCTTGCAGCACGGTATACTCGATATCCTACAATATCCTCATCGTCGTGAGCACTCCAGAGGAGTGTATCACCATCTACCCAAACCGTGGATATTGGTCCAGGAGTTTTCCCGTTGTCCTCTGCAAATCGATCAGGAATAATACGTTCCCAATCAATCGGGATAAATTCTAAGATACTCTCATCTTCAAAGTATTCGTTTTTAATCGTTATTCCAGATTGAGTAAACTCTTCTGGTGTACTCTCAAGTGCACGGTATGGTTCACCTTGGAGCATCACAAATCTTACTCTTTCAAGGCTATCATCGTTTGCTGTAGGAACATATTTTACATTGAACAAGTCAGTTTTTACAAGTCCTGCTTCATGACATAATTCAGATGGAAGCAATCCAGAAATTCCACAAAACATTTGGCTGACTATCCCACTAGGCATTTTAAAACCTTCAGTTGGTGAGATATAATCTGGATCCACATCGTAGGCAGCATTTGCTAGAGTTGCCCAGATTTTCTGAGTTCTTGGTCCAGTTCTTCCTTTTAATGGGCGATTTGTATCGTATCCAATCCAGACACCCATCGTAAAGTTTGGATTAAAGCCTACATACCAAGAATCGTACGCACTATTCGTCGTTCCAGTTTTACCTGCTAAGTCAGTTTTGAAGTTTAGCATACCAGGTAAGCCAGGTGCTGTTCCAGGTGGAACATGTACATCTCTTAGCATATCTAAAGTAAGATATGCCGTTTGTGGAGAAAATATTTCGCTCTCCTGATGCTCGTGTTGGTAAACAAGTTTTCCATCCTTTGATACAATTTTGTCTATCATATAAGATTTTATAAATTTGCCTTCATTCGCAAACACTGTATAGGCATTTGTGTTCTGTTCTACGGTAACCCCTAAATGTAAACCACCGATTGCTGTTGGTTCAAAAGGCTCACCTTTGATGAGATTGTTAATTCCCACTTTTTCGAGTGTTTCTCTAGCGTAATCATGCGGAACACGGTTAAAAGCTTTAACAGCAGGAACGTTTCTGGAACGTTGAAGTGCCTCACGAGCTGTCATCAAACCAAGGTGATTATTACCAAAGTTCGTAATTTCCTTTTCTGGTTCATTTTTATAGTACATTGTTGTATCAGCTAGGATATATCCAGGTTGTAATAAACCTAATTCCATAGCTGGAGCATATGCAAGAAGTGGTTTCATTGTCGAACCGTTTTGACGATATGCTTGTGTAGCATGATTGGTGCTCTCACGGCTATGGTCACGTCCACCAACGAAAGAGATAATCGCCCCTGATTTGTTATCAAGAAGAATTGCACCAACTTCTTCAGGTTCACCTAAATCATTTACTCCACCAAATAAACTACTATCCTTTATAGCTTGTTGGTGTGCATCATAGATGTCTTTATTAACAGTTGTGTAAATTTGATAGCCGTTTCGACGTAAATCACGACGAGCTTGCTCGCGATATTTACCAGCTAGTGCGATTCGTTCTTCGCGTTCTTCAATATCTTCTAATATTACTCCGTCTTTTTCCATCATCTGCATAGAAAAGATCTCAATAGCTCTTCGTTCCACTTCTTGTAATAAGAATGGATATTCAGAGAGAGTAGTTGGTGTCGGGTCAGTTAAATTTGCACGAATATCATATTTTAGGGCAGCATCAAATTCTCTTTCCGTAATATAACCTTTATCTCTCATCCTTGTTAATACAGTCCTCATTCTGTTTAAAGATGGTTCAAGATTTTCCTTAACTCCACGTCCTTGAGATAAAAATGGGGTATACCCAAATGGACTTTGTGGCAAACCGGCGATATAGGCTGCTTGTGGTATAGATAAATCACTTGCATCTACACCAAAAATACCTTGAGCGGCTGCTTGGATACCTGCAATATTTCTACCATTTGCGTTCCTACCAAATGGAACAACGTTTAAGTATGCAGCCAAGATTTCATCTTTCTCAAAGAAATTTTCAAGACGCATGGCCAAAAGAATTTCTTTTGCTTTTCTTTCAAAGGATACTTCATTTGTTAATATTTGGTTTTTAATTAATTGTTGTGTTAGTGTACTTCCCCCAGTTTGAATAGAGGAGTTAGAGAACTCTTGATAAGTAGCTCGTAAAATAGCTTTAGGGACAATTCCATCATGTTCAAAGAAGTATTCATCCTCAGTTGCAATAAATGCATTAATAAGGTGTTCTGATACGTCTTTAATGTCAATTTCTCTTCGCTCTAATTCAGATGGTAGGTCACCTAAATAAACATCATTAGCAAAGTATATTTCAGTAATTTCTTCATAGTTATAGATATCCATTCTCATTTCTTCTTTGTTTCGAATTGGCTCGTTCATAACCAGTGAGGCAAAGAAACCGGCACCTGCTCCGCCTACAAAAAGCATTAGTGAAATAACCCCAACAAAAAAGATTAATAATAAATTCCATACTACTTGATAGGTTATTCTAAAGCTTTTAAAAATCTTTTTGCCATTTAAAAAATTTACGATAGATTGTATTGAGAATCGTCTATCAGAACGTTTATTATCCATGGATTAATACCTCCTAAATGTTCACAAAATATTATATCATATATTGTCGTTTGTTGGATATGAAGCCAGCTGAAAAAGTAAACATTGACAATATGGTATATATTTGATAAAAATATAGCAATAATACATTCAATATGTAAAAGCTATGAATGGACAACAGTAGTAGGCAAATCCCTGTTAAAGTATTGTTCCAGACAATTGATTTGGAACAACTTGTTAGAGAGCTGGTGGAAGGTGCAAACCAGTACAAACTTGCTTATGAATTACTTCCAAGAGCTTCCTTTGCGAACAGTGTTTTACGTTAAGTAGTAAAGGACGGATTAAACCGTTATTTTTACCGAAGTGGAAGGTAATAATTACTTTCAACAAGGGTGGTACCGCGACTAAATAGCTCGTCCCTTTTTTGGGATGGGCTTTTTCTATTTTTAGAAGGCTCTTTTCGTAAACATTGTGGCTTTTTCCCTAAATTAATCGGATAAATACCCTAGATGAAGATATCAGCCAATAAATTATGTAAGAAAAGAGCAATACTAACTAAATTAGTTGTTAATTCTTAGTATTTTTAAGCAACAAACTTTGCGAAAACAGCCTTTTAGAAAGAAGTCTAGGTAGATGTATTCTAACTAAGAAGGAGAGAAAGAAAATGGATTTGTTAAAGGATTTAGAATATCGTGGGTTAGTTAATCAAGTAACAGATTTAGAAGGGTTAACAAAGCAGTTGGAAGAAGGGAAAATAACTTTGTACTGTGGGTTTGATCCAACTGCGGATAGTCTGCATATTGGCCATCTACTAACAGTACTAACATTACGTCGTTTTCAATTAGCTGGTCATAAGCCCCTTGCTCTTGTTGGGGGAGCAACAGGCTTAATTGGTGACCCAAGTGGAAAGAAAGCTGAAAGAACACTTAATGAAAAAGAGATTGTAGTTCAATTCAGTAACCGTATTAAAGAACAACTATCGCAATTTTTAGATTTTGAAGGTGAAAATCAAGCGAAAATAGTCAATAATTATGATTGGATTGGAAATCTAGATGTTATTTCCTTTTTAAGGGATGTAGGGAAAAATTTTGGGATCAACTATATGTTAGCAAAAGATTCGGTAGAATCACGCATTCAATCAGGAATTTCTTTTACTGAATTTAGTTACATGATTTTACAATCGTATGACTTTTTAAAATTATTTGAACAGGAAAACTGCCGACTGCAAATTGGTGGAAGTGATCAGTGGGGGAACATAACGGCTGGTCTAGAATTAATTCGGAAATCTACTGATGAGCAGGAGAAAGCTTATGGTTTTACAATTCCATTAGTGACAAAAAGTGATGGGACTAAATTTGGTAAAACTGAAGGTGGAGCGATTTGGTTAGATGCAGAAAAAACTTCTCCATACGAATTGTACCAATTCTTTATTAATACCGATGATCGCGATGTAATCAAGTTTATTAAGTATTTTACATTTTTAACTCACGAAGAAATTAATGCATTAACTGAGGAAGTCGCTACTGCTCCAGAGAAGCGAAGTGCGCACCGTAAGTTAGCAGAGGAAGTAACAAAACTTGTTCACGGTGAGGAAGCTCTAAAACAGGCAATTAGAATCTCAGAAGCGTTGTTTAGTGGTGAAATTGCTAGCTTAAGTGCAGCGGAAATTAAGCAAGGTTTTAAAGATGTTCCTTCATACGTATGTGAAGAAGAGGAAATTGGGTTACTTGATTTATTAATTGCTTCCAAAATTGCTCCTTCAAAGCGTCAAGGTAGAGAAGATATCCAAAATGGTGCTATCTATGTAAATGGAGATCGTGTGACTGACTTAGAGAAGGTTATTAGTAAGGAAGATCGAATTGAGGGACAGTTTACAATTATCCGTCGAGGAAAGAAGAAATATTACTTAATTAAATACAGCTCTTAATAGTAAATGGCAAGCCTAGCTTGCCATTTACTACTTTTGTTTGGACACTAAGGAAGCTACTCTCTCTGCATTTTCCAGAAAATACGATAAAATAAAAAAACCACGCAAAGGCGTGGTTTTTTATTAACAACATCTTAACGAGAGTAGAACTCAACGATAAGTTGCTCAGTAACTTCAGCAGGTAATTCAGAACGCTCTGGTAAGCGAGTGAATGTAGCTTCTAGTTTGTCTTCATTGAAGTCAAGGTAAGCAGGTACGAAGTTGTTCACTTCTACAGCTTCTTTAACTACAGAAAGGTTTAATGATTTCTCACGAACGCTAATTGTTTGACCTGGTCTAACGCGGTATGATGGGATATCAACGCGTTTACCATCAACCATCACGTGGCCATGGTTAACTAATTGACGAGCTCCACGACGTGTACGAGCTAATCCCATTCTGTATACTAAGTTATCTAAACGAGACTCAAGTAAGATCATGAAGTTCTCACCTTGGATACCAGCCATTTTACCAGCATCATCAAAGATACGACGGAATTGACGCTCATTTACACCGTACATATGACGAAGTTTTTGCTTTTCTTGTAACTGAACACCATATTCAGATAATTTCTTTCTTTGGTTAGGACCGTGTTGTCCCGGTGCGTAAGGGCGTTTTTGTAATTCTTTTCCTGTTCCGCTTAATGAAATTCCTAAGCGACGAGATAATTTCCAAGATGGACCTGTATAACGAGCCATGAATGACTCCTCCTTTGTTATTTTAATATTGATAAAATAACAACAGTTCTTAGTAATCCCTTCAAAAGCTCATTTTATATTCATGCACTTTCGCTTCGACAGCTGGAAGTTACACAATGCACCTCATTAAAACTTTTCAGCCGCAGTTAATGAGGTATAAAATAAGAAGAGGTCATTTGAAGTTTACCTTGGCTGTCATATTTTACACAAAGAATAGTATATGTTCTAGCTAATAGAAAGTCAAGAGCTGATTAGAATACCGGGAGAAATTAACATAGGTGTGTTAGCAAAATAGTCAAATTTATAGTACTAAAAAATAGCAATTTCATGAGAAACTGTTAGTATACCAAGTATGACTACTCTAGTATAAAATAACTAAATTCAAGTTCAGTAATTGTTAAATTTTAGTTTATTATAGTAAATAATAACTATATATTCTATAATTAAGAAGTCAATATCAATTCTCAGCGAACGGTGGTGAGCTCATGAAAATAGAGAGAAACAAAAATAGTCCCGTCAATCTATCTGAAATATTCCAGGCTACATTGGCCCTAGATAATGAAATTCAAAAAACAATTCCTTCAGCTATCTTCTTTTTGGCTAATGAAAATGGACAGGTCGTTGTAACAAACAAAACTACCCCGGGATTTCCTAAAGTAGTTGAGGAAGGCATGCCGAGTTTTCTGACGAAAGGTCAGTTTCCGGTTGTTGTTACAAGCCGTTACCATGTTGATGTAATTTCATTGATTTTGCCACAAAATGACAAGACTTGGGATGGTTTTTTAGGTGTAATAGTAGATGTAGTTGATGCAAATAATGAATCACTTCGAACTTTCCTATTGTGTTTTAAACAAACTCTTCTCATGACCGCTCATTTATTAGAAACAAAGCAAAAGTTATTGCTGCTACAGAAGAAAGAAAGCAGTGAACAACTGTTATCTACGGTTTTAAAAGAGACTGAGTACACCGAAAACGTTGACGTTTTTATAACTGTTTTTTTAGAAAAAATAAAAGAGTTTGTTGGTATTGGTGAGTTTACGTTTTTGCTAGTAAATCATATTGAGGATAGGTTCATTCCACGCTATTCAACAGATAATAGTGGTGGTTTAAAAGAAATGATAGAAGAGCATCCACTAACAGTAAGTGACGTTAGTAATGCACTAAACATGTTAAAGGTTGACGAAGATTTGATACTAGTAAGAAATCATCCTCTCCAAATGGGAGTTACAGCCTTAAATGAATTGTATGAAGACTATGCATTCATTCCTCTAGTAAAAGAAGGAAAACTATTCTCTGCTCTTGTTTATGGAGTTAATCAAGAGAGGATAAGTTCGTATTTAGAAACTCATCTGATAGACTTACTAGTCGATGGAATGGGTATTATCTATAAATTGTATAATTATGAACTGGTTTTAAATTCACAAAAACGAAAAGATCTATTATTAAATGTAACTAAAAAATTTCATTCATCAATGGATGTAAGTGCAATTTTAAGCGACATTATAGATGCTTTAAAACAGGTATTTCCGAGTTTTGATGTTTATCTACTACTTTCTCATGAATGGGAAGTAAGTGATGAACTCCCAATTATGCAGCTAAGCTATGGAAAAGACAAATCAAATGAAGTAGCAACTAACGCCTATCTAACAGGTAAAATTCAGATAGAGGATATCATTTTAGATAGAAAATCTGTTCTTTATGCCCCTTTACGTGGAAAACAAGGCGTTTATGGGGTGTTAAAGATCATGGCAAGTAATTCTTTCGTATTCCCACAACATGAAATAGATTTTATTGAAGTTTTAGCAGACACTGGCG
Organism: Anaerobacillus alkaliphilus; assembly: GCF_004116265.1. Lineage (NCBI taxonomy): Bacteria > Bacillati > Bacillota > Bacilli > Caryophanales > Bacillaceae > Anaerobacillus > Anaerobacillus alkaliphilus. The sequence continues at coordinate 922,765 of NZ_QOUX01000046.1, read as the reverse complement.
GAAATGCAATTGAAAATGCTGAACTATATCAGCAATCGAGGCAACTTGTAGAAGATCTACAACTAATAAACCGCACATCTCATGAATTAAATTCAAATTTAAGATTATCAGAAACGATTAGTTATATGAAAAATCAAATAAAAATGTCTTTTGATGCACAGGAAATAGGCTTCTTTCTATTTCGTCCCAATGGTGAATTTGAAGTGATTGAAGGGAGTTCAAATTACTTTCTCAAAGACTCTAATTTATCTGAAATTGTAACGATTTGTCGGCGAATTAAAAATAATCAGGATCCTTTGTTCATTGGAGATTTATCATCAGAATTTCCATATTTATTAAAGCCACTACGGTCCTTTATAGGGGTACCAATGGTACAAAGTGGTAAAATAATAGGAGCTGTATTTATCGTTCATGAGTATGCTTATCATTTTTCATTTAATCAGTTTAAGTTACTTCAATCTCTAATCCATCACTCTACATTAGCCTTTACAAATTCCATGCTCCACGAAGAATTAGAAACTTTAGTGATCACTGATCACCTTACTAGACTTTATGCTAGGAACTTTTTAGACGAAAAAGTACAAGTGTCTATGGAAAAAGATGCTTATGGGTGTTTTTTATTATTTGACATTGATGATTTTAAACAAATAAATGATGTATATGGTCACCAAGTAGGGGACGATATTATTATTCAAGTTGCTAATATATTGAAGCAAAATATAAAAAATACGGATATTGCAGCTAGATGGGGTGGAGAGGAACTGGCAGTTTATTTACCAAAAGTAGATCTTGAGGTTGGAGCAATTGTGGCAGAGCGCATCCGCAAAAAGGTCTCTCGAGAAACCTCACCACCAGTTACAATCTCTTGTGGGATCTCACATTGGAAGCAGTCCAATTTGGATAAATCACTTAAAACACTATTTAATAATGCTGATAAAGCCTTATACTCTGCAAAACGTACTGGAAAAAATGTTATTGTTAGTTTTGATAAGGACACATGTTATTTATAAAAGGCTCTTTTCGTAAACATTGTGGCTTTTTTATCCTAAAATAATCGGAAAAATAATCTAGAGGAAGATATCATCCAATAAATTATGTAAGAAAAGAGCAGTACTTACTAAATTAGTGGTAAATTCTTAGTGATTTGTGTAAAAATCCGGCATTTGGGATTTTTACGAAAGAAACAAACTTTGCGAAAACAGCCTTATAAAATGACAGGGGGCATTAGGATAAATTCTTCTAATGCCCCCTGTTTTCGACTTTTTCAATGTTTTTTTGCAGAAAAAAGTGGTTTGACAACTAAAAGTATCACTATATGTAGAAACATCTTGTCTTATTGTCGATAAGAAATAGCAGGACTTATCCAACTTTTTTTGAAAAGTTATAGTAACAAAAAAAATCGTAAACACAACATATATCATGGATAAGAGGTGAGTATCGTGGAAAAGGGTGAGAATACGAAACGAAGAGTGATGGAAGCGGCAGTATCACTATTTAACGTGAAAGGGTATAGTGGTACCTCAATACGAGCAATTGCAGAAAAGGCTGGAGTTAACGTTGCCCTCATTTCATATTACTTTGGTAACAAACAGGGTCTTATGGAAAGGCTAATGATTGACTTTTTAGAGGAGTATACAAACATAACTGAAAAGGGCTACCGTGATCTAGCAAACTCAACTGCAAAAGACTGTTTATCTTATGTTGTAGAAAACTTATTAAAGTACCAACAACAAAACCATCATCTAGCAAGATTTGTGCATCGTGAAGTAACATTAGATTCTACATTAGTCAGGGAACTAATGATGACTTACTTTATGAAAGAAAAACATTTTATGAAAAATATAATTGAAGCAGGAGTAAAACAAAAGGAGTTTCGACCTGTTGCTAGTGATTTTGCCTCAATACAAATCCGAGCGCTTGTAACTATGCCGTATTCACAACCACAATATATCCGTGAAGTCTACCATCTCAATCCACATGAAACGTACTTTAGCCAAAAATATTATAGTCATATTGAAAAGTGGCTTAATGAATTTTTATATAAGTCTGTCCTTGTCTAAAAACATACAATCTTCTAAAAAACAATTAATTGGGTTCATTCTTTTTCATGCGTAGTTCGTATAGAAAGAGGATGAAATTTTTTTTGTTCAAATTAAGAAAAACTTTGAAAAAAATAAGTCAAAAATTGTTATTCATGGTATCATGTTAATATCGAAATTTATCGATTTTTATAATTTAATGATAAAGACAAAATAAAATCTAATTTTCTAGTGAATATTACATAAACAACAATGGTTGATGGAGGCTTAAGAATGCTGCAATATTTTATTTATGCAATTTTAATAGTTATCATAACTATTATCATATACGGAGCTGTTTCAAGAAAAAGAGTTTACAAAGAGGTTGACCGCTTGGAAGGTTGGAAAATAAAAATAATGAATAAACCGGTCACCGATGAAATTGCAAAAATTAAAGGGTTAAATATGTCTGGTGAAACAGAAAAGAAATTTGAAAGTTGGCGGAACGAGTGGGATGAAATTCTTACACTAAAGCTCCCAGACATAGAAGAACGTCTTTTTGATGTAGAAGAAGCTGCAAACAAATACCGATTTGTCAAAGCAAAAAATATGTCTGAGAATATAGCGAGGGAACTAAAGGATATTGAAGAGAGTATCCAATCTATGTTAGACGACGTGAACTTGTTAATAAATAGTGAAGAAGATAATCGTAAACAAATTGATGACATCCGTAAACATTTTAAGGATGTAAAGAAGTATTATAAACAAAATCTTAATATCTTAGGAACTACCGCTTATGCTTTTGAACAAAGATTAGAACTCATTGATCAGTCTTTCCTTAAATACGAGGCAGCCACAAAAGAAGGGAACTACTTTGAGGCTAGAGAAATTCTATTAATGATGAAAGAAGAAATAGATATAGAAAAGTGGAAAATGGATGAGGTTCCTAAAATCTTAGTTCAAATTGAAACAGAAATACCTTCTCAGTTAGACGAAATCTTTCAAGGAATTAGAGAGATGGACGAAGATGGTTATGTAATTGAGCATTTCTCATTTAAGCAAGATCTTCAAGAAATGAAAAATCATTTACATAAGTTGCTACCTCTACTTGAGGAAGGAAATATTGAAGATGCTGCCAATGCAGTTCACGATATTTATAAAGAGATTGATACTGTTTATGAAACTCTTGAACAAGAAGTCTTGGCTAAGCAATACGTAACCTATGAACTACCTGAGGTTAGAGAAGAATTAGAACAATTAAGAAAAGGTTTCTATGATTTAAAGGCTGATGTTGAGACGATAAAGTTGAGTTACAGAATTCCCGAAGAAGAAATCAAGACACATCTGAAACTTGAAAAGCAAATTAAGGAACTTGTGTATAAACTAAGTGTCATTGAAGATGTGGTGGCAAATGATAAACAATCAAACCTAGCCATAAAAGTATTACTTGAAGAATTTAAAGCTGAGTTGAACTCTCGTAAAGAGATCTTAGATGAATGTGTCGAAACGTTAAATTCCTTACGTAGTGACGAAATAAAAGCAAATGAAACGTTGACAGAATTAAGAGCTAAAGTCCGGCAAGCACAAAGGTTAATTAAAAAGAGTAATATTCCAGGATTGCCAGAGCATGTCCTAATTAAATTGGATGAAGCACAGATAAGTTTACAATTAGCGAATTCTAAGTTGGAAACTATTCCACTTGTCATGAATGATGTCAATGAGGCAATGGAGCAAGCCTTAGATACAGTGAACGATGTGTATGATGTAATCTCTAAGACTATTGAGATGGCACTTACTGCAGAGCGAGTGATCCAGTACGGAAATCGATTTAGAAGTAATAATACCTTTGTTCATGTTGAATTACTTAGAGCTGAAGAGATATTCCGCCTTTATCAATACGAGGAGGCACTAGAAATTGCTCTTAATGTCATTGAAGATTTGGAACCACAAGTACTAGAAAAAATAAATAACTACACATTAGAAAAGGTTTAGCGAATAGCTAAGCCTTTTCTATTAAAATGTAGAAGGAATGAAAGAAAATACTTGCTGTTCTATGTGATAAGAGGCTAAAATGGTGAAAAGGAAATTGAGGTGTGTTGGTTGGGAAAATGGGTTTTGCTTTCGTCAACTGGACTTGCATGTCTAACAGTATGGGGTATCGTTATTTGGTCTATTGTTTTTGCTGATAAGCAACAGTATACGAAATTAGAAGAGGTCGAAAGTGTAATTCAGAGTGAAGAATTAGTAGTTCTTACAAAAACTTCATGGGATGAGGTTGTCGATCATGAGGCTGCTGAAATGCCAACCACAATTGCTGCACTTTTCATGCATTACGGTATCACCAAAACCGATGCGTTAAAAATAGCTCCTAACGGGGTCATATCTATTGATGATTTATTAATAATTGTTACTCATAATGACCAACATTAGCTTGTTGGTTTTTTTTCTTTACAATGTTTTAGTTTAACTTAAATGAAGAGATTTGGGAAAACTAAGAAAGTATTGGTACGTTCACCATCATAGTATTTTATTAACAATTTAGATATGATATTATATTTAGATGCGAAGGAAGTGTAAAGGGGTTATACAATGATTTATTTGGACAACAGTGCTACAACTAAGCCATATAAAGAAGTAATTGATACGTATATGAAAGTCTCAGAAATGTATTTTGGAAATCCATCTTCCCTACATACCTTGGGTAAAGAAGCAGAGGTATTATTAGACCAAGCTAGAGATCAAATAGCGAAACTTCTTAAAGTGTCTAAAAAAGAGATCGTGTTTACTTCAGGTGGGACAGAAGGAAACAATTTAGCTATAAAAGGGACAGCTCTTGAACATCAGGGACGTGGAAAGCATTTAATTACGACTAATGTGGAGCATGCGTCTAATTATGAGGCCTTTGGACAATTAGAAAAGTTAGGTTTTGAAGTTACCTACCTTAATGTAAATGAATCCGGAGAAGTAAATATTGAAGAATTAAAAAAATCATTGAAGGATGATACAATTCTAGTGTCAATGATCCATGTGAATAATGAGTTAGGTTCCATTCAACCTATTAAAGAGGTTGGTGAGTTGTTGAAAAGATACCCAAAGATATACTTTCACGTTGACCATGTTCAAGGGATGACAAAAGTACCAATCTCCTTTAAAGATTGTCATATTGATTTATGTACAATTTCGGGTCACAAATTCCATGGACCAAAAGGCACAGGTGTCTTATATGTCAGGGAGGGGGTAAGGTTATTTTCTTTGTTTACCGGAGGTGTACAAGAATATAACTTACGTGCAGGTACAGAGAATATTCCTGGTTATGTTTCATTGGCAAAAGCACTTAGACTTTCTATGGAAAGATATGTTGCGAATAAAAATCATTTATTCCAACTTCGAGAGCAACTACTAAACGATTTGGTTAAAATTGAGGCTGTAATCTTGAATAGCCCTAAAAATGGTGCTCCTCATATTGTTAATTTCTCTTTACCTGGGATCAAACCAGAGGTTGTCATTCAAGCCTTAAGCAAGAAAGAAATTTATGTTTCGACTAAATCAGCCTGCTCTTCAAAATTAGCTGAACCTAGTCGAATATTAATGGTCTCTGGATTAGGTGAAGAGCGCGCAAAAAGTGCTATTAGGGTAAGCTTTACTTTTGATAATACCATTGAAGAAATTAATGAGTTTGTTCGAACGTTAGTAAGTATTGTTTCGCAATTAAAAGAAGTAATGAGGTAATGAAAATGAATTATAATCATATTGTTATTCGCTATGCAGAATTAGCTTTAAAAGGTAAAAACAGATCTCAATTTGAACGCAGACTACAAGAAAATATAAAAATGGCATTGAAGTCCTTTCCAAATGCAAAAATTGAACGGACGTTTGGAAGAATGTTTATTCAATTGAATGGTGAAGATCATGAACAGATTGCAGAAAAACTTTCAAAAATATTTGGCATTCACTCGTTTAGTTTAGCTGTAAAAGTGGAAAATGAATTAACAAAAATTCAAGATGGAGCCCTTCGAGCACTTTCAGAAATATTAGACGGTAAAAAAACCTTTAAAGTATCAGCAAAACGTGCTAATAAAGGCTTTCCAATTGGTTCACAACAGCTAAATTATGAAGTTGGAAGTTATATTCTACAGAACATCGAAGGACTTACAGTTGATGTTCATCACCCTGATGTTGAAGTGAAAGTTGAAGTTCGTGAAGTGGCTACATATATTACATGTGCTGTTTACCAAGGTTCTGGAGGCCTGCCAGTCGGAACTGGAGGAAAAGTTGTCCTTATGCTTTCAGGAGGGATTGATAGTCCTGTAGCAGGTTATTTAGCTATGAAACGCGGTGTCAAGATCGAAGCTATTCATTTTCATAGTCCGCCTTACACAAATGAACGAGCCAAACAAAAGGTAATTGATTTAACAAAGGTGTTAACAGAATACGGTGGAAAGATTAAACTACACGTTGTTCCTTTTACAAAAATTCAAATGGAAATCCATAAGTCGATTCCAGGAAACTACACAATGACGGTTATGCGACGAATTATGCTTAGAATTAGCGAGCGCATTGCTCTGAAACAAAAGGCTTTAGCAATTACAACTGGCGAAAGTCTAGGTCAGGTAGCAAGTCAAACTTTACACAGTATGCACACGATTAATGAAGTAACGAATATGCCTGTTATTCGACCATTAGTTACAATGGATAAGCTAGAGGTCATTGATGTTGCTCAAAAGATTGGTACATTCGATTTATCGATATTGCCATATGAAGATTGCTGTACGATTTTCCTACCACCAGAGACAAGTACAAAACCTTTACGAGAGAAAGCAAATAAATTTGAAGAAAAATTAGAGATAGATGCTCTAATTGAAGAAGCTTTAGCAAACTTAGAAAGTATGGAGATTACTCCAGGGCAAGAAATAAATAAGGATTTTGAAGGTCTTTTATAGAATTTAATTGACTTGAAACAATTACCAAGAAAAAAAAAGTATTGATTTGCTCTCTTGTACACATCATATGTTTACAAGGGAGGTGAGACACAATGGCAAACAACAACAGCAACAACTCAAACCAACTTTTAGTACCAGGAGTTCAACAAGCTCTTGATCAAATGAAGTATGAAATTGCTTCTGAGTTTGGTGTTAACCTTGGTCCTGATGCAACAGCTCGCGCTAACGGTTCAGTTGGTGGTGAGATTACTAAACGTCTAGTTCAAATGGCTGAACAACAATTAGGCGGCGGTTACCAACAATAATTAAATAAAAATGGCTGTGAGAGGTGACGAGAGTCACCTCTCTTTTTGTATTATGCACAAATTAAAAAACAACAGACCACGAATGGTCTGTTGAAATTTTTGGAAATCAGTTGCAAAAATATCCTAATTTTGTAACTATAGTAAAGGGGGGAGATTATAAAAAGGTTTTTTGAACCCTTTGAAAGAATGAATTATCCTTAAGTTTAAGCATCTTAATTTGCTTTTCTGCTAGTTGAATTTTAATATCATGACAGTGACGGATACTTAATGCTTCATTATCAGCGCCAATGATTGGGTAATCATTTCCGTCTTGGACAACTTTTAATGTTAACGTACTTTCGCCACTTAAAATGAGTGGTGCTCCTAAAGTTCTAAATTCGTTATTATTTAATGAAGCAATTTCGGTCAATTGTATTCCTTTGAGTCTTGGGTCAACGATAGCGCCACCTAGTGATTTGTTGTAAGCTGTACTCCCAGTTGGTGTTGATACTACTAAGCCATCACCTCGGAATGTTTCAAAGTACATATCATCAATAAAGACATCAATAACAAAGGTGCGGATAACATTTGAGCGAATGGAGCACTCGTTAAAGCAGTAAAAGGGCTTTTCGTCATTAACACTAACCATAATTGTAGGATTTTTACGAACTTCTACTTGCTCGTTTTTCATAGCTTCTGTTATAGCATTAATGTCATTTATAGAGAAGTCCGTATAAAAGCCTAAATGGTCACCGGTATTTATTCCAAGATAGAGACAATCTTCCTGAAACTCTGTTTTTCTGAGTGCTTGTAAGAAAGCTCCATCTCCACCGATACTAACGATGATGTTAGCTTGGCGATAGTCATTGACAATGTGAAAATTGTGCTCTTTTGCCAGTGCTTTTAATGGAGTTATTTTTTCTTCAAGTTCCATTGTTGGTTTGTAAAATAAAAAAACATTTCTGCGTGTTGGCATGAGTTTCTCTCCTTTTTGCATAGACGATTATCGTATATATAGTAGTATTTCTTTATTATTTTAGGAAAATCCTGCTTTGTTTATTTTATTAAATTTTTAAGGAGTGTTGAATATGACTAGTAAACGTTGGATCGCATTAGGTTTAGCTTTTTCATTATTTTTTTTATCATTGGCTGTAAATGTGCTAACCTCTGGTATAACTGGCCAATGGACAGGCTTATTTGCAATGGATGATGAAGATGTATGGATTGAAAAAACTATTGAAAAAGGAAATGGTCAAGGAAAGATTGTTGTTTTATATGTAAATGGTGTCATTCAAGAGGGGTATGACGCCCCATCCATCTTTGAATCAGTTACATATCATCACCGTCAATTTCTATCCATGCTTCGCCACGCGAGTGAAGACCCAACTGTAGAAGGAATTATTATTAGAGTAAATTCACCTGGTGGCGGTGTCGTTGAAAGTGCGGAAATTCATGAACTAATTGTGGAAGTACAAGAAGAGTATCGAAAGCCAATTTTTATCTCGATGGCGAGCGTTGCAGCTTCTGGAGGATACTATATCGCAGCCCCTGCTGATAAAATATTTGCTCATGAAGCTACCATTACCGGTTCACTAGGTGTAATTATGCAAACATTAAATGTTAGTGAATTAGCTGAGAAATATGGAGTAAGGCAAGAGACGATAAAAAGTGGAGTGCACAAGGATATCATGTCTCCAATGCGTGAAATGACAGATGCCGAAAGAGCTATATTACAATCTGTGATTGATGATTCCTACCAGTCGTTTGTGGATGTAATTGCAAATGGTCGAAATATGGATCGTACGAGGGTCCTAGAATTAGCAGACGGGAGAATTTACTCTGGTAAGCAAGCTCTTGAGTTAGGTTTAGTTGACGGTCTCGGGAATATGGACCATGTTATAGATGTTTTGCGAGAGGATATTGGTAGAGGGGAAATCGACGTCATAAAATATGAGGTTCCATTTAGTTTTCCAGGTTTCTTAACTATGACAACACAAAACCTTTTGTTAAAGCAACAAGATCCTCTAGGATTAAAGCAACTATTGCGATATTCAAATTCACCAAACTTAATGTATTTATACAATATGGAATAGGGGATGGGTTTTGTGGAGATAGAATTTATTAACCAAGACGATAAAGGATATCGTTATGCTGGTTTTTGGATGAGGTTATGGGCGTATTTATTAGATTTACTTGTTATAGCTAGTATAAATGGCATTCTGATTACTCCATTATCTGCTATAGGTAATTTTAGAGAAGTTGAATTGGCATTTTTTAATGTTGAGGTAATACTTATGGCTGTAGTAACTTTCCTATATTTCCTTCTCCTCACTAAAAAATGGGGTCAAACAATCGGGAAAAGGGTTTTGGGTTTAAAAGTTATTAGTCAGAATGAACATACACTTACCTGGACTTCGCTTATTTTTAGAGAAATTGTTGGAAGATATATTTTACAGGCCTTTTTAATAACGTATACCCTCTATGGGATTGTTGCGTTTCAAAAGAAAAAGCAAGGTATTCATGATTTAATAGGGGAAACCTATGTGATCCACGATGAAAGCTAAAAGTGTAGAATTTCTATTTCGAATGTTTTATTAGATAAATAAACATTCCTGATAGAATTTCTACATTTTTTGTTTAATTTTAACTAGACAAGGTGATAATGGTTGGGAGAAGGAGGAATTTAAGCATGCATTGGATTTGGTGGGTAGTAATTTCGATCGTTTCATCTATCGTTTTGCTTCCTTTTGCAAAGATTACTGTTAATCTTACTTATTTTCATGATCAAGATAATGATGAGCTTAAGGTAAAAATATCAACCTTCTTTGGCTTGGCCTCCTATCGGATTAATATTCCTATTTTGAAAATTGACGAAAATTCCACTTCAATCATTGTGAAAGAAGAACAGCATTCTGCTCTAGGCGATAGTGAGAAAACAGCTAAAATTACACCTGAAATAATCTTACGTGATCTTCGTAAAGCAAAGGACTTTCTTAGACACGTTATTGGTTTTCATACGATTGTAAGAAGGTTTTTTAAAAGGATTTCGATTACAACATTTACTTGGAAAAGTATCTTTGGACTCGGAGATGCGGCATTGACTGGGACGTTAATAGGTGCGGTATGGGGAATAAAGGGGAGTACTCTTGGTATTATTTCAAATTATATGAGACTTAAGGTTGAACCACTTATTGAAGTCCATCCACACTTTCAAAAATTAACCTCGCATACAGAGCTTGCGTGTATTTTTTCATTCAGGCTCGGGTATGCTATAATCGCAGGTTTACAAATCGTTAGACATTGGAAGAAACGTCCGATGTTTACGAGTGATGAAAAAATCTTCAAACAGAACGGAATTTCAGGTTAGGAGGATAAAAAAATGTCAGAACATCCAATTCAAGGTTTAATGAAAACTGCAATGGAAAACCTCAAGGAAATGGTTGATGTTAATACAATCGTAGGTGATCCAGTAGAAACTCCAGATGGAAGTGTAATTATCCCGGTCTCTAAAGTAGGGTTTGGTTTCGCTGCTGGTGGTAGTCAATTTGTCATGGATAAACCTACAACTGGTACAGGCGAAAAAGAACACCCATTTGGTGGAGGTAGTGGTGGAGGTGTTTCCATTACACCAATTGCATTTTTAATTGTGAGTGCTTCTGGGGTTAAAATGGTGCATTTAGATGAAAATACACATCTTTATGAGAAGCTTATGGATTTTGCACCACAAGTTGTAGAAAAAATTCAACAAATGATAAACGGTAATGGAAATAAAAATCAAAATCAAAATCAAAATCAACAAGGTCAGACACCTACGACTGAGGTAAACATTACAGCTGATAAATTAGATTTATAAAATAAAACGGTTGGGCTAGTTCCTTGGAACTAGCCCTTACTCATTACATACATTAATTTTCCTTTAAAGCATATATCTTGAATAAAATTAGAGAAACGACTATATTAACAATGTATGTTAATTTACCGAGGAGGAACATGAAAATGGCAAATGTTACATTTAAGGGAAATCCGATTACATTATTAGGAAATGAAGTTAAGGTAGGAGACGTTGCTCCTGAGTTTACAGTATTGGCTAATGATTTATCTCCAGTTACGGTCGAGGACCTAAAAGGAAATGTAACTGTTATTAGTGTTATTCCATCAATTGATACGGGTGTTTGTGATGCACAAACTCGTCGCTTCAATGAAGAGGCTGCTCAGCTAGCCGGAGTTCGTATTGTAACAATTAGTGTGGATCTTCCATTTGCCCAAAAGCGTTGGTGTGGAGCTGCGGGAATTGACAATGTTCAAACGCTCTCTGACCATCGTGAATTATCTTTTGGAAAAGCATTTGGAGTAGCTATTGAAGAATTACGCTTACTTACTAGATCAGTATTCGTATTAGATACAGATGGTAAAGTTGTCTATACTGAATACGTACCAGAAGCTACTGATCATCCAAATTATGAAGCCGCTATATTGGCAGCAAAAGCTTTAGTATAAATCTAATGAAGCAGACGTTTATCGTCTGCTTTTTGTATCATAATGATAGTAGGAAGAAATGAGAAGGGAGAGCAAAACAGTGGTAGAAAAGTTAGATTTCGAAAACTTTTTTAAAGGGATAGACCAGAGTGCAGAAGCTTTGCAAAATGAAACTGAATTTACATATTTAGAAGCTCTAATACATACAGGAGAATTGTTGTTTAAAGGGGAGACTAATCTTCACTTAAGTGAATTAGCACTCAAAAAATTCAAGAACTCCTTATCAAACATCGACTTAAATAAAATTTCGAAAGAGCAAATTAGAAAGGCGTTTCAACTAGCCATCCTAAAAGGTATGAAAGAAGCAACTCAATCAAACCATGCTATGACACCAGACGCAGTAGCACTTTTTATTAGTTACTTAATAAACAAATTAACGGAGGAAATGGAACATTTTCGTATTCTTGATCCAGCAGTTGGTTCAGGAAACCTCCTTACAGCTATTTTAAATCAATCAACAAAATCTATTTCTAGCTATGGTATAGAACCAGATGAAACTTTACTTCAATTGGCTTATGTAAGTGCGAATTTACAACAACATAATGTTGAACTTTTTCATCAAGATGCATTAATGGATATAATGGTTGACCCTGTTGACATCGTTGTTGCTGATTTACCAATTGGGCATTATCCTAACAAAGAAAATTCAAATCGATATAAACTAAAAGCCAAGGAAGGTTTATCCTTTACCCACCATTTAATGATTGAGCAATCAATAAATTACACAAAGGAAGGAGGATTTTTACTTTTCTTAATCCCTAACTTTCTGTTTGAGTCTGAACAAGCCCAACAACTTCATACATATATTAAAGAGAGTACCTATATTTATTCATTGCTACAATTACCAAAGTCAATGTTTAAAGATGAAAAACATGCAAAAAGCATCTTTATCCTGAGAAAAAAAGCTGATGGTATAAAAGCTCCTAGTCAGGCTTTACTAGCAGAGTTACCGTCTTTTTCTAATAAAACAGCCTTAAGTGAAATGATTAAAAGTATGAACAATTGGTTAGATGCTTATATAAAATAGGTATAAGGAGTGAGTAACCTTTTAGGTGAAAGCTTTTTTTATTTTTAATACAGCAGCACTTTTCATACATTTCCTTTTTTTATCTTAATAAAAACAAGTGATGACAGGTAAGCTAATAACAGTTAATTATAAATGTTTAAAAGAAGTTTACCACTATTGTAATAGTAGTAACACAGACTTTACTATCCGTATGTTACAGTTTCATTATGGTACGGCTAATTAACCAATAATAATAAAGAAAATTTTATGACAAAGATAAAACTGTACTACAAAATATTACGCCTATTTTCTATAAAAGTATTGAATTCTTATAGTAACAATGTTTAAATAATAAAGGTAAAACAACCGGAATTAAATTGAAACTTTTTTAACTTTGAAGGAGATGTAGTAAATGGCAAAAATCATGGCGATAAATGCTGGTAGCTCGTCATTAAAGTTCCAACTATTAGACATGCCAAATGAAACTGTTGTAACGAAAGGTATTGTAGAGAGAATAGGCTTAGGTGATTCTATTTTTCAAATAGATGTAAATGGTGAGAAACAAAAAGAAACACGAGATATTGGAGATCATTCTGAAGCAGTAAATATATTATTAGAAAAATTAACAGGCCTTGGTATAATTAGCTCTTTGGATGAAATAGAAGGTATTGGTCATCGTGTAGTGCATGGTGGTGAAAAATTTAACGATTCAGTAGTTATTACTGAAGAAGTACTAAAAGGAATAGACGAAGTATCAGAATTAGCTCCTCTCCATAATCCAGCAAACATTGTTGGGATTAAGTCATTTATGGAGGTTCTCCCAAAAGTACCAGCAGTAGCAGTATTTGATACGGCCTTCCATCAAACAATGCCGGAGCAATCGTTTTTATACAGTCTTCCATATGAATACTATGAAAAATTTGGCATCCGCAAATATGGTTTTCATGGAACTTCTCATAAGTACGTTTCTGAACGTGCGGCGGAGTTACTAGGAAGACCGATTGAGCAATTACGTCTAATCTCTTGTCACCTAGGTAATGGTGCATCCATTGCAGCAATTGAAGGTGGTAAATCGATCGATACATCGATGGGGTTTACTCCTTTAGCTGGGGTAACAATGGGAACCCGTTCAGGGAATATTGACCCAGCTTTAATTCCTTTTATAATGGATAAAACCAATAAATCAGCTACAGAGGTTTTAGATGTATTAAATAAGAAAAGCGGTATGTTAGCCTTATCTGGTTTTTCAAGTGATCTTCGTGACATTGAGCAACTAGCTGAAGAGGGGCATGAACGAGCAGAATTGGCATTAGAAGTATTTACATCAAGAATTCATAAATATATTGGATCTTATGCAGCTAGAATGCATGGGGTTGATGCAGTTATATTTACAGCAGGTATTGGTGAAAACAGTGATGTTATTAGAGCGCGTGTTCTCAAGGGTCTAGAGTTTATGGGTATTTATTGGGATCCTTCATTAAACCAAGTACGGGGAAAAGAAGCATTCTTAAACTATCCTCATTCACCGGTGAAAGTCATGATTATCCCAACGAACGAAGAAGTAATGATTGCAAGAGATACTGTACGGTTAACCAAATAGGATTAAAAGCATCTACAAGCGAAAGTAGATGCTTTTTTGTTGTCTTTTCATTTCAGTTCCTTAAAGATATTTAGTAAAATATAAATAGCAACATATAGGTGGAGTGATGGTAGTGAAACATATTGCTGACGCAATAGAGGGTGAGCGATTTATCGGATTTCTTCTGGTAAAAGAATTAAATCACCGTATTGCAACAAATGGAAGTGAATATTTTGACCTTATGCTAGGGGATCGTTCTGGTCTGATTGGATCGAAACTTTGGGACGTAACCGAAGAGCAAAAAAGTACAATTACGGTAAAAAAAGTGGTGAAAGTAGATGGCATTGTAACAATTTACAGGAATCAAAAGCAGTTATCTATTCAGAGAATTCGTATAGCATTACCTGAAGACGATGTCGATATGCAAGCTTTAGTTCAAACTGCTGAAGTGCCAAGAGAAGAGTTGTGGCAAGATTTAAGAATGATGATTGAGGAAATTCAGTCGCCTACCTTACATAAACTAGTGAAAACAATTCTAATGTCAAAGGAAACTCGCGAAGCTATAACTACTTTACCTGCCGAGAAGAAAATGCACCACTCATATTATGCGGGATTACTTGAACATATTGTTACCTTATTAAATAGTGCTAGTCAACTTTTCCCTGTTTATCCCCAGTTAAATAAAGATTTAGTAATTGCTACGTGTATTTTACATGATATCGGTAAAACGAAAGAACTGACCGATCCAATTTTTCCTGAATACTCGACTGAAGGGGAGTTAATTGGACATATTGTCTTAGGGATTGAATTAATTAATGATGCGGCCCTTGAAGCAGGAATTAGTAGTCGAGACGAAGAGTTACTGGCACTTAAACACTGTATTCTTTCACACCACGGTGATGTTGATTTAGGTTATGGAAGTGCAATTTCAGGAAAGTTACCTGAAGCTATTTTCTTTCACTATCTAGATCAAATTGATGCGAAATTGAATGCGATGAAGCAAACAGTTTCAGGTAGTTCAGAAGAATGGGTTTATTCCCCAATGTTCAAACGGAAAATTAGAAATAGCTAAGGAGTGGTTCTAGTGGGGTTAACTAGCAGAGAAGAAGCAGTATGGGAAGCAATTGAACAGTGGGAAGAAGAGTATTTTATTGAAGGTGATAAAAATACTATTTACTCTCTTGAAACTAGCCTTAATAAGGCAATTGAAAAATGGCGCCCAGATCTACAGGAACGCTTATTTAATACCATTGATAGTCTTATTTTTCATAGCCATGCTATCTCACAAAACAGCAAATACGATAAAGAAACGACTGCCAAAGTTTTAGACTTTGGAAGAGTATTTAATAGTGATATCAATGAAATTGCAGATATGAAATACTTAACGATTGACCAATTGCGTTTCATTACCAATCAACAATTGGCAAAACAAAGGCTGCTTTCATTAGCTCAAGGTGGTTTTTCAGGAATAGGCGGCTTGTTAACAATTAGTTTAGATCTTCCTCTAATGCTTACAATTAATTTACGCTCAATTCAACTAACGGCTATGACATATGGTTATGATTTGTATAAACCGTATGAGTTAATGCTAGCACTTAAGGTTTTCCATGTAGCAACTTTGCCAAAAACGATGCAAAAAGAAGGTTGGAAGCAGTTAGTAATGGAGCTAAATCATATCGAAGACGAATGGCTTATGTTTGACGAAAAAGACAGTTATAAGTCCACTGTATGGTTACAGCAACCTGTTAAGCAAATTGGTAAAGGAATGGTCTTGTTTCTGCTAAGAAATAAGTTAATAAAGGGGATTCCTCTTTTAGGAATAACAGTAGGTGCTGCAGCAAATTACTTTCTTGCGAAACAAGTGACAGAAATAACTCACCAATTTTATCAAAAACGTTATCTTTTAGAAAAATAAACATTCAACATTCTTAAGTATATATCTTCAATACCCTGCTAAGATGTTGTAAAATTGAAGATACATATTGGGGGTGTCTCTGTTGTATCAATTTGAGTTTGACGAACGTTTAGGTATCGCAATTCCTGATCTTAAAAAAGATTGGAATTCGTACGATAAGGAAACACAAGAAGAAATTTTAACGAAATGGGAAGAAATTCGAGGGGATATCCCAGATCGAGTGAAACACTTAGAAGGAAAAATAAATCGAAAACAAGATGAATTGTATAATGAAGATGATTTTGACAGGTCTTGTACGTTAAATTCTGAAATCTCTGACCTGGCTTCAGCCATAAATGATCTTTGGTTATGGTTTAGGGCGCAAGGAGAAATTACTGGAAGAAGCCACTTTTAATTAAAGAATTATGAATTATGAATTATGAATTGGGTTGGATAAACCTTAAGTTACATGAAAGCTCCTTTATTTGCTTATTCTATAGAATATAGCAAGAAAGGAGTTTTTTATATGGGGCACATGGAAATCGAGGGTACTAAAATTAATTACGAGGACAGTCTTTATGGTGAAGAAGTACTCGTATTTGTCCATGGTTTTATAAGCTCGCTAATCTGTTGGAACCCTATAGTAAGTCATTTATCGAAACGCTTTCGTGTTATTGCTTTAGATTTACCCGGATTTGGCGATACAAAAGCAAGCACCGAATTTGAGTATACATTGGCGAATTACGGGATACTTGTAAACAAATTCATTCAATCGCTCGGGGTAGAGAAAGCTCACATTATTGGACACTCTCTTGGTGGTCAAATTGCTTTGCAAGCAGTGAAAAATAAGCCTGATTTGTATGATAAGTTATTTTTAATCGCGGCATCCGCCCAAAGAAAACGTCCACCATGGATTGCTAGGTTATTCTGTTACTTTCCACTTATTGATGAGGCTGCTTATCAGTTCTACTTTCAAGATGAGTTAGTTAATATTGCACTGAAAAAAGTACTGGCTGGTGGTGTAGGACTTGAGGATGAGATTTTACAGCCATACATAGACTGCTGCAAAAAAAGAGAAGTAGTTCAGGCTGTCATTCAGCTTGGTAAGGAACGAGAGGATGATATGTTGGATGAGGATATTCAAACCATACTTCACCCTACGTACTTGTTATGGGGAAGAGAAGATCAAGTTGTCCCATTAAAAGAAGGTGAGTTTTTGCATAAGAATATGCAAAATTCTACCTTGGCCATCCTAGAGCACTGTGGGCACTTACCAATGGAGGAATATCCTATAGCGGTTTTACATCATATCTATTCGTTTCTTCACCCAAACTTCTTAAATAGTGAATAAAAAAACTAATAAATATTACTTTTTTTTTATGAATATGTATTGCAAAATAATTCGAATATGTTAAAGTATTGATTAACGAATAGAGCAACTGTTGAATAAAAAGTAGAGAGCTTATTATATGAGCCTCTTTTCTTTTGGGACCTGTTGTATAAATATAATAAATAAAGCATCAATATTCATAATTGGAGGAATGGAAGAATGGGGAAGAAAAAAGTAGTTTTAGCATATTCAGGTGGATTAGATACATCAGTAGCAATTAAATGGTTAGGCGATCAAGGGTATGATGTCTATGCTGTTTGTTTAGATGTAGGTGAAGGAAAAGATCTTCACTTCGTTAAAGAAAAAGCGTTAACAGTTGGGGCAGTTGAATCTTATACGATAGACGCAACGAAAGAATATGCAGAAGACTTTGTATTGACTGCATTACAATCACAGGCAATGTATGAAGGGAAATACCCACTAGTTTCAGCTCTTTCTCGTCCACTAATTTCTAAAAAACTAGTGGAAATTGCTAACGAAGTAGGTGCTGATGCAGTAGCACATGGTTGCACTGGAAAAGGAAATGACCAAGTTCGTTTTGAAGTATCAATTCAAGCTCTTAACCCAAATTTAGAAGTGCTTGCACCTGTACGTGAATGGGGCTGGAGCCGTGATGAAGAAATTGAATATGCAAAAGAACATAATGTACCAATTCCTGTAAATTTAGATAATCCATATTCTGTGGATCAGAACCTATGGGGGAGAAGTTGTGAGTGCGGTGTTTTAGAGGATCCATGGGCTACTCCACCAGAAGGGGCATACGACTTAACGGTAAGTATCGAGAACGCACCTAATACTCCAGAATATGTAGAAATCGGTTTTGAACAAGGTGTTCCTATCACATTGAACGGTGAACAATATGACCTTGATAAGCTAATCTTAGAGCTTAATAGACTAGCTGGTAAACACGGAGTTGGCCGTATTGATCATGTTGAAAATCGTTTAGTAGGTATTAAATCTCGTGAAGTATACGAGTGTCCGGGGGCAATGACTCTTCTAAAAGCACATAAAGAACTTGAAGATCTAACATTAACAAAGGAAGTTGCTCATTTTAAACCTGTGATTAGCAAGAAAATTACTGAAATGATTTACGATGGCTTATGGTTTTCACCTTTAATGCCTGCTCTTCAAGCATTTTTAAAGGAGACACAAAAAACGGTTACAGGAACTGTTCGTGTAAAATTGTTTAAAGGTCACGCAATTGTTGAAGGTCGTAAATCTGAATTCTCTCTATATGATGAAAAGCTTGCAACTTATTCTACTGAGGATGAGTTTGATCATAGCGCTGCCGTTGGCTTTATTAAGCTTTGGGGACTACCGACAAAAGTTAGTAGTATGGTAACGAAGAAGGGAGTCAATTAACTGTGTCTGAAAAGCTATGGGGTGGAAGGTTTACAAAGAAAGCTGAAAGCTGGGTGGATGCCTTTGGGGCATCCATCGGCTTTGATAAAGAGTTAGTGAAAGAAGATATTCAAGGCAGCTTGGCACATATTCAAATGTTAGGCAAGTGTGGAATTGTACCTCAATCTGATGTTGAAAAAATCGTAGCTGGACTTATGATTATTCAAGAAAAAGCGGCACGTGGACAACTGGAATATTCTGTACAAAATGAAGATATTCATTTAAATATTGAAAAATTCTTAATTGATGAAATTGGTGAAGTTGGAGGTAAACTGCACACAGGTAGAAGTAGAAACGATCAAGTTGCTACGGATATGCACCTTTACTTACGAAATCAAGTAATAGAAATTTTGGAGTCAATTAAACATCTTCAAGAAGCAATCCTTGAACAAGGGAAGCAACATGTAGAGACAATCCTTCCTGGATATACTCATTTACAAAGAGCACAACCAGTTTCATTTGCTCACCATGTAATGACGTATTTTTGGATGTTACAACGTGATTATGAGCGTTTTTCCGATAGCTTAAAGCGGATAAATATATCCCCATTAGGAGCAGGTGCATTAGCTGGTACGACCTTTCCGATTGATCGTCAATATACAGCCGAGCTATTAGGATTTGAGGGGATTTATGAAAATAGTATGGATGCTGTTAGTGATCGTGATTTTATCGTAGAGTTTTTAAGTAATTCTTCAATGGTTATGATGCATCTTTCCCGTTTTTGTGAAGAATTAATTCTTTGGTCTAGTCAAGAATATCAGTTTATTGAATTGGATGATGCTTTTGCTACGGGAAGTAGTATCATGCCGCAAAAGAAAAACCCTGATATGGCTGAGTTAATTCGGGGAAAAACAGGGAGAGTATATGGTAATTTGTTCTCATTACTAACGGTATTAAAGGGTCTACCGCTAGCCTATAACAAGGATATGCAAGAAGATAAAGAAGGTATGTTTGATACAGTTCACACAGTGAAAGGTAGCCTGCAAATTTTTGCTGGTATGATTGAAACGATGAAAGTATTAGACGCTAATATGGAGAAAGCAACAAATGAAGATTTCTCTAATGCTACAGAATTAGCGGATTACCTAGCAACGAAAGGTATGCCATTCCGTGCAGCACATGAGGTCGTAGGGAAATTAGTGCTTCATTGTATTCAAAGCAAAAAGTACCTATTAGACTTAACTATGGCCGAATTTAAGCAAGCTAGTTCCTTATTTGAGGAGGATATTTATCAAGTACTTGAACCAAAGACGGTTGTTGCAAGACGGAACAGTGCTGGTGGAACTGGTTTTGAACAAGTAAAAATAGCACTAGTTAAAGCTGAAGATATAATAAAAAAGAAATAGTAATAGAGAAAAGAGGATAACCTTTAGGTTGCCTCTTTTCTCTATTTATTGAACATTTTTTAGTTGCGAACGATTAGTACATCACATTTTGCCGTGCGCGCTATATACTCTGAGACGCTACCAATTAGGAGTCGTTCGATTGCACTTAACCCAGTGGCACCGGTAATAATTAAGTCCACTTCATATTTCTTTGCAATATCCTTAGAGACTTTTACCTTTGGAGAACCAAAATCTAAGACACAAGTAGTCTCAATTCCAGCCTTTTCAACTATTGCCTTGTATTCTGAAAGCATATCTTTAGCATATTCCTCAGCCCTAGTAACAATAGCACGATCATATTGTTCAACTGTAGCAAACGTTCTGGTGTCTACGATGTGAGTAATAATTACTTTAGCATGGTCTTTTTTAGCTACATCGATTGCTTTTAGTAAGGCTTTTTTTGCTTCATTTGACCCGTCTACAGCTACTAAAATGTTTGAGTAGTTTCTCTCCATAGGTTTCACCCCTATTTTCAAAATAATGTCATGCTTACAACTAAATTATACCATGTAAAGACTTCTATATTTTGGTGAAGATGTCATAAATCGTGAATGTTTGATGAATAATATCTGAGAAGAAAAAAGGAGGTGATAAAATAAATGAAAGATCCCAAGTATCAGAATACCATTTTTGACGAAGAAGGCGATGCTGTTGTTAGACAACAGTTGTTAGACTCTTATTATGAAGGAACAACAGACACAAACAGAAGAACTGATGACGCTAGTGAAGATACTCAATAAATGTTGGTCAACTACCTTGGTTTTTGTTACCAAGGTATTTATTTTATCTATAGAGATTACTTTAAGAAAAAATATTAGAACTAAGTTTATGAAGCATTCTTTTTTACTTTGAATTACCATAACAATATAATAAAAGTATCATGTAGCTATTACGTTATTGGGGGAGGAGGAGAGTTTCATGCGTCATGCTTTAATTACAGCGGGGACAAAGGGATTAGGAAAGAAAGTATCTGAAAAGTTATTAGAAGATGGTTATAAGGTTTCTGTTAGTTATCGCAGTGATCAAGAAGCTGTTGAACGATTAACTAAGGAATGGGCAAGATATCAAGGTTCATTTCAATTTATTAAAGCAGATGTAACTCAAAAAACTGATATTGAACATTTAGTTGATCAGGCAGCTAATTCTTTTGGGGCTATTCATATTTTAATTAATAATGCAGGACCATACGTGTTCCAACGAAAAAAACTTTTAGAATATAGTGACAGTGAATGGTATGAAATGCTAGAAGGAAACTTAAGCAGTGTGTTCCACTTAGTAAAAAAAGTAGTTCCAATGATGAGAAGAGAAAATTTTGGTCGAATAATCACCTATGGATTCCAAGGTGCAGAAGGAACGCCAGGTTGGTTATATAGATCTGCCTTTGCGGCTGCTAAAGTTGGACTAGTCTCCTTAACTAAAACAATAGCTATAGAAGAGGCTGAAAATCGTATCACAGCTAATATGGTTTGTCCAGGGAATATAGTTGGTGATATGAAAGAGGCATCAATTGAGGATGCTAGAAAGTTTGTTGATAAAGATACTCCTGTTGGACGATCCGGAACAGGTGAAGATATTAGCCGAGTTGTGTCATTTTTGTGCGATGAAAATTCCGATATGATTACAGGTACAGTTATTGAAGTAACAGGAGGAGTAGATGTATTACATCGCTTCCGGTAATACCAATAAAATTGTCCATTATAGGGAAGTATAAATCATCCATTACTTACTAATAGTAGTAATGAGGTGATGAACGTGAAAAAAATGCTTATTTTGTTAATGTTAATTTTGGGTTTATTTATATTACCTTCTCAAAGTAATGCCTTAAATCTAATGGAGAGTTTCTTTCTTAAGATCACAATTAACGAGAATGACTCTGAATTTCAATGGGAGTATACTAGTCCAGGAAAGTATGAATTTGAAAAAGGGACAGAGGTTATAAAGTCCGAGGTAGCTAAACAAGAAATGTTGGCGATAATTAAAACGCTTCAATTATCTGAAAAAGCAAAGGCTGAAGAAATGGTTGAAAGACTAAAAAAAGACAAATATCCCGACATAGAAAGGCTCGATATCCGTTGGATGACAGGAGATCATAAGCTCTTTACATGGGTATGGGAGAAAAAATAAAAAAAGATTGTCTCTCAAAAGATAAGGGTATGGCATTTTGCCATACCCTTATCTAATTTACACAATGATTAATTCCTTCGGAAAACTTGTTAAGCTCTCAAAGCCATCTTTGGTAATAACGATGTCATCTTCGATACGGACCCCACCAATGTTTGGTACATAGATCCCAGGCTCGACGGTAAAAACAGCACCTTCTTGTAAGAGGTCATTATTATTTTCACTCATTGAAGGGAATTCATGAACTTCGATGCCTAGACCATGTCCAATTCTATGTGGAAAGTAATCCCCATAACCAGCGTCATTAATATAATTTCTTGCTGCTAGGTCAATGTCACCAATTCTCGTACCAATCTTACAAACAGAAAGTGCTTGCAATTGTGCGCCTAGTACAGTCTGATAGATTTCTCGTTGTTTTTCGCTAATATCTTGGAATGCTACTGTTCTTGTAATGTCTGAACAATAACCATCAAGTACAACACCAAGATCAAATAATACGAAGTCACCACGTTTGATTTCAGTAAGACCAGGGTTTCCGTGAGGATCAGCAGATTTAGCACCAGTAAGCACCATAGTCGAGAAAGACATTTCGCGAATTCCTTTTTTCTTTAACTCATATTCAATCAATGCCAAGACATCCATTTCGCACTTTCCAGCCTTAATAGCATTTACACCAACCTCAACACCATAATCAGCGAGCTTGGCTGCTTGTTTTAGAATGGCTAGTTCTCCATCATCTTTGATTAATCGAAGGGAATAAAGCTTCTCTTCTACTGATACTAGGTTTCCTTCGGGATAAATGCTTAGTAATGCATTTGCTCTAGTATAAGAGATATGCTCTTTCTCAATAGCAATTGTATTAACGGAAGAATGTTGCTTTTTAAGACGCTGTTCTAGTAAGTGCCACGGGTTCTCAGAATCACTGTAGCTAATGATTTCGTACTCCCAACCTGCAGCTTTTGCTTGTGGTTTTTCCATGTTTGGACAAATCAGAATAGGTTCAGAAGTCGGAAAAATTACGATTCCAACTAAACGCTCATGAGGTTCTGTATAAAATTTTGATAAATAAAAAACATTAGCTTTTGTCTGTACAAAAGCCATATCTATTTGTTTCTCTGCTAACCAGTTCATTACTCCTTTGAGTCGCTGATTCATAAAGACCACCTTTCTTAATTACAAATATATGTATGGTTTCACTT
The DNA here is from genome assembly GCF_004116265.1 of Anaerobacillus alkaliphilus. Taxonomy (NCBI): domain Bacteria; kingdom Bacillati; phylum Bacillota; class Bacilli; order Caryophanales; family Bacillaceae; genus Anaerobacillus; species Anaerobacillus alkaliphilus. The sequence goes on along the minus strand of NZ_QOUX01000046.1, from coordinate 899,012 downwards.
TACCATTTAACTGTTCGTTTGTTAAACAGAACTTCTTTTTTTGTGAAAATTCTAAGAATAAAGCAGGAATTTCTAGTTTTAAAAGGAAATAGATTTGTGAATAAAGGTAAGTAAATAAATTTAATTTGGGGTGTTTATATATGAAACTAACGTATCACGGTCATTCAGTGGTTTTAATTGAAGCTAATGATAAGAGAATTATAATCGATCCTTTCATTAGAGGAAATGGTTCAACAACCTTAAATGTAGAGGAACTTAAAGTAGATGTCATTCTATTAACACATGGTCATAACGACCATGTTGGTGATACCGTTGAATTGGCAAAGAAAAATCATGCTCTTGTCGTAGCTCCATTTGAATTGGCTACGTATTTAGCATGGCAAGGAGTAAATGTTCATCCGATGCACATTGGTGGGGCTTATCAATTTGATTTTGGTAAGGTGAAACTTACACCAGCGTTCCACGGCTCAGCCTATGAAGAAGTAACTACGAAAACGATTGTTTATACAGGTATGCCTGCAGGTATTCTCTTTTCTGCTGAGGGAAAAACAATTTACCATGCAGGTGATACAGCCTTATTTTCAGACATGAAAATGATAGGTGAGCGAAATAACATTGATGTTGCTTTCTTACCAATTGGAGATAATTTTACTATGGGACCTGAAGATGCGGCAACGGCAGCTTTATGGCTTAATGCCAAAACAGTTGTCCCAATTCACTTCAATACATTCCCTGTTATTGAGCAAGATCCACACGCGTTTGTAGCTAGCTTACAAAACGGGATCGATGGAAAGGTTCTAGCTTCAGGCGAGACACTAGAAGTGTAAAATAACCTAGAGGAGACCAGTCACAGTAATGTGGTTGGTCTTCGTTTTTTAAAAGGCTCTTTTCGTAAAATCTGTGGTTCCAATGAGTCAAAATGGTAGGCGATTTAAACGGCATCCTCCTAAAGTCTGGAAAAGTTAGTCAAAATAACGGGTGATTTAGACCGTATTCTCCTAAAGTCTGGAAAAGTTAGTCAAAATAATAGGTGATTTAAACCAGATTCTCCTAAAGTCTGGAAAATTCAGTCAAAATAACGAGTAATTTAAACCGGATTCTCCTAAAGTCTGGAAAAGTTAGTCAAAATAATGGGTGATTTAAACCAGATTCTCCTAAAATATGGAAAAGTTAGTCAAAATAACGAGTGGTTTAAACCGAAATCTCCTAAAGTCTGGAAAAGTTAGTCAAAATAACGAGTGATTTAAACTGTATTCTCCTAAAGTCTGGAAAAGTTAGTCGAAATAACGAGTGATTTAAACTGTATTCTCCTAAAGTCTGGAAAATTCAGTCAAAATAACGAGTGATTTAAACCGTATTCTCCTAAAGTCTGGAAAAGTTAGTCAAAATAACGGGTGATTTAGACCGAATTCTCCTAAATTCCGGAAAAGATAGTCGAAATAACGGGTGATTTAGACTGAATTCTCCTAAAGTCTGGAAAAGTTAGTTAAAATAATGGGTGTTTAAACCACGTTCTCCTAAAGTCTGGAAAAATCAGTCGGAATAACGGGTGATAGTAATGATAGGATATTAATTAAACCAAATCGACCTAAATCTGTAAAAAGTTAATCGGAGTAATGAAATATAAATGATAACTTAATATTAAAGATGTCCGCCATATCTACTGCAATGTCTATCCTAATAATTTGAAAATAGCAATCTTTTGTGAAAACAGCTTTTAAAAACACCAATAACCAATCATCATTATTGTATCCCTGCATATAATTCAATAAGACAACCTATCTGAAGGGGAGAGAAGTATGCGAAGAAATCGTTTGTTATTATGCTTTTTACTTGGTATAGCCATTATGTTTTATGGTGTGCCTTATTTAAACTTCCAGGGAGATACGAAAACTATCGTATTTTCAATAGCTTGGATAGTGTTTGCACTCATTGCTATTAGTGGAAATATGATTGCCCTTCTTTATGGTAAAAGAGTTGAGAGAAGTAGAACAACGAGACAGAAGGCATCACCACAAAGAAAACAAAAAGTACGACAATATAGTTAATTGCCTTGAAAACAAGCTCTCTCATCTATATACTTGTATTAGTACAGAAAAGATAAAGTATGAATACAGGTGGAAAGTGGGGGAGCTTAATGACAAAACATGAACAGATTTTACAACACATACAATCCCTAGAAATTGGTCATAAGATTTCCGTGAGACAAATTGCAAAAGCATTGACTGTTAGTGAGGGGACGGCTTATCGTGCAATTAAGGATGCTGAAAATCAAGGGTTAGTAAGTACCATTGAGCGCGTAGGTACGATACGTATTGAGAAAAAACAGAAAGAGAATTTTGAGAAACTTACTTTTGCTGAAGTTGTAAACATTGTTGATGGACAAGTTCTTGGGGGAAGAGACGGACTACATAAAACACTGAGTAAATTTGTTATCGGTGCGATGAAAGCGGAAGCAATGATGCGTTATGTAGAGGCAGGTAACTTATTAATTGTTGGTAATAGAAATCAAGTACATAAATTGGCCCTACAAGCTGGGGCAGCGGTCCTTCTTACAGGAGGATTTGATACATCTGAGGAAGTGAAGAAGCTAGCTGATGAATTGAACTTACCAATCATTTCAACTTCTTATGATACGTTTACTGTAGCCACTATGATTAACCGAGCTATCTATGATCAATTAATCAAAAAAGAAATTATACTTGTAGAAGATATATATATAAAGTTAGAAGCTACTTATTTCTTAAAGACGAATGATAAAATAGAAAAATGGTTTGAATTTAACGAAAAAACCGGTCACAGCCGCTATCCTGTCGTAGATGAAAACATGAAAGTTCAAGGTATGGTTACCTCAAAGGATGTTATGGGTGTTGAAAAACATATTGAGATTGAAAAGGTCATGACGAAAAGTCCCCTTTCAGTAAACGGCCAGACCTCAGTTGCTTCTGCTGCACATTTAATGGTTTGGGAAGGAATTGAACAACTGCCGGTTGTTGACAACTATAAGAAGCTAATTGGAGTTATTAGCCGTCAAGATGTTCTAAAAGCATTGCAAATGAACCAGCGTCAGCCTCATATTGGTGAAACGATTGAAGACTTAGTAACGAGTAGATTTCAAGATGCAACAATTGGAAATGAAATATGTTATCGTTGTGAAGTCACACCGCAAATGACGAATCAATTAGGAACGATATCTTACGGGGTTTTTACGACGATCGTGACTGAAGCAGGTAGTAGAGCGTTACGTGTTCATAAAAAAGGGGATTTAGTAGTAGAGAATATTACTCTCTATTTTATTAAACCTGTACAAATTGAAAGTATGATTGAGATATTCCCAAGGGTCTTAGAAATTGGACGTAAATTCGGAAAAGTAGATGTTGAGATCTTCCATGAAGGGACAATTGTAGGAAAAGCGTTAGTGATGGCGCAAATTATTGATAGATAAAAAAGAATGTTGCGTAAAGGGCGAGTGCCTTTAAAGCAACATTCTTTCTTAAATGGCTTCTTTTATTTACTATATACTTCTAAAGCAATCTAGCTCTTAGCGTTTGCTTCTTCTAGAACTAATGGGGAATAATGCTTGTATGCTTTAAACCCAAAGATAACATTAGCAGCACCGAGTAAAATAAATATCGTCCCGACAATAAGTGCCACAGGTGTTATTAGGATAATTTGATTTATTCCAAATGAGACTAGAAACACACCGACAGCAATATTTGCCTTTGTTCCAATCCATTTCTTCTCGATAGGGGATTTTGAACGGAAATAATTCACTTTATAGAATAGATAGAAGACTGCAGAGACAACAATTAAAAAAGTAGTAATCAACGAATCCACCTCTTAAAGAATTTTTATAGTTATATTGTAACTTGATTATGTAGGAAAAGCTAATATTAAAATTGTTGGGAGAAAAGGAGAACAGGATGAAGCACGAAATTATTGAAATGATAGAGAAGTATCAAAAAATTATTATTCACCGACACGTCAGACCAGATCCAGATGCTCTAGGTTCCCAGGGGGGTCTAGCATACTTATTGAAAGAGCATTACCCAAAGAAGGAAGTTTATGTCGTAGGTGATGAAGAACCTTCACTTCAATACATCATTGAGATGGACGAATTACAAGATGATATATTTGAAGATGCCTTAATTGTTATTTGTGACACTGCTAATGTAGAACGAATTAGTGATGAGAGGTATAGTAAAGGAGATAAAATAATTAAAATTGACCATCATCCTAACGAAGATCCTTATGGCGATATTATTTGGGTAGATACTAATGCAAGCTCTGTAAGTGAGATGATCTATGAGCTTTTTGAGACATGGAATGATTTAAAAGGGATGGAAATGACCGAGAAGGCTGCAAGATGTTTATTTGCAGGAATAGTTGGTGATACAGGAAGATTTCGTTATCCTAATACAACAGAACGCACATTCCAATATGCAAGTGAGTTAGTAAAACAACCCTTCTCTTTGGTTGACATCTATGAACCGATGGAACGAATTAGTTTAAATGATGCTAGACTTCAAGGCTACATATTAAATAACTTTGAACAATATGAAAATGGGGTAGGGGCAATAAAATTATCTCAATCAATTCTTCAAGAGTACAAAGTGACACCTAGTGACGCATCAAGATTAGTAAACACGTTTGCGAATATAGAGGGAATAAAGGCTTGGGTGTTCTTTGTGGAAGAGCCAGATCAATTAATTAGAGTTAGGTTGCGTTCAAAAAAACCAATTATTAACGGTTTAGCTCAACGGTTTAATGGTGGTGGTCATCCCTTAGCAGCAGGAGCATCTGTTTTTTCTTGGGAACAAGCGGATGAAGTTTTAGCTGGGTTACACGAAATATGCCGTGAAGGTTAAGAAAAAAAGTAATGTAAGCTAAAAAGCTACATTACTTTTTTTTGTGGGATAAACCAAAAACCAGAGGAGGTTACATCTTCATAGACAGTTATTCCAAGGCGTTCCAACTCTTTTTTTACATAAGAAGCCACTTCTTTTGATTCGGTATAAGCAGAGTAGCCAGCTTTAATTTGTTCCACTTTTACCCTTGCTAATTTCTTTCGGCTAATAATCATTGAAACTCCTCCTTATTATTGTTCTACATATCTAGTATACAACAATTTATGGAAAGAAGTGTTTGTCTTGATGATTTATCCGAAAATTTTTAAAACTTTTTTGTCACAATTCGTACAAAGTTAATCAGCTAGGCGAATTTCTACAAATACTTGAAGTTTTGTATACAAAACAAAGTCTCTAACCACAACATGGTATCTCTTGTCATTGACTTCAAATACTTTATTTTCAATTGATTGGTATAAAAGATCTTTACTCTCTGCTACGGATTCAATATTTCTATTGAGAACAGCAGATAGTTCTTTTTCAATTTGACTTCGTAGGTCATGAGTAGAAAGTTCACTCAGTCTAAATGCTTTATCATTTTTGAAGTAAACCTTTACTTCTTGGACCGTCAACTTTTTCTGATTTTCTTTATTCAGTTCATCTTTATCACTTCTTAAGATCTCAATTGTATCTTTTTGGTTTTTAATGGTGGCCTCTTGCATTTTGATTTTTGTAACGAGCTTTTCTTGAACTTCACCAAACTCATAAATGAAAAAGAACCAGCCGATAATCATACCTATAATTACCCCAGCAAAAAAGCGTTGCCATCCAGCCTGTTTATAGTAAGGAGGTATCCGCATCATTCATTAGGCCTCCTGAGTGATCCACTGAATCAGTACTCCCCCCGAATGAGCACCTGAAAGAGCGGCGAAAATCATAAACAATGTTTTGGCAATATCTATATGTGACCCATCATAAATTCCTCTTTCAATACTGTAGATGGCGTCAAAGGTACCGCCAATGGCAGCTACCATTGCCCAAATCTTTAACCCAGTTGCAAGATCATTTATCGTGGACAACGGTGGCTTTCCGATTAAGAATGCACCTATTCCACCAACAATCGCCCCTCCAATTACCACACCAAAGGCGACAAAAAAATCCATGATCAGTGTTGCAATAAATTCTTTATCCATCTGAAAGCCTCTCCTTTATTGAATGTAGAATGTAAAATGAAAATCTGATCAAAAAATTAATAGGGATAAGTTCCTTTCAAAAAGTGGAATTTTCATTCTTAATTATCTTTACTAATACTTATGGGACAAAGTTATTATATATACTTGTAAAGAGTTTTTTTTATGGGTTTCATGATATAAATAAAAGTTCTAATTTGTAGTTCACTATTGGTAGTAATATAATGAAAGAAAAAGATCGTACGTTCTGTTTCGAGTGATTTTGATTGAATGTTGAATGGTCTAATTTTTGCATCTGCCATTCGAAAAGGGGGAAAGAACGTGGAGTTTGTTCATCTTCATGTCAATACTGAATATAGCTTATTAAGAAGTTCTGCGAAAATTGAGGCGCTTGTAGCTCGTGCGAAGGAATTGCAATTTTCTGAGATTGCTATCACTGACCAAAGTGTACTGTATGGAGTAATTCCTTTTTATAAGGCTTGTAAACAGGTGGGAATTAAACCCATTATTGGTCTTGAACTATGTATAACAACCAAAAATAAGGACGAAACATGGATCATCCTTCTAGCAAAATCACAGGTAGGATATCAAAACTTAATGAAACTATCTAGCATTTCTCAGGTCCTTGGTTCTAACCAAAAGAAGCAAGTTGAAAAACATCATTTATTTTCATATTGTAAAGACCTAATTGCAATCAGTTCTCCCTCCAAAGGTGAGATTCAACAGCTAGTTTTGGAAGGTAAGAGTGAGCTTGCACTTCTAACAATAAAAGAATATCAAACGCATTTTGGAGACGACTTTTACATCGGAATTCATGATCATGGTATGGCCACTGAAAAAGAATTAAATTTAAAAATCGTAAAGCTCTCAAGAGAATATCAAATGAACTTGGTAGTTACCAACCAAGTCGTGTATATAAGGAAAGAAGATGCGCTTGCGCAAAGGTGCTTATTGGCGATAGAACAAGGTACAACATTAGAGGAAATAAAAACGGAATTCCATACAAATGAGTACTACTTAAAATCTAAACAGGAAATGGAACAACTATTTTCTCAAATTCCTGAAGCGCTCCTAAATACAAAAAAAATTGCAGATAAGTGTAATCTAATATTGAACTTTGGAGAACATGCTTTACCGAAGTTTCCGCTGCCAGCAGGAGTGAATTCAAAAGAATATTTATTTAAGTTGTGCCAAGAAGGACTACTAACACGTTATAAACTACTTACAGATGAAATACAAGAGCGTTTACTATTTGAACTTAAAATTATAGATCAAATGCAGTTCAATGATTATTTTCTAATAGTGTGGGATTTTATGAAATTTGCACACGAAAAAGGGATGATTACAGGACCAGGAAGAGGTTCTGCTGCAGGGTCATTAGTTGCGTATGTCTTACATATTACCAATGTAGATCCAATTAAATATGATTTGCTTTTTGAACGTTTCCTCAACCCTGAACGTATAACAATGCCAGATATTGATATTGATTTCCCAGATACAAGACGGGAAGAAGTTATCGAGTATGTTTTTCAAAAATATGGTAAAAATCATGTTGCGCAGATTATCACATTTGGGACACTAGCAGCAAAGGCAGCACTTAGAGACATTGGGAAAGTCCTTGGAATCCCTTTAAAGCAAATTGATAGTGTTGCTAAACAGATTTCTTCAAGACCAAATTTGACGATTGATGAGGCTGTTAAAGAGACACCTAGCTTGCAGAAACTTATTCAAGAGAGTGATGTAATAACCGATTGGTTCCACTTAGCAAAAAGGGTTGAAGGTATTCCTAGGCATGCTTCTACTCATGCAGCGGGTATCGTCATAAGTAAGGACCCTTTAACTGATAAGGTGCCAGTACAAAAAGGCCATTACGAAGTTTTGTTAACACAATATCCTATGACAATTTTAGAGGAGATAGGTCTATTAAAGATGGACTTTCTTGGTTTAAGAAACCTATCATTCCTAGAAGAAATTGTTTCTCATATCTATCAAATGGAAGGAAAAAAGATTAACTTGGAAAGTATCCCTTTTGACGATCAAAATACGTTCCAATTATTAGGAGTTGGTGATACAACAGGTGTTTTTCAGCTAGAATCTCCGGGGATGAGACGAGTGCTATCTAATTTAAAACCAACTGAATTTGAAGATATTGTGGCTGTTAACGCTTTGTATAGGCCAGGTCCAATGGAAAACATTCCGCTTTTCATAGCGGGAAAACATAATAAACGCCAAGTTAATTATACTCACCCAGACTTAAAGCCGATATTAGAAAAAACGTATGGGGTTATTATTTATCAAGAGCAAATTATGCAAATTGCTTCTAAATTAGCTGGTTTTTCTCTCGGTGAGGCTGATATCTTAAGGAGAGCAGTTAGTAAGAAGAAATTAGAAACATTGGAAGAACAGAGAAACAGATTTGTACAAGGATGTTTAAAGCGGGGCTATGATCAGAAGATTAGTAATGATGTTTACGATTTGATTGTCCGTTTTGCTAATTATGGTTTTAACAGAAGTCATTCGGTTGCCTATAGTGTTATATCATATCAATTGGCTTATCTAAAAGCCAACTATCCTTCCGCTTTTTTCACTGCACTATTAACAAGTGCGATTGGACAACCTGAAAAAATAAACCAATATATTATTGATGCCAAGAAGAAGGGTATCATTGTTCTTACGCCTTCTATTAATAAATGTAGCGCAGGTTTTATAATTGGTAGTTCAAATGACATAGAATTTGGTCTTGCTGCAATAAAAAATGTCGGTATTAGAGCAATTGAGGAGATTGTTCGAGAACGTCAAAAAGGGGGATATTATAAAAATATCTTTAATTTTTGTGCTAGAGTGAGCACAAGGTATATAAATCGAAGAACCTTGGAGTCACTAGTAGCAGCTGGAAGTTTTGATGATTTTGGTCAACATCGAGCAAGTCTTTTAGCTACGTTGGATTATGCTTTAGAGTTTGGAGAACAGGTGAGGCAACAAACAGAGGATAGACAATCGCAACTTTTTTATGAAGAAGTTAAGGTGCCTGAAGGAATACAAGTTCCACCATTTAAAGATTCTGAAAAACTTCATTATGAAAAAGAGGCATTAGGTTTTTATCTATCTAGTCATCCAATTGAGGACTATTCTGAAGTTGCTAATTCTCATAATCGGATCTTGGTTGCGGATGCTCTAGCCAAAGGCGAAGGAATTGTACGTCTTGCTGGACTTTTAGAGACCATTCGAGTCGTTAAAACCAAAAAAGGGGAACAGATGGCATTCTTAAAGTTTAGCGATGAGAGTGGTGAACTAGAATTGACCGTCTTCCCAAAACAATACCGAGAATTCTTTGCTTTAATGAAGATTGGGCAGTTAGTTTTCTTAGAAGGAAAACTAGAGGTATCCAACGAACGAACGCAAGTAATTATCTCTAAGGTTTTAGATGTAAAAAACCTTTCTAGGAGTCAAATTAAGGAAGGTATATTGTACTTAAAAATAGATCAAAATCATGCTAACCAAACTAAGCTTGTTCAGTTAAAAAGTACGTTAAAAATGTTTCCTGGCAATAGTAAAGTAATTCTTTATTATGAAGAGCGGAAGCAAACAGTTCAATTGTCTGATGAATTTCGAATTACAGCGTCAAATCAATGTATAGAAGCTCTTAATGAAATGCTTGGAAAAGGAAATGTGGTTCTAAAATCGTAAGGGTATGTACAGAATGTCATCATCTGTTATAATGAATAAGGGAGAGTGGTCTGACCACTTTAATACCTGGTTCTAAATTAGTAAGGGGAGAGTGAAGGTTTTATGGCAACATTAAGGGAAGAAGCTTTACATATGCATCGTATTAATAAGGGGAAGTTAGAGACAATATCTAAAATTCCAGTACGTAATGCTTATGATTTAAGTTTGGCATATTCGCCAGGAGTTGCAGAGCCTTGTAAGGAAATATTTGATGATGTTAGCAATGTATATGAGTACACAATGAAAGGCAATATGGTTGCAGTTGTTTCAGACGGAACAGCGGTACTAGGTTTAGGGAATATTGGACCTGAAGCAGCCTTGCCTGTTATGGAAGGTAAGGCACTATTATTCAAATCGTTTGCTGGTGTAGATGCATTTCCGATTTGTTTAGCTACAACAGACATTGAAAAAATTATTGAGACAGTTAAGCTTCTTGAGCCAACATTTGGTGGTGTTAATCTTGAAGATATTGCTGCTCCTAATTGCTTTGTTATTGAAGAACGTCTTAAAAAGGAATGTAACATTCCGATCTTTCATGACGATCAGCATGGAACAGCGATTGTTACAGCCGCTGGTTTATTAAATGCCTTGAAACTTACAGGTAAGTCCATTTCGGAAGTGAAGGTAGTTGCAAATGGTGCAGGAGCTGCTGGTATTGCTTGTGTGAAACTAATGCAACGTATGGGAGTTAAGGATGTTATCTTGTGTGACACAAAAGGTGCTATATACGAAGGCCGTCCTGTAGGGATGAACCCAGTAAAAGATGAAATCGCAAAAGTTACAAATCGCGACAAGGTTCAAGGCACGTTAGCGGAAGTAATCAAAGGTACAGATGTTTTTGTTGGAGTTTCAGTTGAAGGAGCTGTGACAAAAGAGATGGTTGAGAGTATGAATCCAGACCCAATTATCTTTGCTATGGCAAATCCAGTTCCTGAAATTATGCCTGAGGATGCGAAAGCTGCAGGAGCTAGTGTGATTGGAACAGGTCGCTCTGATTTCCCAAATCAAATTAATAATGTTCTTGCGTTCCCAGGTATTTTCCGTGGAGCACTAGATGTTCATGCAACAAATATTAATGAAGAAATGAAAATTGCTGCAGTTGAAGCGATTGCCAGCTTAGTAACTGAGGATCAGCTAAATGCAGATTACGTAATTCCTGCACCATTTGACCCACGAGTTGCTCCAGCGGTAGCAAAAGCAGTGGCGAAAGCTGCCATGGAAACTGGAGTTGCAAGAAGAAAAGTAAATCCTGACGATGTAGAGGCAAAAACAAAAAAACTTGCAATTATTGAATAATCTTTTTTGACAGTCTACATTTCTAAGAGTTCGGAGGAGAGAGTGCATAGCGGATATAGGTAAAACAATTCTGATAAGGATTACTCTAGTCTCTGAACTCTATAAATATAAAAAAGGGTGGTGATAAATTTTTATGTCATCACAACAGGATAAGGTTTATATTGAAATTATTCGAGAGCTAAACCATATTATTCAAGAAGACCACCTTAGTACAGGAGACAAGCTCCCGTCTGAAAGAGAACTATCCGAGCGTCTAAATGTTGGCCGATCTTCGGTTAGAGAGGCGCTTCGGTCACTTGAATTATTGGATTTGATTGAAACTCGTCGTGGTGAAGGAACTTTTATTAAAAGTATCGGTGGGCACCGCTTAGTAGAAATTCTAGCGAGCTTTTTTTTAAGAGAGAAAAAAGCAAGAAATGATTTGGCAGAAACAAGAAAAATTGTGGAAATCGAAGCGTTGAGGCTTGCTTGTGATCGAATTGATGAAAATCAACTCTCAAAACTAGAAAATCTAATTACTCAATCAAAACATAGCTGGGAAAATGGTAACTTTCCAGTCGAAGAAGATTATTTATTTCATAAAACAATTGTTGAATCCTGTCAAAATAGGTTGTTACTTAACATTTGGATTTCACTTGTAGAGTATAGTAAAGTTGCATTACGGGAATCCTTGTCTAGGGAAGGGCGCCCTGAACAATCCATCATGGAACATGAAAAAATCTTTCTAGCATTAAATGCTAGAAATGTAGAGCTAGCCATTGCCGCATTAAAAAATCACCTCGAAAATAGTCGGTTTTAACCGTTATTTGGGGATTATCGTTGGATTGTTTACCTTGAAACTGTTATTTTCTGTATGATATGATTTATGAAAATTTTAATAAAAGATCTTGTCCAAAAGAGAGGTGTTACAGTGTTAAGGGACTTATTTTCTAAGAAAAAGAAGTATGCAACAATTCCTTCAGATCAAGTAAAAATGGATATTCCTGAGGGTTTAATGACAAAATGTCCAAAGTGTAAAACGATTATGTACACCAAGGAATTGAAAAAGAATTTGTATGTATGTGATAGTTGTGGTTTTCACCATCGCATGTCTGCTTATGATCGAATTGCTAGCTTACTTGATGAAGGCACGTTTATTGAGTTTGACAGCAATATGATCTCAAAAGACCCTCTTGCTTTTCCTACTTATGCTGAAAAAACAAAAGCAGATAGAGAGAAAACAGGATTAAATGAAGCGATTGTTACAGGACAAGGAACAATGTCTAATATGAATGTTGTTATTGCAGTCATGGATGCACGTTTTAGGATGGGAAGTATGGGCAGTGTTGTAGGTGAGAAGATTACAAGAGCAATTGAAAAAGCAATTGAATTAAAAGCACCTTTCATTCTTTTTTCTGCCTCAGGTGGTGCTAGAATGCAAGAAGGTGTACTTAGTCTGATGCAAATGGCAAAAACAAGTGCTGCGTTAAAGAAACTTGACACTGCAGGTGGTCTCTTTATTTCAATTATGACACACCCAACAACTGGTGGGGTATCTGCAAGTTTTGCATCACTAGGTGATTATAACTTCGCTGAGCCAGGTGCATTAATAGGCTTTGCAGGTAGAAGAATTATTGAGCAAACGATCCGTCAAGAATTGCCAGATGATTTCCAAACTGCAGAATTTTTGTTAAAACATGGTCAGTTAGATAAAGTTGTATCTAGATTAGAAATGAAACAATTACTTACGACAATCTTTGATATGCATAATGATGTACTGAAGGAGGTGTAGAAACTTGGCTAATGAATTACCATTTGAAAAACCTATAACAGAACTAAAAACAAAGATTGAGGAATTAAAAAAGTTTACTGTTGATAAGGGCATTGATTTATCCGGTGAAATTAGTAAGCTTGAAGAACGTTTAGAACAATTAGAAAATGATATTTACGGCAACATGAAGCCTTGGGATCGTGTACAAATCGCACGTCATAATGAACGACCTACTACTTTGGACTATATTTCTTATTTATTTACTGATTTTATTGAGTTACATGGAGATCGTTTATATGGTGACGATGAAGCAATTGTTGCGGGAATTGCAAAATTTCAAGGAAAACCAGTAACTGTTATAGGTCATCAACGTGGGAAAGATACAAAGGAAAACATACGTCGAAACTTTGGAATGCCCCATCCAGAAGGTTATCGAAAAGCCTTACGATTAATGAAACAAGCAAATAAATTCAAAAGACCAATTATTTGCTTTATTGATACAAAAGGAGCGTATCCTGGAATTGCCGCAGAGGAACGAGGACAAAGTGAAGCGATTGCTAGAAACCTACTAGAAATGGCTGGTTTCGCAGTGCCAATCATTTGTATCGTGATTGGTGAGGGTGGTAGTGGAGGAGCTCTAGCTCTAGGTGTAGGAAATCATATTCATATGCTAGAAAATTCTACATACTCTGTTATATCTCCTGAAGGAGCTGCAGCTCTCTTATGGAAAGACTCAGGCCTTGCTCAAAGAGCAGCTGAAACTATGAGAATTACAGCGCCAGATTTGAAAGAACTTAATGTGATTGATGAAATTATTCCAGAAGTAAGAGGCGGCGCTCATCGAGACGTTAAACAACAAGCCAATGCGATAGGTAAGGTTCTCGACAAATCGCTGACTGAATTAGCTGAACTTTCTGAAGAAGAGCTAATAGAGCAACGTTACGAAAAATTTAACAATATAGGTGAGTACGACACTGTAAACGATGTCATTAGCGTTAAATAAGGGTTAGGCTTTCTCTAAGTGTAGAGAAGGCTTTTTATTTGTCGCTTTTCGTCTATTGTCATAATGAATTAGAAGTGGTATTTTTAACACGTATAGATAATACTAGTACCGAGGACATAGAAATGATGAATGGTTTTTAGAGCTTTAGCCATAAACTAGTTACTAGGATTTGATCTAGAATATTGTTATTGAGGTGAATAGCGTGAAGCGTATAGGAGTTTTAACAAGCGGTGGGGACTCTCCGGGGATGAACGCAGCCATTAGGGCGGTTGTTCGTAAAGCAATTTATCATGATTTAGAGGTTTACGGTGTGTACTATGGTTATGCTGGATTAATTGCTGGCCAAATCGAAAAGCTAGAAATTGGGTCTGTAGGAGATATTATCCATCGAGGTGGAACGAAGCTTTATACTGCTCGTTGTGAGGAATTTCGTACACTTGAAGGTCAAAAAAAGGCAATCGAGCAATTAAATAAATTTGGAATTGAAGGTTTAGTTGTTATTGGTGGAGATGGCTCTTTCCAGGGGGCAAAGAAATTAACAGAACATGGTTTTCCATGTGTTGGGGTACCAGGAACAATCGATAATGACATCTCTGGAACTGATTTTACTATTGGGTTTGATACAGCATTAAACACAATTATTGAAGCGATTGACAAAATACGTGATACAGCAACTTCACATGAACGTACATATGTAATTGAGGTAATGGGCCGTAATGCTGGTGACCTTGCCCTTTGGTCTGGTCTTGCAGACGGTGCCGAAACAATTTTGATCCCTGAAGAAAACTACGATATGGAAGAGGTCATTTCACGTTTAAAACGAGGACATGCTCGTGGGAAAAAGCATAGCATTATTGTTGTAGCAGAAGGCGTAGGAAGCGGTATGGAGATTGGAAAAGTTATTCAAGAGCAAACAAGTCTTGAAACAAGAGTGACTGTTTTAGGTCATATTCAACGTGGAGGCTCACCTACTGCATTTGATCGTGTTCTTGCAAGTCGTCTTGGCGCAAAAGCTGTAGAGCTTCTTATTGCAGGTGAAGCTGGGAAAATGGTAGGGATTCAGAACAACCAGTTAGTTTCCCATGGAATTGATCAAGCCTTATCAATTCCCCACAAAATCGATCAGGATATGTATCAATTATCTAAAGAATTGTCAATTTAGATGATATTTAGATAAATTATGACATACTTTATTCGGATTGGCAACCATAATAGTATGTCGAATTTGAATTAATTGAAGAGAATATGTTATTTAGGAAAGTAGGAGGTTTTTTCATTATGAGAAAAACAAAAATAGTATGTACAATAGGACCTGCGAGTGAAAGTGTTGAAAAACTCTCGCAATTAATTAATGCTGGTATGAATGTCGCTCGTTTAAACTTCTCTCATGGAGATTACGAAGAACATGGTGCAAGAATAACTTCTATTCGTGAAGCCGCTGAAAAAGCAGGGAAACATATTGCGATCTTACTTGATACTAAAGGTCCAGAAATTCGCACAAATAACTTCGAAGATGGAGTAGCAGAACTAGTTGCAGGTAATGAAGTTATTATCTCGATGGAAGAAGTAGTGGGAACAGCTGAAAAGTTTTCTATTACTTATCCTGGATTAGTAAATGATGTTCATGTTGGTTCAAAAATTTTACTAGACGACGGCTTAATCGAACTAGAAGTGATTGAAATAGGTTCTAAAGAATTAAGAACAAAAATTCTTAATAGCGGAACAATCAAGAATAAAAAAGGTGTAAACGTTCCTAATGTAAGTGTGAATTTACCAGGGATTACAGAAAAAGATGCTAATGACATCCGTTTTGGTATTGAGCAAGGTGTTGACTTTATTGCAGCATCATTCGTTCGTCGTGCATCAGATGTCTTAGAAATTCGTGAACTTCTTGAAAACAATAACGCAGGGCATATTCACATCATTCCTAAAATTGAAAACCAAGAAGGTGTAGATAACATTGACGAAATCCTAGAAGTGTCTGATGGGTTAATGGTTGCTCGTGGAGACCTAGGTGTAGAAATCCCAGCAGAAGAAGTTCCGTTAGTTCAAAAGAACTTAATTAAGAAATGTAATGCACTAGGAAAACCAGTTATCACAGCAACACAAATGCTTGATTCAATGCAACGCAATCCACGTCCAACACGTGCAGAGGCAAGTGACGTGGCAAATGCGATCTTTGATGGAACTGACGCAATCATGTTATCTGGTGAAACAGCCGCAGGCCTATATCCTGTAGAAGCTGTGCAAACGATGTATAAAATTGCTGTTCGAGCAGAGTCGGCATTAAAATATGAAGAGTTGTTAAAGCGTAAAGGTAGAGAGAGCCAAAGAACGATTACAGATGCAATTAGTCAATCAGTAGCCCACACAGCTTTAAACTTAGAAGCAGCTGCAGTGGTAACAGCTACTGAAAGCGGTCATACTGCAAGAATGATTTCTAAATATCGACCGAAATCACCAATTGTAGCAGTCACTCACTCTGCTGAAGTTTGCCGCAAGTTAGCTTTAGTATGGGGTGTTTATGCACAACTTGGAACAAAAGCTACTTCAACAGATGAAATGTTAGAAATTGCCGTTCAGGAAGCTGTTAAAACGGAATTTATCGATCATGGTGATTTAATTGTTATTACTGCTGGAGTCCCAGTCGGTGAAACAGGAACAACGAACTTAATTAAAGTTCATGTTATTGGCGAAGTGGTTGCTAAAGGACAAGGGATTGGCCGTAAGACAGCTACAGGTAAAGTGATTGTTGCAAAAACTGCTAGTGATGCTTTGTCTAAAATGGAAGATGGGGCAATATTGGTAACAGTCGGTACCGATAAAGACATGATCGAGGCATTTGAAAAAGCAGCTGCAGTCATTACTGAAGAAGGTGGGCTAACTAGTCATGCAGCGGTAGTTGGCTTAAATTTAGGAATTCCAGTAGTTGTTGGTGTAGAACGGGCAACACATCAATTTGAAGACGGTGACGCGATCACAGTTGATGCTACTAGAGGGAATATCTATAAAGGACATGCAAGTATTTTATAGTCTCTTTTGGACCGCTAAGGTAATCTTAGCGGTTTTTTATTAGCATAATCTACTAGCCTGTCATATAATATAATGACAAGCCATTTTAAAGGAGTAGGTCAAATGTTAAAAATTTTCATCTTACTATTAATTATTGTGCCTGCGTTAGAGATTGGCGTCCTAGTTCTCTCTGGTAATACAATTGGCATTCCTTGGACAATATTACTTGTTATTTTTACTGGAGTACTCGGGGCATGGTTAGCAAAGAAAGAAGGATTAAATACACTTAGATTAGCACAGTTACAATTGCAACAGGGCCAGATACCTAGCGGGGTTATTTTAGACGGGCTATGTATTCTAATTGGTGGAGTAGTATTATTGACTCCAGGTTTTATTACCGATGCCATTGGTTTTTTTCTATTAATTCCTGCTAGTAGAGGAATTGCAAAAGCCTTCATTCAAAAGATATTTGATCGATTGTTGCAGAATGGTTCAATTATTTTTATTAATCGACGCTAAAAAGCTGGTTTATCGATATTTTGATAAATCAGCTTTTTTTTTAGTTAATCTTAAAAATATAATTTCGTAAGTCGCGAAATACATGGGCGTTATGCAAAGTTTGTATAAAGACAAGAATTATTGGCCCTAGTATGAGTCCTAGAAACCCAAAGAGTTTATAGCCTACAAACAAAGACACTAGTGTAGCTAATGGGTCAACTCCAATACTTGATGATAAGATTTTAGGTTCCATAATTTGTCTTTGAACAACTACAACACCGTATAAAATAGAAAGTCCGATTGTCAGTGATAATTGTCCAGAAAAGAAGGTATACAAAATCCAAGGGATAAAGATCAGTCCTGTCCCTAAATATGGGAGTAGATCAACGAAGGCTATGATTAAAGCGATGGTAATCGGGTAATCAACCTTAAGGACTAATAATCCTATTAGTACAATACAACATGTGATAGAGATTAAGGTTATTTGAGCTAGAATAAAACCCACAAATGCCTTCTTTAAGCTTTTCATTACGTCTTTGGTTCGCTCGGCAATCACGTTTGGAAGCCATTTCCGAAAAATAAAGACTAACTTATACCAGTCTTTACTAATAAAGAAGGTCGCTAATAAAGAGAAAATAATAACTGTAGCTAAGTTAGGTAAAGCTAATAAAAAATCGGATATCCCTGTAAGTACAGACTGAATTGTCGAGCTAGCGTTTGAGGTGATATGGTTCGTTATCGTCTCTACATAAGCCTTAATTGTAACTTGTTGATCACTATCTAAAGAATAAAAAATGGTTGATATTTGTTCATAGATGGGCATAATCTTACCAGTAAATATTTTTTGGAATTCATAAATAAGTGATTGGAAGTGAATAGGTACAGATTGTGATAGATAATTAGTACCCATAATAATTTCAGAAATTAAGATTGTAATTGAGCCTATAGTTAGTGACAAAAGCCCAAGTAAGACGATTGATACCGATAACCATCTAGAAATTTTCATTCTCTCTTGAAAAAAGTTAACAATAGGGTTTAAGAAAAAAGCCAGAACTAGTCCAATCATAAAAGGATATGCTGTTTTAAAGGTAATAAATCCTAAGACTGCTATTAAAAATATAATACTTACGACAAGAGTGAGTCTAAGTAGTATTTGAAAGTAGTTAGAGTTCATATTTCTTTCACCTCTTTCAGAAAGGCTTTTTAATAGCGTATGGCTTGTTTTATTATTTTAGAAGCGTAAAAGACAATAATGGATAAATCCTTTTTCGATATCTCTTAATGATAAACAAACTTAGGGACACAAAATTTAATTCGAAATATTGACACAAAAAAGACTTGAA
Source organism: Anaerobacillus alkaliphilus (assembly GCF_004116265.1). NCBI lineage: Bacteria > Bacillati > Bacillota > Bacilli > Caryophanales > Bacillaceae > Anaerobacillus > Anaerobacillus alkaliphilus. The sequence continues at coordinate 880,347 of NZ_QOUX01000046.1, read as the reverse complement.
ACTTGGCGAAAAAATGAGATTTATGTTAAGATAACAATGGTAAGGCCTACCAAGGAAGGATGCATCAGGTTTGATAACACAGGCAACTGCTTTTATGATAATTCTGCTACTTATTGGTATTATTGCAAAAAATCAATCATTAATTGTTGCAGTAGTAGTTTTGTTACTGATTAAATGGGTTGGTCTAGGTGAGAAAGTGTATCCGTTTATTCAGCAAAAAGGCATTAATGTCGGTGTTACAATTATTACAATTGCCGTACTTGTACCAATTGTTACTGGTCAAATTGGTTTTAGAGAGCTAATTGACTCAATGAAGTCTGTGTATGCTTGGATTGCGTTGGCGGCAGGGATTTTTGTAGCTATTATTGCATCAAGTGGAGTAGAACTGTTGCAAACAGATCCTCATATTACGGCGGCGCTAGTTTTTGGAACAATTTTAGCAGTTGCTCTTTTTAACGGGGTAGCAGTGGGGCCGTTAATAGGTGCAGGCATTGCTTACATGGCAATGAGACTTGTGGCTTTTTTTAGCTCTTTTGGTTCGTGAAAGTTATCACAAGAATTAAAATAGTCGGAATTATTTTCAAATAAAAGTTCACAAAACTGTGGAAAATGTTTATAATTAGAATTGGTTAGAAACTCTTTTGTACATAATAATTTCTATATAAGGAAAAGAGTATGTTCAAAAAGACCCTAAACACTATTTTAAATGATGCTGACGTTTTGGAACAATATGTTCAAAAAAGAACAAAAAAATATTTTACAATAGAACTTTTAAGCTATTGAATAATAGATTACTAGAACTATATCGTCGGCAAACAACTGCTTTTTAGGACTTTTTGGCAAAAGGCCGTCTTCGTTTTCATATGTATTACCTTTAAAAATGAATATTCTATTTGTAAAGGAGAGGTTGAGAAATGAGTACAACTCGTGGTCTTGAAGGTGTTGTTGCAACAACGTCGAGCGTCAGTTCAATTATTGATGGTGTTTTAACGTATCATGGTTTTGATATCGATGATTTAGCAAATAACGCAAGCTTTGAGGAGGTTATCTTCCTATTATGGAATGGCCGTCTTCCAAAAGAAGAGGAATTAAAGCAATTAACTGAGGATCTAGCAAATTATGCAGAGGTTCCACAAGGCGTTATTGATCAAATGAAAATGTACCCAATCGATCAAGTTCACCCTATGGCTGCCCTTAGAACAGCTATTTCATTCTTAGGCTTATATGATTCAGAAGCAGATGACCAATCTGAAGAAGCAAATAAGCGAAAAGCACTTAAGCTACAAGCGCAAATCCAAACGATCGTGACAGCGTTTTCACGTATCCGTGAAGGAAAAGAGCCTGTTGCTCCTCGTAAAGATCTTGGATTTGCAGCAAACTTCTTATACATGCTTACTGGGGAAGAACCTGATGCGATCGCTATCGATGCGTTTAATAAAGCATTAGTGTTACATGCTGACCATGAATTGAATGCGTCAACATTTACAGCACGTGTATGTGTAGCTACATTATCTGATATGTATTCAGGAATAACAGCAGCGATTGGTGCATTAAAAGGTCCTTTACATGGTGGTGCAAACGAAAGAGTTATGGCCATGTTAATGGAAATCGAAAATGTTGAAAATGTAGAACCTTATATTATGAATGCTCTAAGTAACAAAGTGAAAATTATGGGCTTCGGTCACCGTGTATATAAAGATGGCGATCCGCGTGCAAAACACTTAAAAGATATGTCAAAACAATTAACAGCGATTACCGGAGAAGAAAAATGGTATGAAATGTCTGTTAAAATCAATGAAATTGTTACTCGCGAAAAAGGATTATTACCAAATGTTGATTTCTACTCTGCAAGTGTGTACCATAGCCTTGGAATAAAACATGACTTATTTACACCAATCTTTGCAATTAGTAGAATGTCGGGTTGGATTGCTCATATTCTAGAGCAATATAGTAACAACAGACTTATTCGACCTCGTGCGGAATATGTTGGACCTGATAAACAAGTGTACGTACCAATTGACCAACGTTAATTTGATGTGTCGAGAGGTATGATAATTTTTAAAGACAGAAAAAAATTATCAGTATGAGGGCCCGTGAAACTTTGGAGGGGGACTTTTGTAATAAATTATAATCTTTATTCCGCCAATTCATTGGGTTCTCACACTCTCATTACATAATTTTTAGACAAAGAACTAGTAGGAGGTAATAGTGATGGCAAATGGAGAAAAAATTACTGTTCAAGATGGAGTATTAAACGTTCCTAATAATCCTGTAATCCCTTTTATTGAAGGTGATGGAATAGGGCCAGATATCTGGGCTGCAGCTTCAAGAGTATTAGATGCTGCTGTTGAGAAGGCTTATAATGGTGAGAAGAAAATTGTTTGGAAAGAAATTCTTGCTGGAGAAAAAGCCTTTGATCAAACAGGTAACTGGTTACCTGAAGAGACTTTAGACGCAGTGCGTGAATACATCATTGCAATTAAAGGTCCTTTAACGACTCCAATCGGTGGAGGTTTCCGTTCTCTTAACGTAGCACTTCGTCAAGAGTTAGATTTATATACTTGCTTACGTCCAGTGCGTTATTTCAATGGGGTACCATCTCCAATCAAACGTCCTGAAGACACAGATATGGTTATCTTCCGTGAAAACACTGAAGATATTTATGCTGGTATTGAGTGGCAAAAAGGTTCACCAGAAGTTCAAAAAGTGATTGAGTTCTTAAAAAATGAAATGGGTGTAAACAAAATCCGTTTCCCTGAGACATCAGGTATTGGAATTAAACCTGTTTCTGAAGAAGGAACTCAACGTTTAGTTCGTGGTGCAATTGAGTATGCTATTAAGCATGGTCGTAAGAGTGTTACTCTAGTTCATAAAGGAAACATCATGAAGTTTACTGAAGGAGCTTTCAAAAACTGGGGTTACGAGCTTGCTGAAAAAGAATACGGTGATAAAGTATTCACTTGGGCCCAATACGACGAAATCGTTGAAAAAGAAGGTCAAGAAGCGGCTAACAAAGCACAAGCTGATGCTGAAGCAGCGGGCAAAATTATTGTTAAGGATGCAATTGCTGACATCTTCTTACAACAAATTCTTACTCGTCCAAAAGAGTTTGATGTTGTTGCAACAATGAACTTAAATGGGGATTATATTTCTGATGCTCTTGCTGCTCAAGTAGGTGGAATCGGAATTGCTCCTGGAGCAAACATTAACTACGTAACTGGTCATGCAATCTTTGAAGCTACTCATGGTACAGCTCCAAAATATGCTGGTCTTGATAAAGTAAATCCTTCTTCAGTATTATTATCTGGAGAATTAATGCTTCGTCATTTAGGTTGGAATGAAGCTGCTGACTTAATCATGGCTTCTATGGATAAAACAATTAGTGACAAAGTTGTAACATATGATTTTGCTCGCTTAATGGAAGGCGCTACAGAAGTGAAATGTTCTGAGTTCGCTGACGCATTAATTAATAACATGAACTAAAGTAGGTTGACTTACAAGTGTAAATTCAGTTCCGTTTAGAGAACAAGAACTACTTGTAAGTCATCCTTCTCTTTTTATTGAATATTCATCATCAGAATATATGATATCTTTTGAATAGCAACATTATCTGTAAGTATCCTTTTCATATAATTTAAAAGAATAAGGAGCGATATGAAATGGCAATTAAAAGAAGAAAAATTTCTGTTATTGGTGGCGGATTTACCGGTGCGACTACAGCATTAATGGTAGCACAAAAAGAACTAGGAGATGTCGTACTTGTTGACATCCCACAAATGGAAAACCCAACAAAAGGAAAAGCGTTAGATATGTTAGAAGCAAGCCCTGTGCAAGGATTTGACTCAAACATTGTTGGAACATCTAGCTATGAAGATACAGCCGATTCTGATATCGTTGTTATTACTGCAGGAATTGCTAGAAAACCTGGGATGAGCCGCGATGATTTAGTGAATACCAATGCTGGTATTATGAAAGCTGTAACAAAAGAAATCGTAAAATATTCTCCAGATTGCTATATTGTCGTACTTACAAATCCAGTAGATGCAATGACATATACTGTGTTTAAAGAATCTGGTTTCCCAAAAAATCGTGTTATTGGTCAATCAGGAGTTCTTGATACTGCTCGTTTCCGTACATTTGTCGCACAAGAGTTGAATGTATCAGTGGAAGATGTTACCGGATTTGTTCTTGGTGGGCACGGCGATGACATGGTCCCTCTTGTCCGTTATTCTTATGCTGGAGGAATTCCGTTAGAGAAGCTTATACCAGCTGAGCGTCTAGAACAAATAGTTGAACGTACTCGTAAAGGTGGAGGGGAAATCGTAAATTTATTAGGAAACGGAAGCGCTTACTATGCTCCGGCAGCATCGATTGTTCAAATGGTTGAAGCGATCCTTAAAGATAAAAAACGAATTATTCCAACAATTGCTTATCTAGAAGGTGAGTATGGTTATTCAGATCTTTACTTAGGTGTTCCGACTATTATAGGTGGAGACGGAATTGAAAAAATCATTGAACTAGAATTGACTGATGAGGAAAAAGCGGCACTACAAAAATCAGCAGATTCTGTTAAAAGTGTTATGACAGTACTTAAGTAATAAGATGTAGAAATCCGGTTTGACTGACCGGATTTCTACTTATAATTAATTGTAAGCGCTTCATCTTGTGTTTTTCTACTATTTGCTTACATAGTATTATTGATACATAATTGAAAGTGAGGTTACATAATGTTTAATAAAAAGCGTAGATTAGGTAGAAAAATTCAAACAATCAAAGTTGGAGAAAAGTTAGAACTAACCAAGAAAATTGAGGACAAAGATATTTTGTTGTATCTAGGGTTAACTGATGATGCTAATCCTATTTTTATTCAACATGACTATGCATCACAAACTCCATTTCAAAAACCGATTGTACCTCAAATTATGTTAGCAGGAATTATTACATCTGCTATCTCTAAATATTTGCCTGGTCCTGGAAGTTCTGTTCTTAAACAACACTTAACTTTTCCAAAGCCTTTGTACCATTATGGTTCATTGAACTTATTGCTTGAAACTATTGCTGTCAACGAAAGTGAGCATTATGTAGAAATAAAAGTAGAAGGAAAAGATGAATTTGGCACTGTTGTTGTCGAAGGTATTATGGGGGTTTGTCCTCCACATGAGTTAAAATCAATTGCCTATAATTCAGGAACATTTGAGAATTTCTAGTCATTAGCAGTGGTGGTGGGCTTAGCTCCTACCACTTTTTTTGTTTATAGAATTCAATTCTTGTCTACTAGGTACATATAACTTAACGTACAGTAAACACTAAGAATATAAACTTTAATAAATCTTTACATAAAATTTACAATTACCGTTTTGTATAATATCTAAAAAGGTAGTACTATTAATCTTAAAGCATTATGAAAATTCTATGGACAGCCATAGTTACTCTCGGAGGGAAAACTATGAATCAAAGATTATTAGTTGTAGACGATGAAGAATCTATTGTAACACTGCTACAGTTTAATTTAGAACAAGCTGGATATGATGTCGTTACAGCGATGGATGGTAAAACTGCTTTTGAAAAAGCGAAAGATGGCAATTTTGATTTAATAATCTTAGATTTAATGATACCTGAATTAGATGGTCTAGAGGTATGTAAGCAATTAAGACAAAATAAAATTAGCACGCCAATTTTAATGCTTACTGCCAAAGATGATGAATTTGATAAAGTGCTAGGATTAGAATTAGGTGCTGACGATTATATGACGAAACCATTTAGTCCTAGAGAAGTAGTGGCTAGAATTCGAGCGATACTTCGTCGGGTAACTCCAATTCAAGAAGAAAAACTAACAGATACAAAGGTAGTAGCGATAAAAATAGGGGAAGTTGAAATATTCTCCGAAAACTATGAGGTTTTTTATCAGGGTAACCAGCTTGAATTAACTCCAAAAGAGTTTGAATTGCTATTATATCTTGCAACAAATAAAGGCCGAGTATTAACTAGAGATCAACTATTAAATGCTGTTTGGAACTACGAGTTTGTTGGTGATACGAGAATTGTAGATGTTCATATAAGTCATTTGCGGGAGAAAATAGAACCAAATACAAAAAAACCAATATACATCAAAACAATTCGTGGATTAGGCTATAAGCTAGAGGAGCCTCAATTGAATGCATAAATATAGAAATAAGCTTACGATCTCTTTATTGATTGCCATATTTTTTGTATTAGTTGGTTTGGGTCTATTACTGGGGCAACTGTTTAAAGAGTTTTATTTTGAACAGCTTAGTGAGCGCGTATCTAAGGAAGCCAAAATCGTGGCAATAAGTATACTGGAAACTGGATTAGATCATACCGATTTAGGAACTATCGTTAATGATATGGGGGATCAATTAGCCTCAAGAATAACAGTAATAACAGCAACAGGAGAAGTAATCGCTGAAACTGCCACAGACAAAAAACAAATGGAAAACCACCTTAATAGGCCAGAGATTATTCAGGTCCGAGAAGAGGGGGAAGGGCAAGCAATAAGATTTAGTGATACAGTTGGTGCAGATCTTCTCTTTTACGCTGTTCCTCTTCTTGAAAGAGAAGAAATCATTGGATATGTCCGTTTAGGCTTACCCATTCACCTTTTAGATGAAGTTCATAAAAAAGTTTGGGGATTGTTACTTTTTAGTTTCTCCATAGCATTTTTAGTTATCATGCTTTTAAGTTCGAGGATTACGAATGAATTGGCCAAGCCAATTGAAGAGGCAACCTCAGTAGCCAATCAGTTAGCTAAAGGAAACTTTAAAGTTCGAGCTTCTCATGGGAAAAATGATGAAACTGGCCAATTAAGTCGTTCACTTAATGTATTAGCCCAAAATCTAGACGAAGTCACAAAAACATATAAGGCACAACAAGAACGTCTGGAAACGCTGATTGAAAATATGGGTAGTGGACTAGTCTTAATTAACTATAAAGGTGAAATAAGTATTATAAATAAATCCTGTAAAACAATTTTTCAAGAAGATGTTGAACATTGGCTTCATAAAGTTTATCACAACGTGATACCGCATAAACAAATCGTAAAAATTGTACAAGAGATTTTTTTGACTGAAAAGGGACAAAGAAAACAAATCATTTTGCCAATTCAATTAGAAATGCGTCACTTTGATGTATACGGAGCACCTATTATTAGTAGTGGGGAAAAAGAGAGATTAAAGGGAATCGTCCTAGTTTTTCACGATATAACTGAATTAAAAAGACTAGAACAGATGCGTAAAGATTTTGTAGCAAATGTTTCCCATGAATTAAAAACACCTGTAACTTCTGTTAAAGGCTTTACTGAAACGTTATTAGACGGTGCAGCAGAGGATGAAGCTTTACGTAATCGCTTCCTGAAAATCATCTGGGATGAAAGTGAAAGACTTCAAAGTTTAATTCAGGATTTATTAGACTTATCAAAAATTGAACAAAGCAAGTTTCAGCTTAATTGGCAACGTGTGGATTTAAGTATGTTAACTGATGATATTATTGTCATGTTAAGTAATAAAGCTGAAGAAAAAGGTATCATGTTATCAAAGACGAAAGAAGGCTCAGGTGTTATTGAAGGTGACCCGTTACGTATCAAACAAATCATGATTAACCTAATAAATAACGCTATTACCTATACTCAAAAAGGTGGACGAATTGATGTGTTCATTCAAGAGTATAGTGATAAAGTATATTTTTCAGTAAAGGACACAGGGATTGGCATCAGTAAAGAAGAGATACCAAGAGTATTTGAACGGTTTTACAGAGTTGATCGAGCAAGAAGTCGAAATTCAGGTGGAACTGGATTAGGTCTGGCAATTGTGAAGCATTTGGTTGAAGCACATAACGGAGAAATTGTTGTTGAAAGTGAAGTGGGTAAAGGTACAGCATTTACTATTAAATTTAATAAAAACCAGTTAAAATAAGGAATGTTTACAAAAAATTAACAAGTAGTTTATAGTAACTTAATGAATAGTTGCTATAGTTAGTTTTGTAAACTGTAATTGTAAGCAAATAAACACTACACTGTAGTCGGAAATTGACTTACACCCCCTTTTCTTTCGGAAAGCAATTATTGCTTTCCTTTTTTTTGTTTTTTAAAACTGTAAAGTTATGAAACTTTTATTTTATCTAATACGTAAGTATAATGGGTAAAGAGTAAATAAAAACAAAATGGAAAGTGGGGAACATTCATGGTAACAGTGAAGCAAATTATCGTCGGCTTCCTTTCACTCATTGGAATCGCAATTTTAGCTCTGTTCTTAACGACTGGTTGGTATATAGTTGATGAGTCTGAACAGGCAGCACTAATTACTTTTGGTAAGGTTGATGAACATATTACAGAACCAGGATTAAAGTTTAAGTTGCCTTGGCCAATTCAAAAAGTAGAAATCCTCTCAAGAGGTACGTTTACCACTACGGTGGGTTATGATGAAACAAATGGTCAGGTAGTAGAATATCGTGATGAAGCAAAAATGATTACAGGGGATGAGAATATCTTGCTAGCGGACTTAGTAGTTCAATGGCGAATTACAAATCCAGAGAAATTCCTATTTAATTCTAATAACCCTGAGCAAATTTTATTTAGTGCAACCTCAGCATCGCTCCGTGGTGTAATCGGGAGTTCTCGCATTGATGATGCTTTAACAGATCAGAGACCTGCAATAGAAGCTCACGTTTGGGATTATCTTGTTGATCTGATTGAATCTTATGATATTGGTATTTCAGTTATGGATGTAAAACTTCAAGATGTTGAATTACCTACTGAAGAAGTACGTCGTGCTTTTACCGAAGTTACTGATGCTCGTGAGGAACGTTTGACTAAGATAAACGAAGCAAATAAATATCGTAACCAAAAGATGAATGAGGCAAAAGGTGAACAGGATGCTATCATCTCAAGGGCAGAAGGAACGAGAACGGAGCGTTTAGAGCGTGCTCGTGGTGATGTAGCTAGATTTGATGCCCTTTATAATGAGTATCTAATTAACCCTGAAGTAACGAGAACTCGTTTGGTATTAGAGACCTTAGAAAGAGTTCTACCTAATACAGAAATTTATATTATGGACAGTAGTTCTGACACTGTGAAATATCTACCAATTCGTTCACTAGAAAGAACGACTGAGGTAAATCCACCCGCAACGACAACTTCACGACAAGGGAGTGGAAATTAATGACCGATAAAATTATTGATTTTAGTGAAAGAAAACCAACGGATGATTGGAAAAAATATACGAAACTAGGAATATTGTTAGTAGTAGTTATTGGCTTGCTTATGTTATTACTTACTAATATTTTTATTGTACATCAAGGTCAGTTTAAGGTTGTAAGACAATTTGGTGAGGTAGTTCGAGTTGAACAAGACCCAGGGTTGAAGTTTAAAGTTCCTTTTATCCAGTCGGTTTCTACGTTAACGAAAAAACAAATGATATTAGACGTAGAACCAACTGAAATTAATACTCGAGACAAAAAGAGAATTCTAGTTGATAATTATGCGATTTGGCGAATTGATGATCCTCAACAAATGATAGGTAGTGCACAAACAATCGATCGTGCAGAAACAATTATGATGAATTTTATTTATTCAGTCATTCGAGCAGAATTAGGTCAGTTGGATTATGATGAAATTATTAATGAAGAAAAATCTTCTCGAGGTAGCTTTAACGACCGCGTATTAGAACGAGTGAATGAACTCTTAGCTCGTGATAATTATGGTATCTCAGTTACTGACGTGAGAATGAAGCGTACAGATTTACCAGAGGAGAATGAGCAAGCTGTATATCGCCGAATGATTTCTGAGCGTAACTCTATTGCTCAAGATTACTTATCTCAGGGGGATGCAGAAGCTAATCGTATCCGTGCAAATACAGACCGTGAAGTGAAAGAGATTGTTGCAAAAGCAAATGCTGATGCAAACGTAATTATTGCTGAAGGGGAAGCAGGAGCAGCCCAAATCTATAATCAGTCATTTGGTAGAGATGTAGAGTTCTATAATTTATATCGAACATTATTGAGTTATGAGAAGACGATTGATGATCAAACGGTAATTGTCCTACCTGCTGATGCTCCATACGCTCGTATTCTTATGGGGTACAGTAATTAATAGAGTTAAACAAGGGAAGTCTATTTTTGTAAATAGGCTTCCTCGTTTTTTATTCGGCATTGAACATGGTAAAATAAAAGGACAATATTAGATAAATTGGGGTGCATTCTCTTTGAAGAATAAATTAGTGATGATTGATGGTAATAGTATTGCATATCGTGCTTTTTTTGCTTTACCACTGTTAAATAATGATAAAGGTGTTTATACAAATGCTGTATACGGTTTTACAACGATGCTGCTAAAAGTAATTGAGGAAGAAAAACCAACTCACCTGTTAGTTGCCTTTGACGCTGGGAAAACAACATTTCGTCACAAAACTTTCCAAGAATATAAAGGAGGAAGACAAAAAACTCCACCAGAACTTTCTGAGCAATTTCCTCTAATAAGAGAGCTATTAGATGCTTTTAATGTAAAACGCTATGAAATTGAAAACTACGAGGCTGATGACATCATCGGTACCTTAGCGAAAGAAGTTAGTGAACAAGAAGATTGGGAAGTGAAAATCTACTCTGGTGATAAAGACCTGCTTCAACTTGTTTCCGAAAAAGTAACAGTCGCATTAACTAGAAAAGGAATTTCTAATGTAGATACATATGATGAAACATTCGTTTTAGAGAAATATGGCATCAACCCAAAACAAATTATTGATATGAAAGGCTTAATGGGTGATCCTTCCGATAACATCCCTGGAGTACCGGGGATTGGTGAAAAAACAGCAATTAAGCTTTTAAAAGAGTTTGGTTCTGTTGAGAAGCTGCTCGAGTCAATTGATTTAGTCTCAGGGAAAAAGCTAAAGGAAAACCTCACAGAAAATAAAGAAAAGGCTGTTATGAGTAAGGAGCTTGCTACAATTTATTGTGAGGTTCCAATTACGATCCCAAGAGACGAATTAGTCTTTGGGGAATATGATGAACAGAAAGTTATCTCCTTGTTTAAAGAGCTAGACTTTCAATCATTATTAGATCGTTTTGACTTTGATGAGACAGAACTAGTCGAGGAAATAGAAGCGCTTGATTTTACAATTGCTAACGAAATAACGGACGAGATGCTTACAAAGGAGTCGGCAATTGTAGTGGAAGTGTTAGATGAAAACTATCACCAAGCTGATATCATTGGTCTAGCAATTGTTAATGAAAATGGACGTTATTACATTCCTACAGAAATGGCTATAGCGAGCGACACTTTTAAAGAGTGGGCGAAAGATAAAGAAGCCAAAAAAGCGATATTCGATGCAAAACGTGCGGTTGTTGCCCTTGGATGGAAGGGAATTGAACTAGAGGGTATTAACTTTGATCTTCTAATTGCTTCCTATATTCTTGATCCATCAGCTTCTTCCCATGAAGTAGCAGACATTGCTAATCGCAAAGGTAAACGAATCGTCTCTTTAGATGAAGCTATTTATGGAAAAGGTGCAAAACGCAGTATACCAGATCGAGATATAGTAGCTGAGCATCTTGTGAAAAAGGCAAACACAGTCTACACATTAAGAGAAGAAGTTTGTGAAGAGTTAACAGCAAATCAACTAAATGAACTTTTTTACGATTTAGAAATGCCGTTGACGATTATTCTAGGAAAAATGGAAATGACAGGTGTGAAAGTTGACGTTGAACAATTGCGGTTGATGGGAGAAGACTTAGGGGAACAATTGAAAAACCTTGAAAAAGAAATACATAGTCTTGCTGGAATTGAATTTAACATCAACTCTCCAAAGCAGCTAGGCGAAGTCCTTTTTGAGAAACTTAATTTACCTGTGCTCAAAAAAACAAAAACAGGAGCTTCTACATCAGCAGATGTATTAGAAAAGTTAGCGGACAAGCATGAGGTCATTCCGAGTATATTGCATTACCGTCAATTAGGAAAACTAAACTCAACCTACATTGAGGGACTATTGAAGGTTGTCCATCAAGATACAGCAAAAATTCATACGATGTTTAATCAAGCACTGACTCAAACCGGCCGGTTGAGTTCGACTGAACCGAACTTACAAAACATTCCGATTCGCTTAGAAGAAGGAAGGAAAATAAGAAAAGCATTTATACCATCAAGTCCTGACTGGATTATTTTCGCTGCTGATTATTCACAAATTGAATTAAGGGTACTAGCTCATATTGCAAATGATGAAACGCTAATAGATGCTTTCAATAATGGGATGGATATTCATACGAGAACAGCTATGGACGTTTTTCACGTTGAAAAAGATGCTGTGACAGATCTAATGCGACGTCATGCTAAAGCGGTTAACTTCGGGATCGTATATGGAATTAGTGATTACGGATTATCACAAAGTTTAGGAATTACTCGAAAAGAAGCAGGCAGTTTTATTGAAAGATATTTAGAAAGTTTTCCTGGTGTAAGGGATTATATGGATAATATTGTTCAAGAAGCAAGGGAGAAGGGGTTTGTAACGACACTTCTCCACCGCCGAAGATTTTTACCAGAGATTACTAGCCGTAACTTTAATTTACGGAGTTTCGCAGAACGCACAGCTATGAACACACCAATTCAAGGGACAGCTGCTGATATCATAAAAAAAGCAATGGTAAATATTGCGTTAAGAATTGAAGCAGAAGGTCTAGAGGCAAAGTTACTTTTACAAGTACACGATGAATTGATCTTTGAAGCCCCGAAACAAGAGTTGGATAAATTAAAACTGATCGTACCAGAAGTAATGGAATCGGCGATTGACTTAAAAGTACCATTAAAAGTCGAATATGCCTACGGCAGCTCTTGGTATGATGCGAAGTAGTTAAAATTTTGAATTGTGAATTTTGAATTATGAATTAATCAGAAATGCTTCGAAGCAATTCATAAAAGCCATTCAAAATTCATAATTTCTAATTCATAATTGGAATGGGGTGGTTTTATGCCGGAATTACCAGAGGTTGAGACAGTTAAAAGAACGTTACAACAGTTAGTTGTCGGAAAAACGATTCAAGAGATCACTGTTCACTGGGGGAAGATCATTAAAAGACCAGATGATGTTGCAGAATTTTGTCACTTATTAATTGGTCAGACCATTAGGGGAGTTGAAAGAAGAGCAAAATTCTTGAAAATCATCCTTGATAATTATGTCATTGTATCTCACCTTCGTATGGAAGGGCGTTATGGTTTACACGAAAAGGAAGAAGAAATTGATAAACATACACATGTTATTTTTTCGTTCACTGATGGAACTCAGTTACGCTATCGTGATGTAAGAAAATTTGGTACAATGCACCTCTTCCTTAAAGGGGAAGAGGATATCAGTCTTCCTTTAACTCAGTTAGGAATTGAACCTTTTGATGAGAAATTTAAGCCTAGCACCTTAAAGGAAGTGTTTAAGGACTCTAATCGCAAAGTAAAGGTAACCTTATTAGATCAAACTAAGTTGGTCGGACTAGGAAACATTTACGTAGATGAAGCACTTTATCGTTCTGGAATTTATCCAGAACGTGTTGGAAAGGACTTAACAGAAAAAGAGGTAAAAAGACTTCATAAAGAAATAAAGGCTACGCTTCAAGAAGCTATAGATTTAGGTGGTAGCTCTGTGAAGTCTTATGTTAATGGTCAAGGAGAAATGGGCATGTTCCAACAACAATTATTTGTTTACGGTAGAAAAGGTGAGCCTTGTAAAGCTTGTGGAACGGCAATAGAAAAAATTGTTGTAGGTGGAAGAGGAACCCACTTTTGTCCGAAATGCCAAAAGAAATAAAATTATGAATTGTGTATTAGAAATTATGGTGAAAGTTTTGCTTCGTAGACTTTCACTTACATCAATTCATAATTCATAATTCAAAATTAATAAGTACATTGGATGGGCTCCTACCATATACTATCGTATCAGTGGTTGGAAGGAGCTTTGAATATGGTTGAAATTCTTTCCTTACTTTTATTAGCGTTGGCAGTAAGTCTCGATAGCTTTGGAGTTGGGCTAACCTATGGCCTAAGGAAGATGAAGCTTCCTTTTAAGTCTTTGCTGTTTATTGCTTCATGCTCGGCGGTGTCTATTCTTGTTGCCATGACTATTGGTAACATGATTGTCAAATACTTATCACCAAGTATTGCAGAGTCTATTGGTGGCTTGATTTTGATAATGATTGGAGCATGGGCTCTTTATCAGATTTATCGACCAGCGAAAAGAGATGAAAAGAATAAGGAAGACGACGTAATAGTTAATTTTGAGATTAAAGTTTTAGGAGTAGTAATAAAAATTTTGAGAAAACCAATGGTTGCAGACTTTGATAATTCAGGAACAATTACTGGTAGAGAAGCTTTTTTTCTAGGGATTGCCCTTTCATTAGACGCATTTGGAGCAGGGATTGGGGCTGCATTGATTGGATTTTCCCCTTGGTTTATGGCAGCAAGTGTCGCAATTATGAGTGCTCTATGCGTAACACTTGGGATGAAAAGTGGCTATTTCTTTTCAGATTCAAAAATAATGCATAAGTTTTCATTTATACCAGGCTTATTACTGATTATCATAGGGATTATTCGTTTGTAACATTTGTTTTAGGGAGTAAAACGATGATTATTGGATTAACCGGTGGAATTGCTAGTGGAAAAAGTACAGTATCAAAAATGCTAACAGATATTGGTATACCTGTTGTAGATGCAGATGTAATTGCTCGTGAAGTTGTGGAAATAGGAGAGCCAGCTTATGAAAAAATCATTGAAACATTTGGAGCTGATATCTTAGCTTTTGATCGGAACTTGGATCGAAAAAAATTAGGGACAATTGTCTTTAATAATGAAAAACAGCGTTTAGCACTAAATGAAATTGTACATCCGGCTATTCGAAAAAGAATGAAGGACAGAGTCGCACAATGGCAGGAAAAGGGGTATCGGACAATTGTTTTAGATATTCCACTTTTATTTGAAAGTAAATTAACATCAATGGTTGAGAAAATAATTGTTGTGTACGTTGATGAAGAATTACAGCTTGAGCGTTTAAAGTTAAGAGATCAATTTACTGATCAGGAAGCCATGGCACGAATAAGTTCACAAATGCCTTTGCAAGATAAAATTCTCCTCGCTGATGAAGTTATTCATAATCATGGTTCCATTGCTGAGTCAAAAGATCAATTATTAAGTATTTTAAGAAAATGGGACTGTATATAAAGTAGTGGTAGCTTTTTGTTATTATACAAAAGGCTATCTTTTTTGTTTAAATCTATAGACATTCGTACATTTATTAACTATTTTTCGAGAAAAGTGCAAAAAGAACTTCATATATTCATACTATATGTTATACTAATCTTAGAAAACATTTATTTAGTATGACATAATTTTGTGGAGGGATATCATATATGAAAGCGAAAGTAGCAATTAATGGGTTTGGAAGAATTGGGAGAATGGTGTTTCGTAAGGCAATTCTTGATAATAAATTAGAACTTGTTGCAATTAATGCGAGTTATCCTGCAGAGACCCTTGCTCACTTAATTAAATATGATAGTATCCATGGCGAGTTTATGGGGGAAGTGAAAGCTGAAACTGATGATACACTCACTGTTAATGGAAAAAAAATACAGTTAATCAGCGAACGTGATCCTAAGAAATTACCTTGGAAAGAGCTAAACGTTGATATTGTAATTGAAGCTACTGGGAAATTTAAATCGAAAGAAACAGCAGGTTATCATCTTGAGGCTGGTGCTAAGAAGGTAGTTATAACTGCCCCTGGAAAAAATGAGGACATTACAATTGTGATGGGTGTTAATGACCATAAATATAACCATGAGAAACACAACATTATTTCGAACGCTTCATGTACAACAAATTGCTTAGCTCCAGTTGCAAAGGTAATTCATGAAAAGTTTGGTATTGAAAGCGGTTTAATGACAACCATTCATTCGTACACAAATGACCAAAAAAATATAGATAATCCACATAAAGATTTACGCAGAGCAAGAGCTTGTGGTCAATCAATTATTCCGACTACGACAGGAGCTGCAAAAGCTTTATCATTAGTATTACCTGAATTAGAAGGGAAAATGAACGGGCTATCCCTTCGTGTACCAACCCCAAACGTATCGCTTGTGGATTTGGTTGCTACTGTTGAAAAGGACATAACAATTGAAGAGATTAATGAAGCACTAAAAGAAGCTGCAAACGGCTCATTAAAAGGTATCCTTGGCTTTACAATGGAACCACTAGTGTCAATTGACTTTAATGGTAATGAAAACTCTTCAATAATTGATGGTTTATCAACAATGGTAATAGGGAAAAGACAAATTAAAGTATTGGCTTGGTATGACAATGAGTGGGGGTACTCTTGTCGAGTAGTTGACTTAGTAAATTATGTGGCAAGTGAGATCGTAAAGCACTCAGAAATTGGGGTTTCTTAACAGCGACGTTTATAAATAGTACAGCTTTTTAAAGGGTATAGTAAGTTGTATCACCCATCGTTCTGCTATACTTGGGTTCTAAAATATGCAGATTTATCATTGCAAATAAAATCCAAAACAAGTATACTAAATTTCGTGAACTTCATATAAGCAATTAAGGACAGCTTGGTTACTTGAAAGGGTTAGGACCTCTCTGGACTAACTTTCCCCCTTAGTAATCAAACTTCCTGCATGCATGAGAAGGCATGAATATTTAAACGAAGGGGGATTCAACTATGGATACAATGGGTCGTCATGTCATAGCAGAATTATGGGGCTGTGATGTAGAAAAGTTGAATAATATCAGTTTTATTGAGCAATTATTTGTTGATGCAGCATTAGAAGCTGGTGCTGAAGTAAGAGAGGTTGCTTTTCACAAGTTTGCACCTCATGGTGTAAGTGGTGTAGTTATAATCTCTGAGTCACATTTAACAATACACAGTTTTCCTGAACATGGTTATGCGAGTATTGATGTATATACATGTGGTGATCGTATTGACCCTAATGTGGCATCTGATTATATTTCGAAAGGACTTGGAGCCAAAACAGTAGAGCATGTTCAAGTGCCTAGAGGAATGGGTCCAATCCGTGTAGGAAAACTAGAGGTAACTTCATTAAAATCGTAAAGATCCGTAAGGGGTGTATTCGTACACCTCTTTTTTGAGTTTTCTAGCAATTTTTTCATTTTTTGTCTATAATTTTACTAAGGTAATTATTAGAGAGGTGGAGAAAGCATGGGATTTAAAGAAACAATTAATAAATACTTTTCTACGCATACAGAAACAGCTGAGTCACATTATGATGAGGCGTTAAAAACAAGATATTATAAAGCAATGAAGGACAAAGCATTTAACGAAGTCCTAACCTTATTGCATAAAACACAAGGATTTCAAGTGAAGTCAAATTCAATTGATCGAGGAGAAATTATTGTTGAGGGGAAAGCAAAAAAGAAATTCTTTTTGGTAGCTACGATTATTATGGTATCCCCAAATAGAACAGCTGTCGACTTTGCTGTAACAACAGAAACAGCACTTCCTTTAGATTTTGGGTTTAGTGCAAGTGTAATTAAAGAAGTCTACAAAAAAATAGACAAGCATTTAGAATATGTAGGATCCGGACTAGGGGCTTAGACCTCTACAAAGTCAACATAAATAGAGCCTGGTAAAAGTATCACTTGTACTTACTATCATTTTTTTATATCATAATAAAGGACAAGTATTTATTTCGTGATACTATAGAATTATGAAACACTTAGTGTTCTAGTCGTATAAGTGAAAGATTATTTAAGGCAAACATATGGAGATGATTGTTATGCGCTGTCCTACATGTAGTTATAACGGTACTCGAGTACTTGACTCACGCCCAAGTCACGAAGGGCGCTCGATTAGAAGAAGACGAGAGTGTGAAGAGTGTAACTTTCGCTTTACGACTTTTGAAACAGTAGAGGAAACTCCTTTAATCGTTGTAAAGAAAAATGGTAATCGAGAAGAGTTTAGTAAAGAAAAAATCCTCCGTGGCCTTATCCGCGCATGTGAAAAACGTCCAGTACCGTTACAGAAGCTCGAGGAGATAGTTGATAAGGTTGAGAAAGATCTTAGAAACGCCGGTTTTGCTGAAGTTAAAAGTGAGGATGTCGGTGAAAGTGTTATGGAATATCTAGCTAATGTTGATGACGTAGCATATGTTCGCTTTGCATCAGTTTATCGGCAATTTAAAGATATTAATGTATTTATAGAGGAATTAAAAGACCTTTTACAAAAAGCTGATACTAAATAAAAGAGCTTAAGATATGATCTTAGCTCTTTTTTTGTTCTAATTGACAATAGAAAATAACTCTAACAGAAAGTTTTGTTCTTATTTGTACATTTTTCCCTAAATGGTTGTAAAAATTGATTTGAGTTTTTATGTAATTATAAAAAAAAGTGTTAAAATAGATTAGTAAAATACTAGATACGGGTGATGAAAAAATGGCGTTACATTGGATGCATTTATTACCTGTTGATCGTTATATAGTTCGAGCGAACTCCTATATAAACGAAACAGACCGAAAAATTATTACCCTTTTATATCAGCCACTAATTGGAGCAGTTGCCCATAGTCTTTATTTCGCTCTTGAGAGCGAGTTAGAAAAAGATCAATTTACAAGTTTAGAGACAACACACAAAACTTTAATGACAATGATGGGTCTCCCTTTAGATAAAATATTCGAGGAACGGAAAAAGCTTGAAGGAATTGGACTTTTAAATGTTTATAAACAAAAGCTAGATGATGATGTCAGCTATTTATACGAACTACAAAAGCCTTTTAGTCCGCAAGAATTTTTTAAAGATGATGTCCTTAGTGTTTATTTATACAATAGGGTTGGAAAATATCGATATCTCCAGCTAAGAGATCGTTTTACGATCAGTAAGGTCAGTAAAGAGGAGTATAAGGACATTACTATGTCATTTGGAGATGTATTTACTTCCTTGCATCACTCTGAAATCTCTTCACAGCAAGGCGAACTTTCATCTTCACTTGCAATTGATTTGAATCGAGATATCGTCGGTAATGACGATAGTACCCAATCTTATTCAATACTTGAAGATACGTTTGACTTTTCATTATTAACTACTCACCTCTCGAATCTGATCAATCCAAAGACATTATTAACCGAAAAAGTAAAGGATATGATTGTCCGTTTGGCATTTGTATACCGAATTGATCCTTATGAGATGAGTAAAATCATTCAAGACTCCCTACTTCATGACGACAAGGTTGATCTAGATCTTATGAGAGAAAAGGTTAAAAATTGGTATAAGTTCACACACGAAAGCGAACCACCAGGATTAGGGTTACGAACACACCCTCAAAAACATCGAACAATGACAGGAAAACAACCATCAAATGAGGAAGAAGAAATGATCTTCCTTTATGAAACTGAATCCCCTTTAACTTTGCTAGAAAGTAAGTCGGATGGTGCAAAAGTTCCGATTGCAGATGCAAAAATTATTGAATCACTATTATTAGATTACAAACTTTTACCTGGAGTGGCGAATGTACTGCTTGACTTTATTCTCGAAATTAATGATATGAAATTAACAAAATCCTATGTAGAAAAAATTGCAGCGCAATGGGCGAGAAAAAATATAAAGACAGTAAAAGAGGCCATGATTTTGGCCAAGGCAGAATATAAAAAACGTAGTCAATGGGAGCAGGGACTTTCAGAGACAGCTGCTACTAAAGAAGTTTCGGCAAAAACACGTCAGAACAATAACCGCTACGTTAGGAAAGATCGCTTGCCAAAGTGGTTAACAGAAGAGAAAAAGGAAACAAAACCAGGTCAAGAGGATGATATCTCCAAAGTGAAAGAAGAGTTAGAGGCAAAACTAAAGCAGTTAAAATTACAACGTAAACAGGAGGGTTAGAGAATGGAATCTATCCAAGAAACGTTACAAAAAATGAAAAATTCTACTAAATTTTTAAATCAATTCCAACGTTTGAAGGAGGAAGTTCTAACTGATAAAGCAATTATGAACTTTATTCAAGCTAACCCTGATATACTTGAAAGTGAGATTGAGCGGAATATCTCCAGACTATTTGAATTTCGGAATGAGAGAAACCACTGTCATCGATGTACAGGTTTAGACCTGTGCCCGAACATGATGAAAGGATACCAACCAGAATTATATTTAGAGCGAGCCCAAATTCAGCTTAAATATAATCCTTGTCAGATGAAACTAAAAGCTGAAGAAAGCAAACGCCAACAAAAATTAGTGAAAAGCTTATATATACCAAAAGAAATTCTTGCTGCTACCTTTGATCATCTTGACCAAGATAATCGCTCAAGGATTTTAGCCATTGCAAAAGCAGTTGAGTTTGCAACAACGGCAACTCCTGGAACATCAGGAAAGGGTCTCTACTTACATGGTAAGTTTGGAGTAGGCAAAACCTATATCATGGGAGCAATTGCCAATGAACTTGCAGAGAGAAATATCTCAACGATGCTTGTTTATACACCGGATTTTTTCAGAGAATTAAAGTCGGGTATTCATGATGGTTCTTATAACGAAAAACTTGATCTTGTAAAAAATGTACCTGTACTAATTTTGGACGATCTTGGTGCTGAAACAATGTCTAGTTGGGTAAGGGATGATATTTTAGGTGTAATCCTTCAACATAGGATGCTAGAAAAGCTACCAACATTGTATACATCAAACTATGATTTTGAAGAGTTAGAAGAACATCTATCCTATTCACAAAAAGGCGGCATCGAACAATTAAAGTCTAAACGCATCATGGAACGCATCCGTCATTTTGCTGAACCAATTTTCATTGAGGGGAAAAACCGTAGAGGTTAGACGATGAAAACGAAGTAAATCTAATTATACATTTTTTCCTAAAGTATGTTACCATAATAAAAGGTGTTTCTTCTGAAATTATTGATATATTAATAGATATGCTGGATTTACTAAGAGAGATGGGGGTTTTTATATGACAATTGACCGTATCCTTGAACGCGCAGTTAGTGGAGAGCGATTAACGATTGAAGACGCTATTCTTTTATACGAGAGCAACGAAGTGGAGAAAATTGGTGCTGCTGCTAATGAAGTTATGAAAAAGTGGCATCCTGAACCAATTACAACGTTTGTTATCGGTAGAAATGTTAATTATACAAATTTTTGTGATACGTACTGTCGCTTTTGTGCTTTTTATCGACCTCCAGGTCATAAGGACGGATATGTATTAGATGATGAAGTAATACTGGATAAAATTCAAGAAACTGTTGATGTTAATGGAACAGAAATTCTCATGCAAGGTGGAACACATCCGGATTTACCTTTAAGCTACTATACAAATTTACTAGTGAAAATTAAGCAACGTTTCCCTACTATTACGATGCATTCTTTCTCTCCTGCTGAGATCTGGAAAATGGTAGAGGTTTCTGGCCATAGTCTAAAGGAAGTTTTACTTCAGCTTAAAGAGGCAGGACTCGATTCTGTACCAGGTGGTGGAGCAGAAATTCTTGACGATCGTACAAGAATGAAGATTAGTAAGAAAAAAGGCTCTTGGGAACAATGGATCGAGTGTATGAAAATGGTGAAGACCGTTGGAATGCACGGTACAGCTACAATGGTAATTGGCTTTGGCGAATCATACCACGAGCGTGCTTTACATCTTCAGCGTGTTCGTGATGCTCAAGACGAAACAAACTGCTTTTTAGCATTTATACCTTGGACATTCCAACCAGATAATACAAATCTTAAAGCTGAAAAAGTAACACCAGAAGAATACTTGAAAAATTTAGCTATTTCTAGATTGTTTCTGGACAACATTCCAAACTTCCAATCTTCTTGGGTTACAATGGGACCAGAAATTGGTAAAAAATCACTTTCATATGGATGTAATGACTTTGGAAGCACAATGATGGAGGAAAATGTTGTTTCAGCTGCAGGAGCAACTCACAAGGTAAATACAAATCTTATCTTACGATTAATTCGAGAAGCGGGGAAAGTACCTGCTCAACGAAATACGAAGTATCACACCCTGCGTGTATTTAAAGAAGAGGAACAAACAGATAAAGATTTTGTGATGCAAAATTAACCAGCAAAGCCGATGACTTCATCGGCTTTTTCTTTTTCCTAGGGTGACGAACTAAGATCTAGATAATTAATTTCTAGTTATACGCATTATTTTGGATAAGCCCCCATATATATGTATAGAAAAAATAGACACTAGAAGGTAGTTTGCGTCTAATTGTTGTGGGAGGGGCTTTCATTGATAGAGATTTATTTACAAAATAAGCTCGATCGTTATGATTTACTTACTAATTTTAAGGCTGGGCTTCAGGCCTTTATAAAGAATGAGGAAGTTGAACTTTCGGAAGTAAGCGATAAACTATTTATAAAAGTAGATGACACAGTTGATTTTAATGAAACAATAAAACCAGCTTTAACTAAAGTATTAAAAAAGCATGTGGTTGAAACAAAAGAAGATGCCTGGCTTTTAGATATTATTGAGAATATATTTTTTTACGAAAACGAAGAAGAACAGTCTCATATTTTAGTAATGGCGAAGTCAATTTTAGCAGGTGAAAGATTAGATTTACCAAATGTAACAAAATTGTTTTCTACCGAAAAAATTATTGAGGATGCATTTAATACTTTTTTAACTAGAGATTGTAATTTTTGTTATGATTCATTTCTAACATTTCGTTTAAGAGGCTATTTGGATAAATTAATTGATTGTGTAGAAATGGCTATTGATGAGTTCCGTCTAGAACAAGAATATCAAAACCTTTTAGAGAGCTTACGATTTTATTTAAAAAAACGTCTACCGAGATTAAATTGTGTTCATCTAGTTATTGATAAAGAAATCTTTTTTTATGATGAGTTCTTCCAACCAATTTCTGACGAAAAACTAGAAACCTTTTTAGACCGTGAAATTGTTTTTGAAAAGGAAATTCCAATTCAAGAAATGGTAATCAGTCCATTAGTTAGTATTGCCCCAAAGGAAGTTCATCTGTATAGTAATGATATTGATAGTGGTGTGATACATTCTATTCAGAATATATTTCAAGAAAAAGTTCAAATATATAGTAAAAGTGTGTTCGAAAAGAAGAACTATAAAATGCATTAAGGTCGTGGAGAGGTATTTTTTTCTAAAAACCAATTTAAACTTGCTTTTCGTAAAATAAATTCATATAATAACGTACATAAGCAAATTACATCCAAAATAAGTTATGATGAGGACATGAGTTTTATTTTACGGTTTAAAGAGAGGGAAGTATAGCTGAGAGCTTCCTAACACGAAAATAGTACTTACCACCTCTGAACTTCAGTAGGGAACTAATAGTATCTACTGACGGCCACAACCGTTATATCTCATGAGACACAAACGTGTACTGAAGCCCCTATTCTGGGTTACTTAGGTACTTGTGTGAATGAGGGTGGAACCACGAGCGCTACACTCGTCCCTTTTTAGGGATGGGTGTTTTTTGTTTTTTATTTTAATTTTTCAGAAAATAAGGAGTGTTAACTATGGAACAAGTGAAAGTAACTTTCCCTGATGGCGCAATACGAGAGTATGATCAAGGAGTAACGACTGAAGATATTGCAGCTTCGATTAGCCCAGGTCTTAAGAAAAAGGCGGTAGCTGGTAAAGTAAATGGTAAAGTTGTTGATTTATTATTACCGATTACGGAAGATGCGGCAGTAGAAATTGTGACACTAGACTCAAAAGAAGGATTAGAAGTTTATCGTCATAGTACTGCTCACTTAATGGCACAAGCACTGAAACGACTGTATCCAGACATTAAACTAGGAATTGGACCTGTTATTGAAAATGGTTTCTATTATGATGTTGACATGGAGCATGTATTAAAGCCAGAAGACCTACCACTAATTGAAAAAGAAATGAAAAAGATTATTAATGAGAATTTACCGATTAGCCGTAATGTTGTTTCTCGTGAAGAAGCTCTTCGCATTTATGAGGAAATTGGCGATCACCTAAAGCTTGAACTTATTCGTGAGCTTCCAGAAGGACAAGAAATCTCTATTTATGAGCAAGGAGAATTTTTCGATCTTTGTCGTGGACCACATCTTCCGTCTACAGGAAAAATTAAGGCTTTAAAGTTAATGAGTATCGCGGGTGCTTACTGGAGAGGAAGTAGCGATAATCAAATGCTGCAACGTATTTATGGAACAGCATTTCCTAAGCAGGGAGATTTAGATGAATATTTACATTTCCTTGAAGAGGCACAAAAGCGTGACCATCGTAAGCTAGGGAAAGAGCTAGACTTATTCATGTTCTCGGAGGAGTCTCCTGGTATGCCTTTCTATCTACCAAAGGGACAAGTTGTTCGTACAGAACTTGAGAACTTCTCAAGAGAATTACAGCGTGCTGCAGGCTACGATGAGGTACGCACACCATTTATGATGAACCAACGTTTATGGGAGCAATCCGGTCACTGGGAGCATTACCATGAAAATATGTATTTTTCAGAGGTAGATGATACGAAGTTTGCAATGAAACCAATGAACTGCCCAGGGCACATGCTGATCTTCAAGAATGAACTTCATTCTTACCGTGACCTACCAATCCGTATGGCTGAGTTTGGTCAAGTTCACCGTCACGAATTAAGTGGAGCATTAAACGGGATGATTCGTGTACGTACGTTCTGTCAAGACGATGCACATATCTTTGTAACACCAAAGCAAATCGAAAGTGAAATTAAAGAAGTCTTTACACTGGTTGATAAAATTTATAAGACATTCGGTTTCGAGTACTCTGTAGAACTTTCGACTCGTCCAGAAAATTCAATGGGTGACGACCGCCTTTGGGAGCAAGCTGAGAACGCTCTTCGTAATGTGTTAGAAGATTTACAACTACCATATCAATTAAACGAAGGTGATGGCGCATTCTACGGTCCAAAAATCGACTTCCACATTAAGGATGCTCTAAAACGTAGCCACCAATGTGCGACAATTCAAGTTGACTTCCAAATGCCAGAGAAGTTCGACTTAACGTATGTTGATGAAAACAACAACAAAGTTCATCCGGTTGTTATTCACCGTGCAATTTATGGATCTATCGACCGTTTCTTTGGTATTCTAGTTGAACACTTTGCAGGAGCTTTCCCAACATGGCTTGCTCCAGTACAAGTGGAAATCATACCAGTAAGTGATGTTCATCTTGAGTATGCAAACCAAGTGAAAGCTAAACTTTCTGAAGCTGGAGTTCGTGTTCACATTGATACTCGTAATGAAAAAATGGGTTATAAAATCCGTGAAGCACAAATGCAAAAAACTCCTTATATCCTTGTATTAGGTGATAAGGAAATTGAAGACAGTGCTGTAAATGTTCGTAAATATGGCGAACAAAATTCAGAAGCTGTTGGTCTTGAAACATTTATCTTTAACATTAAAGAAGAAATCGCTACTAGAAAAAATAACTTAGTTTAATTTAAAAAAACTGCTGAAACAAGTTTCAGCAGTTTTTTTGTGCGCTACTATTACTTAGGTAAATATTTTTCTTCTATAATAAGTTCAATACTGTTTTAAACGGAATAATTAAAGGCTCTTTTCGTAAACATTGCTCCTGCGGTTACTCGTCGCACTAAAAACTGTTGCTTTATACCCTAAAATAATCGGGAAAAATACCCTAGATGAGGATATCAGCCAATAAATTTTTGTAAGAAAAGAGCAATACTTACTAAATTAGTTGTGAATTCTTTGTATCTTTAAGCAACAAACTTTGCGAAAACAGCCTAATTAAAAGAAAGCAAAAATAAAAAAGTTAACAAGATGTACTTACGCAAATGATCAACTTCAGGATATAATAGAGTTTAACTTCTAGTAAAATACAAGTAAAAGTATAGAACAAATACTGGAATATTATCCGAGCTAGAATTACTGGTTATCATTTTATTGATAACTAGAAACCGTTAGTATTATATAGATATCTTAATTGGTAGAATTTTATAAAAGGCTCTTTTCGTAAACATTGTGGCTTTTTATCCTAAAATAATCGGAAAAATACCCTAGATGGAGATTTCAGCCAATAAATTATGTAAGAAAAGAGCGGTACTTACTAAATTAGTAGTAAACTCTTAGTAATTTGTGTAAAAATCCGGCTTTTGGGATTTTTACGGAAGCAACAAACTCTGCGAAAACAGCTTTATAAATATATAAATCGTGATTACTATTAGGTAAGGAGAAGATTTGGCTTCTCAAGGGGGAATGAAAGATGAGCAAGGATGCAGATCGAATTATAACACCGACCAATTTAGTCTCTGACCTAAGAAAAGAGCTCGTTGGACTTCATTTAAATAATATGGAAGTAACGGCTATTTTAGACGAATTAACTGACCTATACACAGTAATTGATCGCTCTACTATTATTGCGATAACTGATGGAAGTGGAACGATCTTAAGTGTTAACGATACCTTCTGTGAAATTTCTAAATATGCAAGAGAAGAGCTCATAGGAAAAAATCATTCAATCTTAAAATCCGGACACCATACCGTAGAATTTTATCAAAATATGTGGAGAACGATCACTTCCGGAAATGTTTGGGAAGGTGAAGTGAAAAATTTGGCTAAGGATGGTAGTTATTATTGGGTGAAAACTACCATTTTTCCATTAATAGACGACACAGGTGAGCCTTATAAGTTTATAGCAGTTCGCACTGATATAACAGAAGGTAAGCTCTATGAAGATAAAGTAAGAGAGTTACTAAAAAATGATTTTGTTCAGGTGATGCAAAGTCTTGATAACCTCGTTTTTAAACTAAAAAAATGTTGTGATGATGACTATGCTTTTACTTTAATTGCGGGTAAATTAGCTAGTGAGCTCGGGCTAAGTGAAGAGGAGCATCTTCATAAGTCAGTCTCAGCTATCTTGCCAGAAGAGACATTAAAGAAATTATTGGTACCTGTAGAGGAAACATTTTTAGGTGTCACGAAAAATTTTGAACTTAAGTTTAAAAGAAAACATTTATTTATTACTTTTTCCCCGTTTTATCGAGACGGAGAGGTGAAAGAAATTGTGGGTACGATTAGTGATATTACTGAATTAAAGAATTCAGAACTAATTGTTGAACATATGGCTTATCATGATTCTTTAACAGATTTACCAAACCGAAGAGTACTTGATAAAGATCTTTCCAACCTAATAGGTGAGGCAAAAGATTTAAGTAAACAAGTGTCTGTTTTATTTATTGACCTTGATCATTTCAAACGTATTAACGACACATTGGGACATCCTGTAGGAGATTATGTTTTAATCATGGCTGCTCATCGCTTACAAAAAGTGAATATCCGAAAGTTTGTTGATCGATATACTCTTTATCATTTAGGTGGCGATGAATTCGTCTTTGTTTTATACGATACCGATGAAGACAAAACAAAGGAAGTTTGCCAATTTTTATTAAATGTTTTTGAGAGTCCATTTCTTTATAAACAAGCTGATATTCATTTGAAAATAAGTATTGGGGTCAGTGTTTATCCTTCTGGAGGAGAAACCCCAGAAGATTTAGTGAAGAATTGTGACATTGCGTTATTTGCAGCAAAAGATAAAGGAAGGAATACCTACTTATTTTATAATTCAGAGATGAATGAGACGCTTGTGAATAAGTTGAATATCGAAAACGATTTACGAAAAGCGTTAGCAAGTCAAGAGCAACTGCAGCTTTTTTATCAGCCTCAGCTCGATTTACACACAGGAAAGATTGTTGGTTACGAGGCACTTATTCGCTGGTTTCATCCAGAAAGAGGATATATTCCGCCACTCGATTTTATTCAAGTGGCAGAAGATTGTGGCTTAATTATTCCCTTAGGCGAATGGGTTCTTAGAGAAGCTTGTTTGCAGCTGAAAAAATGGCAAGACCTCGGTTTTTCCGATATAAGGGTAAGTGTAAACATAGCAACAAAACACTTTCAACATCCTAGCTTCGTCTCAGATGTGTTGAATACTCTCAAAGAAGCTGAACTCTCGGCTAAATACTTAGAGCTAGAAATAACTGAAAACAGTCTATTGGATAGTACACAATCAACAATTGAAACTTTAACCAAAATTAATGACTTAGGTATAAGGATTGCTATTGATGATTTTGGGACAGGCTATTCATCGTTAAGTTACTTGAAGAATTTTCCCATCTCTACATTAAAAATTGATCAAACCTTTGTGTATGAATTGCCTACTAATACTGGAGATCGTGCAATCGTTTCTTCGATCGTTAATCTTGCTCACAACTTAGGGATGAGAGTGGTTGCTGAAGGTGTGGAAAATAATGACGCTCTTAAGTATTTACAGCAAGAAAAGTGTGATGAAATGCAAGGGTACTTTTTTAGTCGGCCACTTCCTGCCGACAAGGTTTTAGAATTTATGGAAAAACATACCTTGAATATTTAATAAAAAACTAAAAAAAAGACTTGAAATGTTTAATAGTTTCTTGTTAAGATAAACAAGTCAATTTACTAATAGTTTTTATTGGCAATCATGTTTTCTAAAACGATTTACCTTTTGACAAGTTGACAAATGGTTTGCTTCTTGGTATACTTGCTTAGTGAATTAAATATTGGAACCAATGCAAGAAGAAGCGCCCGCTTCTCACCTGGCTGACAAAGAAATGTTTGCAGGTTACTTAGTTGATTAAAATCAATACAGGTGTGGGCGCATTGTGCGTCTACATCTTTTTTATTTGGAAAAAGACAGTCGAATAGTATTCCAAATGAGTAAGTCGTTTTTTCGATTGCATGGATCCTTTCAACGCAGTAGTTTAACTACTTAGCAAAACTAGGTTTACGTATTGCTTATTAAGCAAATTTTTTTAAAACCATGGAGGTGGCTAGTTATTAGTAAAGACATGTTAGTCAATGAGGGTATTCGTGCCCGAGAAGTTCGTCTTATTGGCCCAAACGGAGATCAGATTGGGGTAAAGACGAGGCAAGAGGCTTTAGAAATGGCTCAAAATGCAAACCTTGACTTAGTTATGGTTGCACCTGCTGCTAAACCGCCAGTATGTCGGATAATGGACTTTGGTAAGTTTAGATATGAACAGCAAAAGAAAGATAAAGAAGCTCGTAAAAATCAAAAGATTATTACAACGAAAGAGGTTCGCTTGAGCCCAACTATTGAGTTGAATGATTTTAACACAAAGCTTCGTAACGCTAGAAAGTTTCTTGAAAAAGGAGATAAAGTAAAAGCGGCGATTCGTTTCCGTGGTCGTGCAATTACTCATTCTCAGATCGGTAAAGTTGTTCTAGAGCGTTTGGCAAAAGAATGTGAAGACATTGCATCGATCGAATCGGCTCCAAAAATGGAAGGCCGAAGCATGTTTTTAATTTTAGCTCCAAAAGCTGAAAAGTAAGCTTAACTGGTTTTTAATAGTAGTAATGAATAAGGGAGGATTTACCGATGCCTAAAATGAAAACTCACCGTGGTGCTGCAAAACGTTTTAAGAGAACAGGCTCTGGGAAACTTAAGCGTTCGCATGCATACACAAGTCACTTATTTGCAAACAAATCAACAAAAGCAAAACGCAAGCTTCGTAAAGCCGCTATTGTTTCTAGTGGAGACTACAAACGTATTCGTGAAATGTTAACGTACAAAAAATAATTGATTATTTTCAACACAATGTTGAGAATTTGAGGAGGGAAACACGATGCCAAGAGTAAAAGGCGGTTATGTCGCTCGTCGTCGTCGTAAGAAAGTATTAAAGTTAGCAAAAGGTTACCATGGTTCTAAACATAGATTATTTAAAACTGCGCAAGTTCAGGTAATGAAATCATTACTTTATGCTTACCGTGATCGTCGCCAAAAGAAACGTGACTTCCGTAAGCTTTGGATTACTCGTATCAATGCAGCTGCTCGTATTAATGGTCTTTCTTATAGCCGTTTAATGCATGGATTAAAAGTTGCTGGTATTGACGTAAACCGTAAAATGCTTGCTGACTTAGCTATCAATGACGAAAAAGCATTTGCTCAATTAGCAGCAAAAGCAAAATCTAGTCTATAAATCGAATTAAATTAATAAAGTCACTCTCAAGCACGAGGGTGGCTTTTTAATGTATAATGTATAATATAAAATTAATCTCTATAAAGGTATATTAACTCTTTTAAATTCTACATTATTCATTAAGAAAGTAGGTCAATGTAGTGGCACTGAAGGTCCTTTTAACATATGCTTTTTCTATGACTGTTATCTCTATAGTTACTATGTATGTTGACAAGCAAAGAGCCAAAAAAGGCCAATGGCGTATTTCAGAATATAGCCTATTTATGCTAGCGATTGCTGGTGGAAGTATAGGTATCTATCTTGGAATGAAACTTTTTCGTCATAAAACGATGCATCTTTCCTTTCGTTATGGAGTACCGTTTATCTTTTTTATACAATTTGTCCTAATCAGTTATTATCTTTAATTTTCTTTCATATTTGTTAATAGAGAGGAGGGCGCGCTCATGATTGAACACCTATCAGAAGCCATACCCGTCTATATTGAACAAAGTGGAATACTAGCTCCGATCTTATTTATTTTATTTCACTTAATTCGTCCTTTATTATTTCTTCCGGTCCTCTTTGTTTGTATGGTTGGGGGGTACTTATTTGGGGTATTCTATGGTTCTGTTTTTTCTATTATAGGATTAACTTTAATGTGTATCATCTTTTATTTTATCGCTCAGAAATTCCCTAATGTCCTTTCAAGATTTGCAAAAATGAATCAAAAAATGCTGAAAAATGGTCCATTAACAATGAATCAAATTATGGTTCTTCGTTTAGTTCCATTTGCTCATTTTCACTTACTTTCATTGTATGTTATGGAGCAAACAAGTTCATTTAAGGAATATACAAAATACTCATTTTTAGGGGTCATATTACCCGGAATTATCTTTACTAGTTTTGGTCAGTTACTCATCGATTTACCATTGTTTTATTCAGGAATTCTCTTGTTATTTTTATGTATCATCTTTTTTGGCGTGAAGAGAAGAGGGTTTGAAAAACAAACGAGTATCCAATGGAAAAAATTCTTTAAGGCGAGTTCATAAAAAGCTGTAAATGTCTAATAGAATGACATTTACAGCTTTTTTTTTGTAACAACTGTAACTGAACTTAGGTTCAATACACCTATCCTTTTTATAGAAAAGGATTACTTCAGTAGCAGATCTTTTATCGGGCTTTTCCAAGTTATTTGGGAGTTAGGGTAGGATAAAAGAATTTCCTTCTCTATAAAATAGAAATCTTCTTTATTTAAACCTTGCAGCTTATCGGTATTGTTAGCCCAAACTTGTACATTAACCACTTCAAATGCGCTGTCGGTTGTTCCTAAATATTTTTCCCCTTCAAATATGACTCCGCGATAAGTGATTAAGAAGTTCTTTCTTACATTTTGTTTATCATCTAAAAAGTAAAACTGTTTTTTTTCATGCGCTAGTTCTAACTTCCGTTTTGGATTAACTAAGTATTTAATGGCACTATATGCTAAAATAAAAACGGCTATTAGTAATAAAATTCTGAACAAAAAAACAGCCATGGTCATCACCCCTAGATATAATATCTTTTCTTAGTATATACGTATTAAGATCAATGCACAAAAAACAACTCCTACCATACCTACGTTAAAATAGGATAAAAGGTTTCAAAATTACAGTTGAAAGGAATTTTTATAATGAATGTAACGAAAATGTTTCAAATGCAAAAAGAATTAGACGATAGAATTCGAAAAGAACATGGTTTAATGGACGAAGATCTGATTGATAAAAAAATATTGGCTTTTCAAGTTGAACTGGCTGAATTGGCCAATGAAACTAGATGTTTTAAATACTGGAGTTTAAAGCCTCCTAGTGACAGAGCAGTTATTTTAGAGGAGTACGTTGATGGCCTTCATTTCTTATTATCGATTGGGCTAGAAACCAGTACGACGAACGTATTAGATGAATCATTCAACCAAGAAAAAGTAAGTTTAACAGATCAATTTGCTACGCTATTTGAAGTAACTTCTCAGTTTCGAAAAACAAAAAGCGAAAAACAGTTATCAATTTTATTTCAACAATATATCTACCTAGGTAGCTTATTACATTTTACAATTCTTGAAATAGAAACAGCTTATGTTGGAAAAAATGAAGTGAACCATGAACGACAGGATAAAGGATACTAAGGTAAAGATCGAAAGTGATGCTTTTGTTTGAGAATTACTTCGAGTATCGCTATAATTATGTATGGTACATAATTTTATATAGGGGGTTTACATATGGATAATACATTACAAATGTTAAAAGATTTAACAGATGCAAATGGGATACCTGGTAATGAGAAAGAGCCGCGCGATGTTATGAAAAAGTATATTGAACCATTTGCTGATGAAGTAATTCAAGATAATATTGGAAGCTTAATTGCCAAGAAAACAGGAACAGCTGCTGAGCCAAAGATTATGGTGGCTGGTCATTTAGATGAAATTGGTTTTATGGTAACTAGTATTGATGATAAAGGATTTGTTAGGTTTCAAACTGTAGGCGGATGGTGGGGGCAGGTTATGCTTGCACAACGTGTAACGATCATGACTAGAAACGGCTATGTTCCTGGTGTCATTGGATCAAAACCGCCCCATATATTGCCTCCTGAAGCTCGTAAGAAACCTGTGGAAATTAAAGATATGTTTATTGACATTGGTGCTTCTAGTAGGGAAGAAGCGATGGAATTTGGTTTACGTCCAGGGGACGCGGTTGTACCAGTTTGCGAATTTACTGTCATGAAAAATGAAAAAATGCTCATGGCAAAAGCTTGGGATAACCGTATTGGTTGTGCAATTGCTATTGAAGTATTGCGCCAACTAAAGGATGTTGACCACCCAAACACGGTTTATGGGGTAGGAACTGTTCAAGAAGAGGTTGGCCTTCGTGGTGCCCGTACATCCGCAAATTTAATTCAACCAGACATCGGTTTTGCTGTTGATGTAGGTATTGCAGGAGATACACCTGGAGTGACAGACAAGGAAGCATTAGCGAAAATGGGTAACGGACCACAAATCATCATGTATGATGCTTCTATGGTATCTCATAAAGGATTACGTGATTTTGTTACGGATACTGCTGACGCAGCTGGAATTCCTTATCAATTTGATTATGTTGCCGGTGGAGGAACTGATGCAGGTGCGATTCACCTTACTGCAAATGGATCGCCAGCATTAGCAATCACAATTGCAACACGTTATATTCATAGTCACGCAGCTATTCTTCATAGAGATGACTTTGAAAATGCTGTAAAATTGATTGTAGAAGTCATTAAAAAATTAGATAAAGATACGGTAGCAAAGATTACCTTTGATTAAGAGAAAAAAAGCGCTATTTATTTAGCGCTTTTTTTGCATTTTTCCGAATCAAAAACTAAGTAATAAATTCTAACAATGTTACTGTTAGATTTGGTATCTTCCTTTAAAATAGCTTTTAATAATAATAAAGGCTCTTTTCGTAAACATTGTGGCTTTTTCACCCTAAAATAATCGGAAAAATACCCTAGATGAAAATATCCGCCAATAAATTATGTCAGAAAAGAGCAATACCTACTAACTTAGATGTGATATCTTAGTATCTTTAAGCAACAAACTTTGCGAAAACAGCCTTAATAAAAGACTATGGGGGCGTTAGAAATGAAAAAAGAGGCGATTAAGTTAGCGACCGAAATAATACGTCTCGACTTAATCAGAGATGAATTATTGGAAGAGTTACTTTTGCTTGCGGGGAAGGATGCCCATGAGATATTAAGGGAAGTTCAAAATAAAGGATGGTAAATAAATAAAAAAAGCGGACCAGTTTGGTTCGCTTTTCTTATCAAAATAATTATCTCTGTAAACCTTGTGCAATTGAAGAAATTACTTGCTGTCTGCTTTGTTCGTCCGCTTGCTTCCAGTATACTTCAAAAAGTACACCTAAGCCCGGAAGCATTTTTTCTTCACCGCTTTGCATTGCATCGTCAATTGTTGCTTTTACATCATTTTCAGTGCTATTAGCGACATTTGCTAAAATTGCACCACGTAGATTAAAACCCATTGTGTGCCACTCCTTTTATGGTAAAATAAAAAATAAATCAGAGCCATTTGGCAGTTCTGTTATAGTATGTCAACAATTGGACGAAAATATTTATAATGTAAAGTACAAATCTTTTGTATAGGTTTACTATTTTACATTCTACATTCTAGAGTGAAAAGGGAGTACAAAATGGAACGGATTGAATCACCTAAAAATGTAAGAGTAAAAAATGCTAAAAAGTTGCATTCTCGGAAAGGAAGAGAAAAGCTTGGAAGCTTCATCATTGAAGGAGAGCACTTAGTAGAAGAGGCGCTTAAGTGGAACGTGATTATTAATGAAATATATATTGAAGAAAATTTCCGCATTCCTTCTAGTTGGGAATTAAATAATGTTCAGGTGTTTCTCGTAAACGAAAAGATCATGAAGGAAATTTGTGAAACGGATACACCACAAGGAATTGTTGCAGTATGTGAACTTATTGGTAGAAAGCCATTGCAACTAGAGGAGAATGGAAAATATCTTTTAATTGACCAAATCCAAGACCCAGGAAACTTAGGAACGATTATCCGAACAGCTGATAGTGCTGGCTTATCTGGAGTTATTTTAGGGAATGGAACTGTTGATATTTATAACAGTAAGGTCCTTCGTTCAACTCAAGGGTCTCTTTTTCACTTACCTGTTGTAAGAGGGGAGCTTTCTGAATGGATTGAACAACTCAAACAAGCGAATATTCCTGTCTATGGGACGGCATTAAATGAAAAAGCAAAATCGTACAAAGAAATTGAAGCTCAAGATCGTTTTGCACTTATTTTGGGTAATGAGGGAAGTGGTGTTGCCAAAGAGCTACTTGAACAGACAGAAGAAAATCTTTTTATACCAATTTACGGTAATGCTGAATCTTTAAATGTCGCCATTGCATCAGGTATTTTACTCTACCATTTAAGAAAGTAATAGTCACTTTAAAGAACATTTGCCTTTATGAAAAAAATAAACTATAATTGAAAACGAATTTCATATTGAAAAAGATGAAGAAAGAGAGTAGTAAATTGACCTACGTCATTCAGGGAAGAAGTGCCTAGACTGAAAGCACATCTATGTTCGTATCAATTGAATTCGCTCTGGAATTGGCACCGGAACATAAGGAATAATCTTCTTATTAAGGTCGCATCGGTCATGACCGTTATCAAGTTTGAGTGAACGTTTCTTAAAGTTACGTTAATTAGGGTGGTACCGCGAAGCTTTTCGTCCCTTTGGGATGAAGGCTTTTTTGTTTTTTACAGAAAAGCAAAGGCCTTCAGAGATTAGCCTACCTTGATAATATTTAAAACAAATTGGTTACAATGATGTCTAGCGAAAGCTGCACATTTCAAAAAGGAGGAAAAAACATGCAAGAGCGTTTAAAAGAGCTTCAACAAGAAGCGTTAAATCAAATTAACGCTGCCGAGTCGTTAAAAGAGTTGCAGGAAATTAAGGTTTCTTACTTAGGGAAAAAAGGACCAATTACTGAAGTGCTTAGAGGAATGGGAAAGCTCTCTGAGGAAGAACGTCCAGTGATGGGACAATTAGCTAATGATGTTAGAGCAGCGATAGCTGATAAGCTTGAAGAGAAGGTTGCAAGACTAGAGGAACTAGAAGTAGAAAAGAAACTAGCTAATGAAAGTATTGACGTAACTCTTCCAGGTCGGCCTGCCCAAACCGGAGGTATGCATCCACTTACTTCAGTAGTAGAAACAATCGAAGATATCTTTGTTGGCTTAGGATTTGAGGTTGCTGAGGGTCCAGAAGTAGAAACAGACTATTACAATTTTGAAGCTCTAAACTTACCAAAAGATCATCCAGCTCGTGATATGCAAGATTCTTTCTACATTACTGATGATATTCTCCTTAGAACACATACTTCACCAGTTCAAGCAAGGACTATGGAGAAGTTTAAGGGACAGGGACCAGTTAAAATTATCTGTCCTGGTAAAGTATTCCGTCGCGATGATGACGATGCAACTCACTCTCATCAATTCATGCAAGTAGAGGGACTTTACATAGACGAAAATGTTCGTATGAGTGATTTAAAAGGTGTACTTTTAGAGTTTGCTAAGAAGTTCTTTGGTCCTAATCAAAAAATACGTTTACGACCGAGCTTTTTCCCATTTACAGAACCATCTGTAGAGGTCGATATTTCTTGCGTGATTTGCAATGGAGAAGGCTGTCGTATTTGTAAAGAAACAGGCTGGATTGAAGTACTTGGTGCCGGAATGGTTCATCCACGTGTACTAGAAATGGGCGGATTCGATCCAAAGAAATACTCAGGTTTTGCCTTCGGTATGGGAGTAGAACGTTTAGCGATGTTAAAGTATGGCATTGATGATATTCGCCATTTTTACTTAAATGATAAACGTTTTATTGAACAATTTAAGCGAGCGTAACTATACATTGAATATAGGGAGGAAATAAGCGTGTTAGTATCTTTTAATTGGCTTAAAGATTATGTCCAGCTTAGTGACATTACAGCTGTAGAATTAGCAGAGCGCCTAACAAGAAGTGGTGTAGCTGTTGATATTGTTCATCAATTAAACAAAGGGGTTTCTAACGTTGTTGTTGGCCATGTTGTCACTAGGGAACAACACCCTGATGCTGATAAGTTAAGCCTTTGCCAAGTTGACATTGGTGAAGAAGAGCTTGTTCAAATTGTTTGTGGTGCCAAGAATGTTGCTCAAGATCAAAAGGTTGCTGTTGCAAAAGTAGGAGCAGTTCTACCAGGTAACTTCAAAATTAAAAAAGCAAAGCTTCGTGGACAAGCGTCCAATGGAATGATCTGTTCTTTGCAAGAATTAGGTGTTGAAACAAAGTTCGTACCAAAGGAAGTATCAGAAGGAATATTTGTATTTCCAAAAGGCGCTGAAGTTGGCAAAGATGCATTGGATTACTTAAACCTACACGATGAAGTATTAGAGCTTGATTTAACTCCAAACCGTGCAGATTGTTTAAATATGATCGGTGTAGCCTATGAGGTAGCTGCAATTTTAAGCAGAGAAGTTATCCTTCCGATCCCAAGTCTTACTCAATGCTCTGATCTAGCATCAGACTATATTGAGGTTCGTGTAGATGCTATTGAAGATAACCCAATCTACCGGGCAATGGTTA
Organism: Anaerobacillus alkaliphilus; assembly: GCF_004116265.1. Classification (NCBI taxonomy): domain Bacteria; kingdom Bacillati; phylum Bacillota; class Bacilli; order Caryophanales; family Bacillaceae; genus Anaerobacillus; species Anaerobacillus alkaliphilus. The sequence continues at coordinate 843,246 of NZ_QOUX01000046.1, read as the reverse complement.
TAAAAGGTGTAAAAATTGCTCCATCGCCATTATGGCTTCAAAATCGTCTAATGTCTGCTGGTATTCGTCCTATTAGTAACGTGGTAGACGTTACCAATTACGTTCTTTTAGAATATGGCCAACCTCTTCATGCGTTTGACTATGATCGTTTCGGTTCAAAAGAGGTTGTCGTTCGAAGAGCTAAAGATGGTGAGGAAATTGTTACATTAGACGATACAACTCGTAAACTAACAAGTGACCATCTAGTTATTACAAACGGAATTGAGCCTGTTGCGGTTGCAGGTGTGATGGGTGGAGCTAAATCTGAAGTTCAAAACGATACAACAACCATTCTTTTAGAGGCAGCATACTTTAAAGGAACAACGGTAAGAAGAGCTTCAAAAGATCTAGGATTACGAAGTGACTCAAGTGTTCGTTATGAAAAAGGGATTGACCCTAACCGTGTAGCATTAGCAGCTGAGCGGGCAGCACAACTCATTTGTGAATTGGCTGGTGGATCAATTCTTGAGGGCTGTGTAGAAGTGAACGAGCTTGAGGCCAAACCACTAGAAGTAGAGATAACTGTTGAAAAGATTAATAAGGCACTTGGAACAGAACTTACAGATGATGTTGTTGCATTAATTTTCAAGAGACTACAATTTTTATATACACAAGATGGCGACATGTTCAAAGTGTTTGTCCCAACTCGTAGACCAGATATTACAATTGAAGCGGATCTTATTGAGGAAGTTGCTAGACTTTATGGCTATGATCATATTCCAACAACATTACCAATTGGTTTAACGACTGCAGGTTCGTTAACACCTAACCAAGTTCGACGAAGAAAAGTTAGACGTTATTTAGAGAGCGTTGGTCTAAATCAAGCAATTACTTATTCTCTAACAAGTTCTAGTAAAGCAATGAGCTTTATTAAAGATCTTGGAGATATTTCACCAATTCGTTTAGCAATGCCAATGAGTGAGGATCGTAGCACGCTTAGAACAAGTTTAATTCCTCATGTATTGGATATCATTCAATATAACCATAATCGTAAGCTAGATGATGTGGCAATTTACGAAGTCGGTTCAATCTTCTTATCTGATGAAAAAGAAGTGACAAAACAACCTCTAGAAAGAGAGATTGTTGCGGGTGCTTTCACTGGAAATTGGATTAGTCATTTGTGGCAAGGTGAGAAAAAGAAAGTTGACTTCTTTGTAGCAAAGGGCGTCCTAGAAGGTCTATTTACCAACCTAGGTGTAGACGGTAGCATTCGTTATGAGACATCAAAAAAGGAAGGCCTCCATCCTGGTCGTACTGCGGCAATTACATTAGGTGGTAAGGAAATAGGTTTTGTTGGCCAACTTCATCCTTCACTTCAAAAGGAGTTGGATATCAATGAAACGTATGTTTTCCAAGTTGATTTAGAAGCAGTTCTTGCTTTTGAAATGAAAGATGTTATGTACGAAGAAATCCCTAAATACCCTTCGATTTCAAGAGACATCGCATTGGTTGTAAAAGAAGATGTTCAAGCACAAGCTGTAAAAGATGTTATTGTAGAGAACGGTGGAAGCTTACTTAAATCTGTTCATCTTTTTGACTTATATCAAGGAGAAAAAATGGAAGCTGGCTTTAAGTCATTAGCATTTTCATTAACTTACTTTGATCCAAGCAAAACACTTACTGACGAGGAAGTAACAAAAGTCCACAGTCACGTGCTAGATGGACTAAAAGAGACTCTAGGTGCAATATTAAGAGCATAACTAATTAAAGCGGAAGGGGGGGCCTCTTCCGTTTTGTACATTGAGGAATAAGCGTATGAGGGTGTTTTCAAGAGGGGGAAAGACTATGTTTAAGGTCTCTAACATAAGTTCGTTGAAGCAGGTTGACTATTGTGTTTGGCATGTTGTTTTCAATATAGAGAACCTTCCACTAGAGTATGCGACTGACTTTCTTTATCTAATAAAAGAACAAAAATGGGTAGTGAATTCGTTGATCACTCACGAATTGACTAGTTTAATGAAAGGTCATACATGTAAATATTGTGGTGAGACAAAGATTGCCTGTTTTGTAGCAAGTCATGATTTTAAGATGATTAAGCAAGGGATAGCAGGACATGAATATTTTCGTGCTCGAGTTAGTGAAGAATTGCAAATAGATAAAAACATCGCTACAGAACTAATGGTAGTGAATAAAAAGTCTGAGTGGGAAAAATTAGCATCTGAAAACCGCTTTTATGGTAATCTTCAACGAATAAAAGAGCGACAAAATGAATAAAAAAACACCTAAAGCTTGGTTAAAGCTTTAGGTGTTTTTTCGCTTTTTCAGTATTAGCAAAATGGATCTTACAATAACTATTTAATGCTTCAATTCCATGTGTTCTAATCAGTTTCGCAGCTGCCTGATCAACATGGGAACCAGCCCCTTTGGGAATTTCAAAGCCGGCACTTTCGCTTAATTTATCCATTTCCTTCACAAATGCATAACGCGCAATAATTGAAGCTGCTGCAACTGACAAATGAAGAGATTCAGCTTTTGTCTGGAAAAACATGTTGTTTTCTTGGACCTTTTCCTTTTGATCAGCAATATAACGAAAATAAATACCACGTTCAACAAACTGATCAATCAGTATCCCATCATAAGGTTCATGATTTAATTTCTTTTTCAGGTGAAGAATTGCTTGATTGTGTAAAATTGCCTTCATCTTTCCTTGATTAAACCCCTTAGCCTGCAAGGAATTATATTTTGTATTCGGAAGTACTAATAGGCTGTAGGGAATTTCTTTTATCAATTGTTTCGCAATTTTGCAGATTTGATCGTCCTTCATTCCTTTTGAATCCTTCACACCTAGTTCTGTGAGATTTGCAAAGTTTTCTGTTCTAACGAAAGCAGCAACAACCGTAATTGGTCCAAAATAATCACCTGTACCTACTTCATCGGACCCTATTAAAGACATGGTTGAAAATTGTGATTGATTTGTAGCTTCTTTTTTAGTAACTGTTTTAGTAGTAGGCGGAGCTGTACCGTTGTTTGCAAATTGTTCCCAAATAGCAGCTTCTTCTTCATGTTTGGCTCCTTGAAAAAGAACCTTACCAGATTTATACGCAGTCACTGAACAGTTAAACGGCTTTGCTGCAAATAGTGCACCAGGAGGTAGTTTTGAAGCTAAATCATCTTGATAGAACTCCTTCATTTTTTCAATCGTTTTTGTATCTAATAGTAAAACTCGCTGTGACAATAGGAAAACCCCTTTATTCATGTGGATTATGAATGCAAATTAGACTCTCTAGCAATACATCATTCTCAATTGTATCACTGCTCCCCAATCTTTCTCAATTATCGTTCGACATATTTCCAATTATGGATGTTCATGTTATGATAGAATGTAGAATTTTTCGTAAATGAAAAAGGTAATTATTAAGTACGTATCTGTATTTGTATTAATGGGATTGTATTTTAAGGGAGGCTCGTTGTGGGAGAAGATCAGATAAAACGACGAACAACGGTAACGATAAATAGCCAAAGTTATGTGATTTCAGGAAAAGTAGATGTAGGTCACATACATGAAGTGGCTAATTTCGTTGATCAAAAAATGAAAGAGATGCGCAAAATCAGTCCTTATTTAGATAAAACACAACTTGCTGTTTTAACTGCTGTCAATATTAGCGATGAATATTTACGGTTAAAAAAACAACTAGAGCAAGAACGTCAAAAGAAAGATGGGGAAAAATAAAAAATGCTTAGCTTAATATTAATCATTCTTTTAATTACTAGCTTTTTTGTAGGATTTCGCAGAGGTTTTATCTTACAACTTATTCATCTAACTGGGTTTATCGTTTCTTTTTTTGTTGCTTATCTATACTATGATGATTTAGCAAAACATATTAGGTTATGGATCCCGTACCCTCAATTTCCAACAGATAATCCAGCATTTATGTTAATAGAGGCATTCAATTTTGAGCATGTATATTACAGTGGTATTGCATTTGCTATTTTATTTTTTGCTACCAAAATTGCCATGCAAATTATCGGATCGATGTTTGATTTTTTGGCTCATTTACCGATACTAAATTTTATCAATGGTTGGCTAGGTGGAATTCTATGCTTCTTAGAAACATTACTAGTACTAGTAGTCCTATTACATATTGCCGCATTACTACCAATTGAGCTAGTACAAGACGTGCTAAAGGAATCTACACTGGCTAAATTAATCTTAGATTACACACCAATTTTATCTAATCAGTTGAAGGAACTTTGGATTGAAAATAGGTTTTAATAGTAGAAGGGGCTGACAGTCGATTAAAGTCAGTCCCTTCTACTGTAAATAAGTTGCTTTGTCCTATCTAAACTAGGTATCATTAGGATTGAGTAGGAACTCTCCAACTTATGTATCTTAATAGACAGGAGATGAACAATGATGAATAAAAAACAAGTCATTCAAGCGTTAGAAACGATTGCAATATATATGGAAATTAAAGGTGAAAATAGTTTTAAAGTGTCTGCATATAGAAAGGCAGCTCAAGCACTAGAAAGTGACGAGCGGACCTTAAATGAAATTGAAGATGTGTCTAAACTAAAAGGAATTGGAAAAGGGACTGCTACTGTAATAGAAGAACTTATGAATGAAGGAAAGTCAAACCTATTAGAAGAATTAAAGGGGGAGCTACCTTCTGGGTTACTGCCATTACTAAAGCTCCCTGGACTTGGTGGAAAGAAGATAGGAAAGCTCTATCAAGAATTACAAGTAGTTTGTATTGAGACCCTAAAACAGGCTTGTACGGAAGAGAGAGTACAGGCTCTAGCTGGCTTTGGTAAAAAAACAGAAGAGAAAATCTTAGCTGCTATTGAGGAGTTTGGGAAACAGCCTGACCGCTTGGCTCTACCGTTAGTAATCCCGGTAGCGGAAAAGATTGAAGAAAACTTAGCCAAAATAGCAGGGATTATTCGATTTTCTCGGGCAGGAAGCTTACGTAGGTTAAGAGAAACGGTAAAGGATTTAGATTACATTATTGCTACAGATGAACCGTTAAAAGTGAAAGAAGAGCTGCTTAAATTTCAAAATGTTGGTGAAATAATTGCAAGTGGTGATACGAAGGTTTCGCTACAACTAAATCTTGATGTCTTTAAAATTTCCGTCGATTTTAGACTGGTAACAGAAGCTGAGTTTGCAACTGCTTTGCATCACTTTACTGGATCCAAGGACCATAATGTTCAAATGAGGCAACTTGCTAAGGATCGCGGTGAGAAAATTAGTGAGTATGGTGTTGAGATTTTGGAAACGGGTGAAGTGATCACCTTTTCTACCGAAGAAGAGTTTTTTAATCACTTTGGCCTTCAATTTATTCCTCCTGAAGTTAGAGAAGGGAATGGGGAGATCGAAGCTTGGAGTCAACCAAACGAACTGATTTCGTTAAATGATATTCGAGGCGATCTTCACATGCACTCAACATGGAGTGACGGGGCCTACTCAATTAAGGAGATGGCTGAAAGAGCTCGCGAAAAAGGCTATTCATACATTGCAATTACTGATCATTCAAAGTTCTTAAAGGTAGCGAATGGTCTAACAGTCGAACGCTTAAAAGCGCAACATGAAGAAATTACGAAGCTTAATGAAAAGTGGGATGATTTTTGTATTTTAACTGGTGTCGAGATGGACATTTTGCCTGATGGTACACTAGATTATAACGACGAAGTAATTGCAGAAGTAGATTTTGTCATTGCCTCTATTCATTCATCGTTCTCCCAAGATAGAGAGACGATTATGAAAAGGTTAACTACAGCATTACAAAATCATCATGTAGATTTAATTGCTCATCCCACAGGAAGATTACTAGGAAAAAGGGATGGCTATGATGTAGATGTACAGTTACTCATAGACTTAGCGAAAGAAACGAATACTGCTTTAGAGTTAAACGCAAACCCTCATCGTCTTGATCTATCCGCCCATTGGGTAAGAGTAGCCCAAGAAAGCGGAGTGAAAATAATCATTAATACAGATGCACATAATCTTGAGATGTTAGATGATATGGAAATTGGTGTAGCTAGCGGGAGAAAAGGCTGGCTAAAGAAAGAGTCAGTAATAAATGCTTGGGAACTAGAAGATGTTTTAAAATTTTTAAACAGAAACAAATGAGGAGTTGGGGTAGTTGTTACAACAGCGTGTATGTCGTCTCCTAGAGTACGATAAAATGAAAAATCAGCTTATAGAACATGTAAGTTCATCGCTTGGAAAGAGAAAAGTTGCGGAACTCCAACCGATGGTAAACATAGATGAAATACAGCATGCACAAAATTCAACGTTTGAAGGAACCAAGGTATTACGCTTAAAAGGGCAGGTTCCTTTAGGTGGTATTCGCGATATAATTGCTAGTGTGAAACGCGCCCAAATTGGTGGGATGCTAAATGAAATGGAATTATTAGATATCTCAAGTACGGTATATGGTGGCAGACGGTTTAAAAAGTTTATTGAAGATATGATTGAGAACGCAATTGAACTACCAATTTTAGAAGAATTAGTAAGGACGATTACACCTTTAACTGATGTAGAACGAGAAATTAAAATGTGTATTGATGACCATGGGCATGTTCTAGATTCAGCTAGTCCAACATTAAGAACAATTAGACATCAAATAAAAAGTCATGAAGCGTCAGTTCGTTCAAAGCTTGAGAGCATCATTCGTTCCTCCAGTAGCCAAAAGATGCTATCAGATTCAATCATTACCATTCGAAATGATCGTTATGTAATTCCAGTTAAGCAGGAATATCGCAATAACTTTGGGGGATTAGTTCATGATCAATCTGCTTCAGGTGCCACATTGTTTATTGAACCTCAAGCAGTAGTAGCGATTAATAATCAATTAAGAGAGGTCCGAGTAAAGGAAAAACAAGAGATCGAAAAAATCTTACATGCCTTGTCTGCTGCTGTTGCAGAGGTAGGTGAGGAGTTACTCCAAAATGTGCGTACATTAGCTGAGGTTGATTTTATTTTTGCGAAAGCGTTGTATGCAAAGGCGATTAAAGCTACACAGCCTAAGTTAAATGATATTGGTTTTATTAATATGAAGCGAGCTCGTCATCCACTGATTGCTCATGAAGAGGTTGTCCCCATTGATATTGAACTTGGGAAATCGTATAGCTCCATCGTTATCACTGGACCTAATACTGGTGGTAAAACAGTTACTTTAAAGACGACCGGACTATTAACATTAATGATGCAATCGGGTTTACATGTTCCTATAGATGAAGGCTCAGAAATGGCAATCTTTCAGTCAGTCTACGCAGATATTGGAGATGAGCAGTCGATTGAACAGAACTTGAGTACGTTCTCATCTCATATGGTGAACATCATTGATATCTTAGAGCATGTTGATCATCAAAGCCTGGTTTTATTTGATGAGCTTGGTGCAGGTACAGATCCAACTGAGGGTGCTGCATTAGCAATTGCTATTTTGGATGATGTCTATCAACGAGGTGCTAGGATTGTTGCCACTACACACTATAGTGAATTGAAAGCATACGCCTATAACCGCCCAGGTGCAATTAATGCGAGCGTTGAATTTGATGTTGAGACATTAAGTCCGACTTATCGATTATTAATTGGAGTTCCTGGTCGTAGTAATGCCTTTGCAATTTCAAAACGACTTGGTTTAAATATTGATATTATTGAAAAGGCTAAAGCACAAATTTCAACTGAGACTAATAAGGTTGAAAATATGATCACATCTCTCGAGACTAGTCAAAAAATGGCTGAAAAAGAAATGGAAGAGGCTGTGAAAATCCGTGAAGAGGCCGAAGCACTTAGAAAAGATTTAGCCGATAAGTTTGCTCAATTTGAACTAGAAAAAGATATGCTTATTGAACAAGCAGAAAAGAAAGCATTTAAAGTGGTTGAAACCGCTAAGGAAGAAGCAGAATTCATTATTGAAGAATTAAGGGAGCTCCAAAAAGAGGCGAATGTGGTAAAAGAGCACCAGTTAATTGATGCCAAAAAACGACTAGATGAAACTGCACCAAAACAGAAGGATAAGAAGAAAAAAGGTGTGGTGAAAAACATCATTAAGGAGCTTTTTCCAGGTGATGAAGTGAACGTTACTAGCTTCAATCAAAAGGGCCATATCGTAGACAAAGTTTCTGATAGAGAATTTCTTGTACAGATTGGCATTATGAAGATGAAGGTAGCTATGGATGATCTTCAGCTGATCGATAGACCTAGACCAATTGAGAAAAAACCCGTAGCAACTGTCCGTGGCAACTCACATCATGTGAAACCGGAATTAGATCTTCGTGGCGAACGTTTTGAAGATGCTATGCTCCGTGTCGAGAAATATCTAGACGATGCTTTACTTGCAGGGTACAGTCAAGTATCCATTATTCATGGAAAAGGAACAGGGGCACTTCGAAAAGGAGTGCTGCAGCTACTAAAAACACATCCTCATGTAAAAAGCTCAAAAATGGCTGGAATGAGTGAAGGTGGGCTTGGGAATACAATTGTGGAATTTAAATAATAAGCTCTTTTCGTAACATTCTTGCTTTTTACCTTTAAAAAATTGGGATTATACCCTAGATGAAGATATTATCCAATATATTATGTAAGAAAAGAGCAATACTTACTAAATTAGTGGTGAATTCTTAGTATTTTGTGTAAAAATCCGGTTTTTGGGATTTTTACGAAAGCAACAAACTTTGCGGAAACAGCCAAATAATTAGCTGTTCGAAAAGGTGGGTGAGTACCCATCTTTTTGAGCAACCTCTAAACGGGAGTTGGAGAAATGGAACGATTATTTCAAATTGACTTTGTGTATACAGCAGCAACTTACAGTGTCGTCGTTTTAGCAACGGTCGTATTCTTAGCAATATTTGAATCGGTAACAAAGTATAATAACTGGCAACAAATAAAAAATGGAAATGTATCGGTGGCATTGGCTACGGGTGGTAAGATTTTTGGTGTCGCTAATATTTTTCGTTTCTCTATACAACATAACGATTCTATCTTAACGATGTTAACATGGGGTGGCTATGGTTTTACTCTGTTATTATTTGGTTATTTTATTTTTGAATTTCTGACTCCAAGTTTTAAGGTTGATGAAGAAATTGCCAAAGATAATCGTGCTGTAGGTTTTTTATCATTTATAATCTCAGTAGGACTTTCTTTTGTGATAGGTGCGGGGATTATTAAATAATTGTTTGGAACGAGATTGGAGAGAAGTAAGTGGAAACACTTTGGAAGGTTTTATTCGTTTTTTGTGCAATATTCATGTTATCCGGTATCATTTATTTATTATTTATCGCATAGATATTGGTAAAAGGAAGAATTAGATTTCTAGTTCTTCCTTTTTTTAACCTGAGAATTCAAAATATTTTTAAAAATCTATTTATTTTTGTAATCGTTTACATTACAATGGTAGTAAGAGGAGAATGCCATCCTGTATTGTAGAGAGTACAGGGGCGTTGTTGTGTAAAGAAACGCAGTGTTTCTTTGGAAAGGAGATGAAAATAAAGGGGGAGATTAAAAATGGAAACAGTTGTTTCTCGTCCATGGTTCGCTCATTATCCAGAAGAAATTCCAACATCATTGAACTATGAGGAAAGGACTTTACAAAGTTATTTGAAGGAGGCTGCAGAAAAACATCCTGATAAAAGTGCTATTCACTTTATTGGTAAAGAGCTGTCGTACAAAGAACTTTACGAATCTTCCTTGAAACTTGCCAATCAGCTTCAGAACTTAGGAGTCAAAAAAGGTGACCGAGTCGCGATAATGTTAGCAAACACGCCTCAAGCAGTCATTAGTTACTATGGTGCTTTATTTGCAGGAGCTATAGTTGTACAAACAAATCCCCTTTACGTAGAAAGGGAATTGGAACACCAACTAAATGACTCTGGTGCTGAGATTATGATTTGTTTAGATCTCGTCTATCCAAGAGTAGCAAACGTACTGAATAAAACGAAGCTTAGAAAGGTAATTGTCACTGGCATTAAGGATTATCTACCTTTCCCTAAGAATTTAATCTATCCGTTTATTCAAAAGAAAAATACTGGTATCAAAGTTAACATTCAGTACAATGATCGGATTTTGAGTTTTGTGAAAGTACTTAATGAAGGTCGTGCCGAAGAAATAGACGTTGAGATTAATCCAAAGGAGGATTTGGCTTTACTACAATATACAGGAGGAACAACAGGTCCTTCTAAAGGAGTAATGTTAACCCACTTTAACTTAGTAGCTAATACAACTCAATGTGTAAGTTGGATGTATAAGTCAAAAAAAGGAGAGGAACGGATTTTAGCCGCTCTACCATTCTTCCACGTTTATGGAATGACAGTAGTAATGAACTTATCTATTATGTATTACTCTAAAATGGTAGTGTTACCTAAGTTCGACCCGCTTGATGTCCTGAAGACGATTGAAAAACAAAAGGTAACGATTTTCCCAGGGGCACCAACAATGTACATTGCTTTGTTAAATCACCCACAATTAAAAGAATTCGACCTGTCATCAATTGATGCGTGCTTAAGTGGTTCAGCAGCATTACCAGTTGAGGTTCAATCGAAATTCGAGCAATTGTCAGGAGGGAAGTTAGTAGAAGGTTATGGGTTAACTGAGACATCTCCAGTAGCCATTGCGAATTTCTTATGGGGGAAGCGTAAGTCTGGGAGTATTGGTGTACCTTGGCCTGATACTGAAGCTGCTATTCTATCAATTGAAACAGGTGAAGAAGCTCTTCCGAATGAAATCGGTGAAGTTATGGTAAAAGGCCCTCAAGTGATGAAGGGCTACTGGAATCGACCAGAAGATACACAAGCTACGTTTAAGGATGAATGGTTCTTAACAGGCGACATGGGCTATATGGACGAAGAAGGTTATTTCTATATCGTTGACAGAAAGAAGGATATGATTATCGCTGGAGGCTTCAACATATATCCGAGGGAAATTGAAGAGGTTCTTTATGAGCATGAGAAAGTCCAAGAGGCTTGTATTGTTGGAGTGCCAGATGCCTATCGTGGTGAAACTGTAAAGGCATTTATCGTTACCAAAGAAGGTCAGAAATTAACGGAGGAGGAGTTAGATCAATATTGTCGTAAACATTTGGCAGCCTTTAAAGTCCCTAGACTTTATGAGTTTAGAGATGAATTACCGAAAACAATGGTAGGGAAAATTCTTCGCCGAGTGTTGGTAGAAGAGGAAAAGAAGAAACTAGAAGATCAAATTTTAGATAAGTAATTCCTAGCTAGCCCTTCATATTGAAGGGCTTTCTTTATTCTGAAGTCAATGTAGAAATTAGCACAATTCGCAACGAAATAAAAAAATTTAAAATTTTGTAACAAATCTCTTTATTATTGTAATCGGTTTCATTACAATAGAGAGGAGGAGAATGTTTTTTTACAATACTATGAAGTTAATAGTATTCTGAAAAACCTAAAATCTTTAGCTTTGGAGAGGGCTAAGCTTTTAGATTTTCACTAGAAAGAGGGGTAAAAAAAGGAGGGCAAAAGAAAATGGAATTGTCGTCTCAAAAGGTATGGTCCAAAAATTACCCTACTGAAATACCTTTCACAATTAACTATGAAGAAAGAACACTACAAAGCTATTTGAAGGAAGCTAAGGAGAAGCATCCAAATAAAATAGCACTTCACTTTCTTGGTAAGGAGCTTACATATTTAGAGCTCTACAACTCAGCGTTAAAGTTTGCTAATCAATTAAAGTCATTAGGTGTTGTCAAGGGGGACCGAGTAGCAATTATGCTAGCAAATAGTCCTCAATCCGTTATTAGTTATTACGGTGCTTTGATGGCGGGTGCTATTGTTGTGCAAACAAACCCTCTTTACGTAGAAAGGGAATTAGAACATCAAATGATAGACTCAGGTGCAAAGATCATGATCTGTCTTGACCTTGTTTATCAGAGAGTTAAAAAGGTTCGTCCAAAAACTACTCTCGAACATGTCATCGTTACAGGTATAAAAGATTACTTGCCATTTCCAAAAAACCTGATTTATCCTTTTATCCAAAAGAAGAACACTGGCATTACTATTAATGTAGATTATGGTGACACGGTGCATTCGTTTGTGAAACTATTAAAAAGTGGTGAGGCAAAAGAAATTCATGTTGATTTTGATGTAAAAGAGGATCTAGCTTTGCTTCAATACACTGGGGGAACAACAGGTGTAGCAAAAGGAGTAATGTTAACTCATTTTAATTTAGTTGCTAACACAACACAGGCAATTAAATGGATGTACAAAATGACTCCTGGTGAAGAAGTAATTATCTGTGCTTTGCCATTTTTTCACGTATATGGAATGACTGTCGGAATGAACTATTCAATTATGCATACGTCAAAAATGATCATCATTCCAAAGTTTGATACAAAACAAATTCTAAAAGATATTCAAAAACACAAAGTGACGATGTTTCCTGGCGCGCCAACTATGTACATCGGCTTAATTAACGATCCTGATATTGAGAAGTATGACCTTTCATCAATTGAAGTATGTATTAGTGGTTCATCGGCACTTCCTGTTGAAGTTCAACAGCGATTTGAGCAGTTGACAGGAGGAAAGCTGTCAGAAGGATTTGGGTTGACAGAGGCGGCTCCAGTTACCCATTTTAACGAAATGTGGGGAAGACGCCCAAGTGGTAGTATAGGTTTTCCTTGGCCAGATACAGATGCAATTATATTAAATGCCGAAACGGGTGAAGAAGCTACACCAGGGCAAATCGGTGAGCTATTGATTAAGGGACCGCAAGTCATGAAAGGTTATTGGAATCGACCAGAAGACACCTATGCAACTCTTAGAGATGGCTGGTTGTACACCGGAGACATGGCCTATATGGATGAAGATGGCTACTTCTATATTGTTGACCGTAAAAAGGACATGATTATTGCTGGTGGCTTTAATATTTATCCACGGGAAATTGAAGAAGTATTATTTGAACATGAGAGCATTCAAGAAGCTGTTATTGTCGGAGTGCCGGATCCATATCGTGGTGAGACTGTTAAAGCTTATATTGTTTTAAAGGAAAATCATCATGTGACTGAGAAGGAGTTAAACACTTACTGCCGAAAGCACTTATCAGCTTATAAAGTACCACGCCTTTATGAATTTAGAGATGAATTACCGAAAACAATGGTAGGGAAAGTGCTACGACGAGCTTTATTAGAAGAAGAACAGAAAAAGCTTGAAGCAAAGAAAAATCAACAAAAAAGTAGCTAACATAAAAGACAAAAAGGTTCTCTTACTACCTAGTGAGAGAACCTTTTTGTAATATTGCTGTCGTTTCTTCACTTATTCCATAACATCATCAACAATTGGCTCATCGGTAATATAATCTGCTCCGTAATGCTTTAATGTTGAGGTGATTTGTTCATAATGCTGTTTAGATTGAGCTTCAATTGTAAAGACAACAGCCCCGCCTTGGACGTGTTTCTCTATTTCTTCAGCCTCATACTTATTAATTCCCATATCCATAAACCCGCCGATAAGACTGCCAGTTGTTGCACCTGCTAAAGCACCATAGATTGGTCCTGCAGCAAGTAAGATACCTAAGCCTGGGAAAGCCAGTAAACTTAAGCCGGTTAACGCACCACCAATTCCACCAAGAGCCCCGCCAATTAAAATACCGTTTAGTGGTGTATCACTACTCATGTCATCACCTTCTGCTCTTGTAGGATCTTGACGATGAATAAAAGAAATGTCATCTCTGGGTACGAAGTTTAATAAAGCATGAAATGCTTCTTCAGCATTATGTAAATGATAAAACGTTGCGATAATATGAGGTCTACCCATCATTCCACCTCCTTACTTTAAGTTTCTTTATTACAAGGTTGAAATATATTCCTTTACAGCTTTTATTTGCTCAGTATTTAACCCCAAACTTGGCAAAGATGGCATAGTGCCGATACCGTTCAATAATATTTTTTGAAGTTCTTCCTCATTGTAGCGTTCTGTAATACCTTGCATCCCTGGTCCAATTTTATATTCATCAGTAACACTGTGACAGCCGAAACAGCTTTGAGAGAAAATGGTTTCCCCATCTGCAGCTACTTCTGCTACCTGATTTAGGGGGACTGCCATGATTAAATAGCCAAAGGCCCAGATGGCTAACAAACAATAGGTAACAACAAGGAAGCGAGGGACTTTAGCATTGCCCATTCGAATGTCTTCAGCCATATCTTCTACTTGGGGAGTAGGTGGTTCATCCATAGGAGCGCCATGTTCTGTTTTTGGGTGTTGTTCTTCAGAAGTGTGAGAACGATCATCGTTGCCTTTATTATTGTCCAAACCTCTACACCTCACTTTCTAATCAATAAAATTTTAATTACTAACTGGCCTACCTTCCGTTTGTGGAGAAGGCTTTAAGCTCATTAAATAAGCAATTAAATCTTCCAGGTCCTGTTCACTTAAATAATTGTAGCTAGGCATTATACTTCCAGGTAATATTTTTTGAGGATTGAGTAAGTGTTCACGATGCCAGTCAGCATTCCAGCGATTTCCGACCCACATTAAGTCAGCTCCTGTCCGTTTTGAACCGAGCATTGCCGGAGCTTCATAATAATAATCAGCTGGTTGAGAAATTGGTCCAAGTGTACTATCTGCTAGAACGGGTCTAACGAACATGGTATGACAAACATGACAACCTTCACGGATGTAAACCTCCCTACCACGGTACTCGGCTGAATCATGTGCAAAGTTACGTAATTCAGCATTTTCATTTGGTACCTGCATCTGGTCATCATAGAATGGTAAATACGCAGTGCCAAAAACTCCTATTAAAAATAAAATAGTTGCGCCAATAATATAAGTTAACATTGATCTTTCATTCGCAAAACTTCCCATTTCTCCTTCACCCCCACTATTAGAATGTAGAATGTAGAATGTAGAATGCAAAATTTAGAATTATTTAGGAGCTACTTCAAAGCTACATTAATTTCAATTCATAATTCATAATTCATAATTCATAATTCAAAATTCATAATTCAAAATTCATAATTCAAAATTCATAATTCTCAATTGTCTTATCAAGCTGTACTTTCATTCGTGTTTTGAGTTTTCTTCGAAAGGCGGATTGTCTTATAGAGATTAATGATAAAGAAAATTTGTGCGACAAACATTAATACACCACCAACTGCCCTAATCCAAAAGAAGGGTTGCATCGCTATTAGCATCTCAACAAATCGAAGTCCATATTGTGCACCTTCAATCCATGCAAATCCCTCAAAAACGCCAGCTGTCCAAGTACTAAACGTAAATAATAACAAGCCAATTGTTGACATCCAAAAATGGGTTTCCATTAATTTTTCAGAATAGATATTTTGATATGTTATTTTTGGAAGGACATAATACATCATCGCGAATGCAACGTAACTAAACGCACCAAAGACCGGTAGATGAGCATGACCAGGAACCCAATCAGTGAATTTTACAATTGAACTAGGTCCTTGAAGTGACTGGAAAGGACCTTGTAAACAGGTTATTAGATAAAAAATCGACCCCGAGACTAGAAACTTTAAAGGTGTATTGTGAGCGACAACATGCCATTTTCCTTTCATCGTTCCGAACACATTGGCAAGTACAGCCCATACGGGAATGATAAGAAGTACTGAAGGGATGATACCAGCTTTCATTAACCACATTGGGATAGGACCATTTTGTAGATGGTGAGGCCCATTCCATACATAGAAAGTCGCGATTGTCCAAAATCCGATTAATGATAAACGATGACTATAAAGTGGGTTTTTCGATAAGTATGGTAGTAAGTAATAAATTAAACCAACACCTACAGTTGTAAACCAGAGTCCGATGACATTGTGACCATAAAACCAAAAAATTAAGAATTGTGGAACACCTGACAGTAATTTATATGGCAGGTTACCAATGATATAAAGTCCAGGTAACCAAATCAGGGAACCCATGAAATACCACAGACTAACATAAAGTTGTTTTTCATTACGTTGGGCAATTGTAGTAAAACATATAAATGCCAATGTAATTATTCCTAAAACAACAACGACATCAAGCCATAACGGCCATTCGCCATATTCTGTAGTTGTTGTATAACCTAAAGTTAAGGCAATCGAACCAGCAACGATAACAAAGTTCCAAATATACGCGAGGGAAACAGCCATCTTTGGAAAAGCTAGTTGATTCCGACAGAGTTTAGGGATAACATAAAATAAAGCACCTATGTTTGCCATAGTGAGCCAACCAAACAGCAACATATTAGTATGGACTGGGCGGATTCTCCCAAATTGAAGGTAAACCTGTAGTGGACCCCATACTAAAAAATTTGGCCAAATAAATTTTAGTGACAATATTAGACCGTAAAGCATACCGACTACAAGCCATATCAGTGACGAGTAGAAAAATATCTTTGTAGGTCGGTACATATCATTAGAGGTTTGTGTGGTCATCAGTTACATCCCTTTCAAAATTGTGTTAATACAAGTAATAAATAACGAATAACCTTACTATTTCCAATTGCAATTTCCTTATTCTCCAAAAATTTCATATTTGAGTTTCTTATAATGAGAAGAGGATTGACATTCATACAATCATAGACTAAAATAAAAAATATGAATGAATAGTCATTCATTATATCATGGTGAAAGGGGAAAACCGAGTGGCTAAGCGAAGAGGCCAAAAATATGAACAGATCATCGAAGCTGCTGTAAAGGTTATCGCCCAAAATGGCTATCATCACTCACAAGTCTCTAAAATTGCAAAAGAAGCAGGGGTAGCTGACGGAACGATCTATCTTTACTTTAAAAATAAAGAAGACATCCTTGTTTCTCTCTTTCAAGAGAAGATGGGGAGATTTATTCAAAAGATTGAAGATGAACTAGCAGGAGAAACGTCAATTGAGGAGAAATTATTATTATTAATAAGTATGCATCTTCAACAATTAGAAGATAACCATGCATTAGCAATTGTAACTCAGTTAGAACTACGACAATCCAACATAGAATTACGTAATCGTATTAATGAGGTGTTGAAAGGTTACTTAAAACTGATTGATACGGTCATTTTACTTGGTATTAAGGAAGGAATTTTTTCGGAAGAACTAGATGTCCGAATTGCTAGGCAAATGGTCTTCGGTACAATTGATGAGGTTGTCACAAACTGGGTCATGAAAGAACATAGATACAGTTTAGTGGCTCTTGCACCATCGGTTCACAAAATGCTATTAAAGGCTTTAAGTAAATGAGTCAATGCTAGTTCGGTAGTGCTTTAATTGAGGTTTATCGTCAAGAGTTTGAGTGTAAGCTTCTTGCTTACGACTCGACTCTGCCTTAAATTCTCAAAAATTTTTACAAATAATTTTCTTAATATTCAATTTTGCTGGAATATGTGGAATAATTATTTAGTAACGTACTACATGAACTTAGAGATTAATAGAATTAAGCATTGAGTAAATCAAAGGAGTGAGTGAGGTTGTCTACGTACCAATTTTTCCTTGTTAAACAGGAAGGGCGGATTGCAACAATTACGATTAATCATCCCCCTGCGAACGCCTTATCGTCTCCATTGCTTCGTGAATTATCTACAGTCTTGGATCAACTTGAGAATGATGATGAAGTAAAAGTAATCGTTCTACATGGACAAGGTAGATTTTTTGCAGCGGGTGCCGATATTAAAGAATTTACTACCGTAGAAACAGGAGCTGATTTTGCTCATTTAGCACAATATGGTCAAAAGTTATTTGATCGCATTGAACAGTTCAAAAAACCTATCATTGCTGCTATTCATGGAGCTGCATTAGGTGGTGGTCTTGAGTTAGCTATGGCTTGTCACATCAGACTTGTTTCAGAATCAACAAAATTGGGCTTACCAGAACTACAGCTTGGGCTAATTCCAGGCTTTGCGGGTAGTCAGAGGTTACCCCGCTATGTAGGTGTTGCCAAAGCAGCAGAAATGATGTTAACAAGTGAACCGATCTCTGGTAAAGAGGCTGTAACCCTTGGTTTAGCAAACCATGCATATAATGAAGAGGAATTAATGGAAAAAGCATATGAGTTAGCAAATAAACTTGTTAAAAAGAGTGCTGTTTCTATGAGACTAGCTCTTGAATTGCTAACATATGTAAACCATCATAATTACGAAGAAGGGGTTAAAAAGGAAGCTGAATTATTTGGCATCGCTTTTGACTCTGAGGATGGTAAAGAAGGTATTAAAGCCTTTATTGAAAAAAGGGCACCTCAGTTTAAAGACAACTAGAGAACATAATAATTTCACAAAAAACGATTATTTTAAAAACACTTGTCCATAACTTAAGGGAGGTTAAAGGAATGAATATTTTTGTAATAATGAAGAGAACCTTCGATACAGAAGAAAAGATTACAGTAAGCAACGGCTCTATAAATGAGGATGGTGCAGAATTTATCATCAATCCTTACGATGAATACGCAATTGAGGAAGCATTAGTTCTTCGTGAAAAACATGGCGGTGAAGTAACAGTGATCTCATTTGGTGAAGAAGATGCTGAAAAAGAACTTCGTACTGCATTAGCAATGGGTGCTGACAAAGCAATTCTTGTTGATAGCGAAGAGGTAGAGGCAAAAGATCAATTCACGACCGCGAAAGTTTTAGCTACTGTGTTAAAAGATAAAGAGTTTGATATTATCTTAGGTGGTAATGTAGCTGTTGATGGTGGATCAGGTCAAGTAGGTCCAAGAATTGCAGAAGAGTTAAACATCGCTCACATTACATCAATCACGAAAATTGACATTGATGGAACTGTAGCTACAATCGAACGAGATGTTGAAGGAGATAAAGAAGTTGTTGAAGTTTCCTTACCAATTCTTGTAACTGCTCAACAAGGCTTAAATGAGCCAAGATACCCTTCACTTCCAGGAATTATGAAAGCGAAGAAAAAGCCGCTAGAGCGTCTTGAATTAGATGATCTTGATCTTGAAGAAGAAGATGTAGAAGCAAAAACCAAAACAGTAGAAATCTTTCTACCGCCTTCGAAAGCAGCTGGTAAAGTTCTAACTGGTGATATTGCAGCTCAAGCAAAAGAACTTGTTTCATTATTAAAGACAGAAGCAAAAGTAATTTAACTGGAGGGGATTTATAAATGGCTAGAAAAGTATTAGTTCTTGCTGATGTACGTGATAATTCATTTCGTAACGTTTCCTTTGAAGCAATTGCTGCAGGTAAAAAAGTAGCAAATGGTGGAGAGGTTGTAAGTGTAGTATTAGGTGAAAATGTAAGCGGTTTAACTTCAGAGCTATTTTATTACGGTGCGGACAGAGTGATTACAGTTGAGAATAGTAGTTTAAAAGAGTATACACCAGATGCATACTCTCAAGCTTTATTACAAGTAATTGATGCTGAAACTCCTGATGCAGTATTTATGGGTCATACAGCTGTAGGGAAAGATCTTGCACCACGTATCGCAATGAAAAAACAATCGGGATTAATTTCTGATGCAATTGAATTAGAAGCTGTTGGAGAAGAAGTAATCTTTACTCGTCCAATATATTCAGGGAAAGCATTCGAGAAAAAAGTTGTGACAGATGGAATGATCTTAGCTACAATTCGTCCGAATAACATTCCTCCTTTAGATAAGGATGAGTCAAGAACTGGCGAAGTAAAGGCTCTTGATGTAGAAATTAAAGATCTTCGTACTATTATTAAAGAAGTTGTTCGCAAAAGCACAGGTGGAGTTGATTTATCAGAAGCAAAAATTATTGTTTCTGGTGGTCGCGGTGTGAAAAGTGAGGAAGGCTTTAAAAAGCTCTATGAATTAGCAGATGTTCTGGGAGCAGCAGTTGGTGCATCACGTGGAGCTTGTGACGCTGACTATTGTGACTATGCGCTACAAATTGGTCAGACAGGTAAAGTTGTAACTCCAGACCTTTATATTGCATTAGGTATTTCTGGAGCAATCCAACACGTAGCTGGAATGTCTAACTCAAAATGTATCGTTGCAGTAAATAAAGATCCTGAGGCTTCTATTTTCAGCATTGCTGATTACGGAATTGTCGGAGACCTATTTGAAGTGTTACCACTTTTAATTGAAGAATTCAAGAAAGAAGTAGTAAGCTCATAACAAACGAAGCGAGCCCATTGGGCTCGCTTATAATATTTACGAAAATACGTGGATATAATTCCTTAAGTAAGGGAAATTTCATAGTGTAAGCAATTTTGTAGCTAGCTTTGTTAAAAAGATGTTATAATACGCTATGAGGTAAAAAGATGGATTTTAGGGAGGATTTAACAATGGCAATTGTAAACGTGACGGATCAAACCTTTACTAGTGAAACAAGTGAAGGAGTAGTTTTAGTAGACTTTTGGGCACCATGGTGTGGACCTTGCAAAATGATTGCACCGGTACTAGAAGAACTTGACGCTGAACTAGGCGATAAAGCTAAAATTGTAAAAATTGATGTTGATGAAAATCAAGAAACAGCTGGTAAATTTGGAGTCATGAGTATTCCAACATTATTAGTAATTAAAGACGGTGAGGTTGTTGATCAAGTTGTTGGTTTCCAACCAAAAGAAGCTTTAGCTGAATTATTAAATAAACACGTTTAGTACGAAAGCCACTTTTAAAGTGGCTTTTTTGTGTGTAAAAAATATCTTCTACATTTTACATTCTACATTTCACAGACAATTATGTTATAGTTACTCTCATATAAATATCATCGATAAGTAGGTGATTAAAATGGAGAAACTTAAGGAAAAACTTGCAATATTGCCAGATCAACCTGGTTGTTACTTGATGAAAGATCGACAAGGAACAATTATTTACGTTGGTAAGGCAAAAATATTGAAAAATAGAGTTAGGTCTTATTTTACTGGTTCTCATGATGGAAAAACGCAGTTGTTAGTAAGTGAGATAGAAGATTTTGAATATATTATCACGTCATCGAACCTTGAAGCATTAATCTTGGAACATAATTTAATTAAGAAGTATGATCCGAAATATAATGTGATGTTAAAGGATGACAAAAGTTACCCATATTTGAAAATTACTGCTGAAGAACATCCTAGGTTAATTACAACTAGAAATGTAAAGAAGGATAAAGGAAAGTATTTTGGTCCTTACCCTAATGCTGGGGCAGCTAGTGAGACGAAAAAACTTCTTGATCGTCTATATCCATTAAGAAAATGTAGCACCATACCCGATAGAGTATGCCTATATTATCATATTAACCAATGCCTAGGACCATGCATTCAAGAAGTGAGCGAAGCTACAAATCGTGAAATGGTTGAGGAGATCTCTCGTTTCTTGAACGGTGGTCATAAAGAAATTAAAAAAGATTTGTTTGCTAAAATGGAAAAGGCTGCTGAAGCATTAGAGTTCGAACGAGCAAAGGAATACCGTGACCAAATTCAACACATTGAGGCAGTGATGGAAAAGCAGAGGATAACAATTGCTGATGATGTTGATCGGGACGTTTTTGGCTTTGCTTACGATAAAGGCTGGATGTGTGTACAGGTCTTTTTTGTTCGTCAGGGAAAGCTAATAGAACGTGATGTTTCGCTGTTTCCAGTTTATCAAGAGCCTGATGATGAATTTTTAACATTCCTAGGACAATTCTATAGTCAAAAAGAGCACATTAAGCCCAAGGAAATATTCCTACCAAAATCAATTGATAAAGAGCTAGCTAGTGATTTTATCCAAGTTCGAACCGTTCATCCTCAAAAAGGACCCAAGAAGGACTTAATTGAACTGGCAGGTAAAAACGCAGAAGCGGCTTTAAAAGAAAAGTTCGCTTTAATTGAACGTGACGAAGCAAAAACGGTTAGGGCTATTGAAAACTTAGGGATTGCTTTAAATATTCATTCACCCCATCTAATTGAAGCCTTTGATAATTCGAACATTCAAGGTGTAGATCCAGTTTCCGCTATGGTCTCGTTTGTTGATGGAAAACCAAATCGTAAAGGATATCGAAAATATAAAGTGAAAACAGTAACAGGCCCGGATGACTATGAATCAATGAGAGAGGTTGTTAGAAGACGTTATTTAAGACAACTTAAAGAAAACCAACCATTACCTGACCTAATTGTGATTGATGGAGGTAAGGGACAAATTTCAGCTGCTCAAAGTGTTATTGAAGACGAGTTAGGTTTATCAATTCCCGTATGTGGTTTGGCAAAAGATGATAAACACCGAACGTCACAATTATTAATGGGTGATCCACCTGAAATAATCCCATTAAAAAGAGATAGTCAGGAGTTTTATTTGTTGCAACGGATCCAAGATGAAGTTCACCGTTTTGCAATTACATTTCATCGTCAAATTCGTAGCAAAACTTTGTTTACATCTGTTCTTGATGATATTGATGGAGTAGGAGAGAAACGGAAACGTACATTGTTAAAACATTTTGGATCAGTTAAGAAAATGAAAGAAGCCGAGTTAGAAGATTTTCGTAGCATAGGAATACCAGAAAAAGTAGCATTGGCTCTAATGGAAAAACTAAAAGAGTAAGATGGAGAGTTTTTCTTTCTCTCCCACATTTACAATTACTTTTTTTTCTGATAAACTACTTCTTAATTGAATATCCAATACTTCAAATGTTGAAGTGGTGGTAGAGGTGCAAAAACCAAGAGTAAATTATCGTAGGATGATGAGGTCCAGTAATGATAATTAAAAGGGGAATTTGCCGAAGTGTAACACTCGCTCACGAGTTTTATGCTGGACCTGCATTGAAGAAATGTAGGGCTGTCACACAGTCACCCCAATGATTGTGTGGAGAACTATCTCACGTGTACGGGAACATTATTTTTCGTTTCTATTGTTTTAACACATTAAAAAGTTAAAGCATCAGTGAGGGTTTTCTTCTTACTGATGCTTTTTTATATGGAAAAACTACTGAGATAGAATTGGGGAAAATATAGAAATTGAAAGGATGTTACGTATGGGGTTAGTGGTGCAAAAATTCGGTGGAACTTCAGTTGGAAGTGTAGAAAGAATCAAACATGTTGCAGGTAGAGTGATAGAAACGGTTGAAAACGGTGATCAGGTTGTCGTAGTTGTCTCTGCGATGGGTAAGTCAACTGATGAGTTAGTAAAATTGGCTAACGATATAACGGATAAGCCTAGTAAAAGAGAGATGGATATGCTACTTAGTACTGGTGAGCAAGTGACTATATCGTTATTATCAATGGCATTACAGGCGAGAGGTTATGAGGCAGTTTCATTAACTGGCTGGCAGGCAGGGATTATCACAGAAGCTTGCCATAGCAATGCTCGTATTACGAAGTTTGAGGAAGAAACAATTAAACAACATTTGGGTGCAGGGAAAATCGTTATTGTTGCTGGTTTCCAAGGTGTAACTGTAGATGAT
This sequence comes from Anaerobacillus alkaliphilus, assembly GCF_004116265.1. Taxonomy (NCBI): domain Bacteria; kingdom Bacillati; phylum Bacillota; class Bacilli; order Caryophanales; family Bacillaceae; genus Anaerobacillus; species Anaerobacillus alkaliphilus. The sequence goes on along the minus strand of NZ_QOUX01000046.1, from coordinate 819,985 downwards.
GAAATTACTACTTTAGGAAGAGGAGGATCAGATACGACAGCAGTTGCTCTCGCAGCTGGCTTACATGCTGATCGTTGTGATATCTTTACTGATGTAACAGGCGTATTTACAACAGACCCAAGAGTAGTAAAAAATGCTCGGAAATTAAGCTCAATTTCCTATGATGAAATGTTAGAATTAGCAAACCTTGGTGCAGGAGTATTACATCCTCGTGCTGTTGAGTTTGCAAAAAATTATCAGGTAAAATTAACGGTTCGTTCTAGTATGGTTGAAGAAGAAGGCACAATGATTGAGGAGGAAGTAACAGTGGAAGAGAATTTAGTTGTACGTGGTCTAGCTTTTGAAAGTAATGTGGCTAAAATATCAGTTTGTGGCATGCCAAACCAAATTGAAGGACTATCAAATTTATTTACAACACTAGCTGCAAACAATGTGAATGTGGATATTATTATCCAAAATGTCATCGCAAGTGAGAATACAAATATTTCCTTTTCAGTTCTTTCTGAGAAGTTAACTGAAACGTTAGAAGTACTTGAGCAAAATCGTGAAACATTAAAATTTCAAGAAATCTTGCACGAAACAGGACTAGCCAAAGTATCAATAGTAGGTTCAGGAATGATCTCTAATCCAGGTGTGGCTGGTCAAATGTTTAAAGCTCTTTCAGAAAAAGGGATTTTAATAAAAATGGTTAGTACATCAGAAATTAAAGTTTCTACGGTTGTAGACCAAAAAGATATGGTGTTGGCTGTCGAGACACTTCATGAAGAATTTCAATTAGATAAAGTTAAGGTTACTGTTTAGTATTACTGAGAAAACGAGCAGCATCTTGATGCTGCTCGTTTTTTACACGCTTTCATCGTACACATCCCATTTAACGTGAAAAATCAGCGTTGGATGCCCTTTTTTTTGTACTTCGTTTGTTTCTGTCATATACCCGACAATACGTTGAATTTGCTCAGCTAGAAAACCAGCTTCTAGAGGTCGATGTATTTGTTTTTTTTGCCCAAATAAGCTAGACGTTAACTCAAAGGTTAATTCTGATTTTTTTTCTTTTAACAGTGTTAACTCTCCCCAACCTGCTCGTTGGAAGAAACCAATAATTTCTTCAATGGAGTTAACCGGATATTTTCTTGCAAGTGATTTCCCCGACCAATATAAAATAATATTATGCTCTTTTCCAAGAAGATCTGGTAGAACATCTTCTCTTAATAAATCGTAGCCAAACAAAGGAATTTGCAGTTCTGTTTCATCTATGGTTGTTGTCTTTTTTTGACCAAAGATCATCATCCGTCCCCCAATTTTTTTGTGTAAGTCATGTAGAATTTTAGTATGGCTCTAAGTTCAAACTTATAAATCATTGATTTCTACAATTAACTTTTACTCTATAAAGTATTATACTTCTTTTATTGTGAATTCACTATATGCTATTTCTAAATCTGTGGTATACTAAGTCCCGAACAAAATTCGGAGGTAAAGATGATGAATTTATCTAAAGGTAAGTTTTTAACCCCGTTTCGCATTATTATTATCTCATATATTGTAGCAATGTTTTTATTTAGTTTGTTGCTATATTTACCCATTTCAAGCTTACCTGGTGTAAACGTGACATATCCGGAAGCCTTGTTTACTTCCGTTAGTGCAGTAAGTGTAACTGGACTAACAGTTGTGAATGTTTCCGAAACGTTCAGCTACATAGGTATTATTTTTTTGGCAATAGCTATTCAATTAGGCGGAATTGGAATTATGACCTTAGGGACATTTGTTTGGATGATCTTTGGTAGAAAAATCATTCTTTCTCAAAGAATGCTTATCATGGTTGACCAAAATCAAAATAATTTCTCGGGTCTTGTGAACTTAATGCGTGGGATACTAGTTGTTGCGTTAGCGATTGAATTAATTGGTGCACTTATTTTAGGAACATACTTTTTAAATCATTTCGATACAGTTGGTGAAGCATATTACCAAGGAGCTTTTGCATCCCTAAGTGCTTTTACAAACGCAGGTTTTGACGTTACTGGCCAATCATTAATTCCTTTTGCAAATGATTATTTTGTCCAACTCGTTACTGTTTTGTTGATTTTTGCTGGAGCAATTGGCTTCCCGGTGTTAATGGAGTTAAAGCAGTATTTCTCTAAAGAACACCCGAATTTCAAATTTAGCTTATTCACCAAGATTACTACAGCCACATATTTCATTGTGTTTTTCTTTGGTTTTATCTCCATTTGGGCGTTAGAGTATGGGCACTATTATGTAGGACTAGAGTGGCATCAGCAATTATTTCATTCTTTATTTAATTCAGCTACCGCAAGAAGTGGTGGGTTGGCGATCATGGACGTTTCAGATTTAAGTCTGGCAACACTACTCTTACTTTCAGGTCTTATGATTATTGGTGCGAGTCCATCAAGTGTAGGTGGTGGAATTAGAACCACTACTTTAGCGGTAATGTTCTTAACTATTCGGAGCTTTGCGTTAGGAAAAAGCGATGTGAAGGTGTTTGGTCGTGAAATTCATCAAGAAGATCGACAGAAAGCATTTATTGTCCTATCTGTATTTATTGTGATGTTATTTACAGCGATTATTTTAATTGCTGCTTTTGAAAATAGTAGTGAATTTGCATTAATGGCCATTATATTTGAAGCAAGTTCTGCGTTCGGAACATGTGGTCTCTCTATGGGGATAACACCATACTTAAGCTTACCAAGTCAAATGGTGTTGATGGTACTTATGTTCATTGGTCGTGTCGGTTTGGTTGCCTTCTTGTTCTCTGTACGTAAAAAAGAGACAAAAAGCTATTACAAGTATCCGACAGAACGCATTATTATTGGGTAAAGGAACTGTTCATGAATAAGTTCATGAACAGTTTTTTTTTTTTTTAAAATTAGGAAAATGGAACAATTATTACTAATTGCTCAATAATAGGAAAAAAATCTAGTGAACTTTTAAAAAGTGGTTTTAATGCAATAATTACTCTTGTTTGAAAATTAAGACTTTTTCAAACAAAATTGGCAATTCAAACAATTTGTTAGGAAATAAAGTAAGGAGAAATTCTTACTGTACCAACAATTCTAGCAGGTTTTACTAGGGATTATTTGTTGATTAAACGCTTTCATTAAACAGAATTTTACAAACTGTAAAGTGTATCCGTTTTCTTGACCTAACAGATAGATGAGAGTAAAATAAAAATGTCACATTATATTCAAAGATAGTGTTTTTAATCTTGTTGACAATCCCAAAAAACTATTATCCTAGTGTTTATTCTAGAAATTATGGGGGGATGCGTTCCTAATTATTGTTAAATGTTAAACAAAAAGATTTTTTAGAAAATCAATACTTTAGTTATTCTACTGAAGTATAAAGCTTTCCCAATTGAAAAGCTGAGGTTTTATTACCTTACAAAACTACTATTAACAGGGGGAAACAAAGAATGGCCGGTAATCGAGAATTTTTCTTTCGTAAGTTGCACTCTTTATTAGGAGTTATACCAGTAGGACTTTTTCTAATTGTTCATTTAGCGGTTAACTATTTTGCAACGTATGGAGCAGATACTTACAACCAAGCAGTAAAATTCATGGAAGGTTTACCACTTAGACTTGCTATGGAAATTTTTATCATCTATTTACCAATTTTATTCCATGCTATTTATGGGCTTTACATTGCATTCCAAGCAAAACATAACACGAGTGCATATGGTTACTTCCGTAACTGGATGTTCAGACTTCAACGTTCGACTGGTGTATTCACGGTAATCTTTATCGCTTGGCATGTATGGGAAACAAGAATTGCTGCGGCACTAGGACAACCAGTAAACTTTGATATGATGGTTAACATTGTTGCTAATCCTTACGTTCTAGCATTCTATATTGTTGGTATAGTTGCAGCTACTTTCCACTTCGCAAACGGACTTTGGTCGTTTTTTGTAACTTGGGGAATCACTATTACTCCTCGATCACAACTAATTTCAACGTATGCTACGCTAGGAGTTTTCGCAGTGTTGACGTTTATGGGTGTTCGATCAATCTTAGCATTTATCTAGGCAAAAAATTAAGGAGTGGTCATGATGAGTAAAGGAAATATTGTAATTGTTGGTGGTGGCTTAGCTGGACTAATGGCTACTATTAAAGCTGCAGAAGCTGGTATGCATGTAGATTTATTTTCTGTAGTTCCTGTAAAACGTTCTCACTCTGTATGTGCCCAAGGCGGCATTAACGGAGCTGTAAATACAAAAGGTGAGGGAGACTCGCCGTATGAGCATTTTGATGACACTGTATACGGTGGAGATTTCCTTGCAAACCAACCACCAGTAAAAGCTATGTGTGAAGCTGCACCTGGTATCATTCACTTAATGGACCGTATGGGTGTAATGTTTAACCGCACACCAGAAGGTTTACTAGACTTCCGCCGTTTTGGTGGAACACAACACTCGCGTACAGCTTTTGCTGGTGCTACTACTGGTCAGCAGTTATTATATGCTTTGGACGAGCAAGTTCGTCGTCATGAAGTTAGAGGTTTAGTTAAGAAGTATGAAGGCTGGGAGTTCTTGTCAGCAATTATTGATGATGAGGGTACATGTCGTGGAATTGTAGCTCAGCATTTGGCAACTTCTGAAGTTGTGCATTATAAAGCAGATGCAGTAATCATCGCAACTGGTGGCCCAGGAATTATTTTTGGAAAATCAACGAACTCAATGATTAACACTGGATTTGCTGCAGCTAAGTTATATGAGCAAGGCGTTTATTATGCAAATGGAGAATTTATTCAAATTCACCCAACTGCGATTCCAGGAGATGATAAACTTCGATTAATGAGTGAATCAGCTCGTGGTGAGGGCGGGCGTGTTTGGACTTATAAAGATGGGAAGCCTTGGTACTTCTTAGAAGAGAAATATCCTGCTTATGGAAACTTAGTTCCACGTGATATTGCTACAAGAGAAATTTTCGATGTTTGTGTAAATCAAAAACTTGGCGTTAACGGCGAGAACATGGTTTACTTAGATCTTTCTCATAAAGATCCGAAAGAACTTGATATTAAACTTGGTGGTATCATGGAAATTTATGAAAAGTTCATGGGGGATGATCCTCGTAAACTTCCAATGAAAATTTTCCCTGGAGTTCATTACTCAATGGGTGGAGTTTGGGTAGATTATAACCAAATGACAAATATCCCTGGATTATTTGCAGCAGGTGAAGTTGATTATTCTCAGCATGGTGCAAACCGTTTAGGTGCTAACTCTCTACTTTCAGCTATCTATGGTGGTATGGTTGCAGGACCTAAGGCTGTTCAATATATTAGTGGATTAGAAAAGTCTGCTGATGATTTATCATCTACTCTATTTGATAATCATGTGAAAGAACAACAAGAAAAGTTTGACTCTATCTTAAAAATGGATGGAAAAGAAAATGCATATTCTCTTCATAAAGAGTTGGGAGAATGGATGACTGATAACGTTACAGTTGTTCGTGAAAATAAAAAATTACTTCAAACAGATGAGAAAATTGTTGAGTTAATGGAACGTTATAAAGACATTAATATTAACGATACAGCTAAATGGAGTAATCAAGGTGTTGCCTTTACTCGTCAGTTAGAAGGAATGTTAAACCTAGCTCGTGTAATTACTTTAGGCGCATACAACCGTGATGAAAGTCGTGGGGCACATTACAAACCAGAATTCCCTGATCGTAATGACGATGAGTGGTTAAAAACAACAAAAGCGAAATTCAACGCTGCTAAGAACGCTCCTGACTTCGAGTATGAGGAAGTAGATGTTTCATTAATCAAGCCACGTAAACGTGACTACACTACGAAAAAGAAAGCGAGTGAATAAAGATGAGCCAAAAAACTATTCGATTTATAATCACTCGACAGGCGGACTCTAATTCTACTGCATTTAAAGAAGAATTTGAAATTCCGTATCGTGAGAATATGAACGTTATTTCGGCTCTAATGGAAATTCGTCGGAATCCTGTGAATTCTCAAGGACAAAAGACGACTCCTATTTCTTGGGATATGAGCTGTTTAGAAGAAGTATGTGGTGCTTGTTCAATGGTGATCAACGGCAAGCCTAGACAATCATGTACTGCACTGATTGATCAGTTAGAGCAGCCTATTCGCCTAGAGCCAATGCGTACGTTCCCAGTTGTTCGTGACTTAGTTGTAGACCGTACAAGAATGTTTGAATCGCTAAAGAAAGTAAAAGCGTGGATTCCGATCGATGGTACGTATGACTTAGGCCCAGGACCTAGAATGGCAGAAAGTAAACGCCAGTGGGCTTATGAGCTTTCTAAGTGTATGACTTGTGGTGTCTGTTTAGAGGCATGTCCAAATGTGAATAGTAAATCACCATTTATTGGACCAGCCCCACTTTCACAAGTTCGCTTATTCAATGCTCACCCAACAGGTGAAATGAACAAAGCTGAACGTTTAGAAACAATTATGGGAGAAGGCGGTTTAACAAACTGCGGTAACTCTCAAAACTGTGTTCAGTCATGTCCAAAGGGAATTCCATTGACAACGTCAATTGCAGCTCTTAACCGTGACACGACGATCCAATCCATTAAGAATTTCTTTGGTAGTGACAATAATATTTAATCGCTAAAGTTATAGAGGAGGCTGTAAACAAACTAGTTATTTTGAGACTAACGTTTCAAAAATGCTAGTGAAACAGCCTCTTTTTCTTAATTAATTGTTCGGATAATTCGTTGTAGGAATTAATTAAGAGAACTTTCATAGAATAATATGAATGAATAATCATTCATAAAAAGGAGCGAATTATGATGAAAAACATATCTTACATTGAAAATGTTGAAAGTTGGGTGAGTAGATTTAGTTACTCGTATCCAATCAAAGTTCGTTTTTCGGAAACAGATGCATTTGGTCATTTAAACAACACTAAGGTCTTTGTTTATTTTGAAGAAGGACGAATTGAGTTTTTTAAAGAAATTGGTCTAATGCAAGAATGGTTATCAAGTGGCGGAGAAGGAATCCCTGTTACTTCAGATTTACAATGCGATTATTTACGTCAACTTTACTTTGATGACCGTTTAAATATTTTTGTTAAGGTACATTCGATTGGGAGAACATCTGTTGATCTACACTATATGATTAAAAATGAAAAAGACGAAGTTTGTATCACAGGACGAGGAAGAATGGTTCAAGTTCACAAGAAAACTGGTAAGCCAATGGAGTGGGATGAAAACATGAAGAAAAAACTTGAAACTTCTATCACAACAATGAATATTTAAGTCACACGGTAACACCCTTTCACATAGGATATCGTAGCTAAGTACTAAAATATTCCTATGCATTGCAGCCCGTGCAAGAGAGGGTGAAATTATTGAAAGATCACGAATTCCGACCTAAACCACTACTCACAAAACGTGAGAAAGAAGTATTTGAACTTTTAGTTCAAGATAAGACAACAAAGGAAATCGCACAGGAACTATTCATAAGTGAAAAAACTGTTCGTAATCACATTTCAAACACAATGCAAAAACTTGGAGTAAAGGGGCGCTCTCAAGCAGTCATTGAATTGGTGCGGTTAGGATATTTGAAGATTTAGACTTTTGAAGCTGACTTATAAATGTTGAAGAGACATTTATTAAAGTCAGCTTCAATTAGTTCTAACTTAAACATAATAATTTTTAAAGTTTGTGCTAATTTGTTATAATGAGTAAGATATATTATGTAAACAAAACTTTCAACAGTTTACAACTGGTTCTACCATATAAAAAAACTATATGGAGTTCAGGCTTTCGGTTGATGTAATGGCAAAAAAGAGTAACTTAATTATCTAGTTTTTTTTAAAAAGAGTATTTATAACTGCTGGTATTACAAATATTGGTTTTAAAATTATGTTTATATGACAACTTGAGAAATATTATGTTAAGAATTTGATACAGTACTTGAAATTAAGGACAAAAACAAGGAAAATAAACTCATAATGTCGAAACGCGGACTATACTTTAAGGAGGCATAAAATGGAAGAAAACCAGAATAACGAAACTCAGGTAACGCATATAGAAAAATCTCTTAGAAAGATTGCAGAGCTGGTCAAACAAAAAGGTCGAGAAATTTTAACACAATTTCCAATAACACCTCCACAATTCGTTGCATTACAATGGCTTCACGAATATGGTGATATGACGATCGGTGAATTGTCTAATAAAATGTATTTAGCTTGCAGTACTACAACAGATTTAGTTGACCGAATGGAAAAAAATGAACTTGTAGAGAGAGTGAAAGATACGACAGACCGTCGTGTTGTACGTATCCACTTACTAGAAAAAGGTGCGACGATTATTGGACAAGTAATTCAAAAGCGTCAAGATTACTTAAGTGATGTATTGAAGCACTTATCTAGTGAAGAAGTTAATATACTTGAAAAAAACTTAAGTCACCTTTATGAGGAAATGAAAAGAGACTAATAAGCTACTAAGAAATACAGAGAAAAAGAGGGAAATGTTTGAATAGAGCAATTGGAGTTATTGATTCCGGAATCGGAGGCCTAACTGTAGTAAAAGAAATGCAAAGGCAACTCCCGAAAGAGGAAATCCTTTACATCGGGGATACTGCTAGATGCCCTTATGGTCCTAGACCTGAACAGGAAGTTCGACAGTATACTTGGGAAATGATTAATTATTTGATTGATCGAGAAATAAAGATGCTAGTTATAGCTTGTAATACAGCAACGGCTGTTGTCCTGGAAGAAGCAAGGCAGATATTAGATATACCAGTGATTGGGGTTATTCATCCTGGAGCTATATCTGCTTTAAAGGTCACCAAAAATGATCACGTAGGGGTTATTGGTACAGTTGGTACAATTAACAGTGATGCTTATAAGAAAACTCTACAAAGTATAAATAACCAAATTAAAGTAGAGAGTTTAGCATGCCCGTTGTTTGTACCTCTTGTTGAAAATGGGATTTTTGATGGTGAGGAAGCTTATGAGGTAGTTTCGAAGAGTTTACAACCACTACGAGACGTTAGCATTGACACGTTAATACTGGGGTGTACACATTACCCTCTTATTAGTTCTGTTATACAAAAAGTTATGGGAGAGAATATTGAAATTATTTCTTCGGGTGATGAAACTGCGAGGGAAGTAAGTGCGCTTCTTTATCATAAACAATTACTATATACAGGCGATCGAGAACCTAACCATACGTTTTTTACAACTGGTGAAGAAGTGCGGTTTAAAAGGTTTGCTGAAGGATGGCTTGAATCGAAGATTAACCATGTAACAACGATATCACTTACGTAAAAGCTCTAATCTAGGGCTTTTTATTTTTCCTTCTAATAGTCTATGTAACGTATTACTATTTTACAAACTTCCTGAAAAAAATAAAAGGGTTGGTCTAAAATAGTAAAAAGCTCGTATACATAGTAGTACAAACCATCCAAGGAGGGAATATACATGCGTATAAGTTACAAAGCAGGAGTTCCAGTACTCGTTGCTCTATCTATTGTTGTTTCGGGGTGTAGTGCTGGGTCAAATAAAACAATGACTGAAACTGATCCACCACCAATTAGTTACGTAAATGAGAATGTAACGCTCGATACTGAAGTTGAAGAAACAAGCAATGAAGTCGTTGTTGAAAGTACAATGAGAGAGCTTTATCTAGTTGATCAAAATGGTTTAGTCACACCACAAGCTTTATCTCTACCAAAGTCCGAGGGAGTGGCAAAACAAGCATTAGAGTATTTGGTTCAAGATGGACCGGTTTCACAAATTTTGCCTAATGGCTTCAGAGCAGTACTTCCTTCAGGAACAGAAATCTACGGGGTAAACATTAAAGATGGCGTAGCAATAGCTGACTTTTCTGAGCAGTTTAAAGAGTATCATCCAGAAGATGAGTTGAAAATCCTTCAATCTATTACGTGGACTCTTACTCAATTTGAAAGTGTTGAAACCGTAAAAATTAGAATTAATGGCTATGACCAAGATGTCATGCCTGTAAATGGGACACCAATCGGTGAAGGATTTAGTCGTTCTAACGGAATAAATATGGAAAGTACGAACATTGTAGACCTTTCAAACAGTAAAAGTGTTACATTGTACTTCCTTGCCCAAAATGGAGATAATGTTTACTATGTGCCTGTCACTAGAAGAGTAAATGCGAACGAAGAACAGTTAACAGCAGTAGTGTCTCAACTACTAGCAGGACCTTCTAGCTTTTCAACGTTGTTAACAGATTTTCGTTATGGAGTTCAACTGTTGGAAGAGCCACGTTATGCAAACGGTGTAGTAACAGTTAACTTTAATGAGGCTGTATTAAACCACATGGATGGAACAGCCATTAGTGATGAAGTTTTAAATCTATTAGTTCTTTCTTTAACGGAGCAGTCTGGAGTAGAAAAGGTAGCGATAGAAGTGAATGGCGATAGCAAGGTTTTATTAGAGACTGGTGAATTTCTATCTGAGCCTGTTTCTAGACCTTTAAAAGTAAATTCAGGTAAATACTAATTAGATGATGGGGTGTCTTCAATAAAAAGACACCTCTTTTCGTATTAAAGTGCTTTTTGCTTATTTTCCTGACAGCAATGGTTAAAATAGTTAGGTAGTGAATACGTTGTAGAAGAATGTAATCATTGGTATGATAGAAAATGAATGAAATGTAAGGAGGAAATTGGATGCGTGTTGATGGACGTCAATTAGATGAGTTACGACAAGTACATATAGAAACTGAATATATAAAACATCCGGAAGGTTCTGTTCTTATTACTGTAGGGGATACAAAGGTGATTTGTACAGCGAGTATTGAAGACCGGGTACCACCTTTTATGAGAAATCAAGGAAAAGGCTGGATTACTGCAGAATATTCCATGCTCCCTAGAGCCACGGAGCAAAGAAACATAAGAGAAGCCTCTAAAGGAAAAGTAACAGGCAGAACGATGGAAATCCAACGATTAATTGGTAGAGCTCTTCGTTCGATTGTAGATTTAGAAAAAATTGGTGAGCGGACTATTTGGATTGACTGTGATGTTATCCAAGCAGATGGTGGCACTCGGACAGCTGCCATTACGGGGGCTTTTGTTGCTTTAGTATTAGCTGTCGAGAAATATATGACAGCAGGAAAAATTAACAGCTTTCCAATTAAAGATTTTCTAGCGGCAGTATCTGTTGGTATTGACTCTAAGTTAGGTGAAATCTTAGACTTGAATTATATTGAGGACTCGAGTGCAAATGTTGATATGAATGTCATCATGACAGGAAATGGTCAATTCGTAGAGTTGCAAGGAACTGGAGAAGAGGCAACCTTTACAAGAGAACAGCTAAACTACTTATTGGATCTTGCTCAGAAGGGAATAAACGAGTTATTTTTAGCTCAGATCGAAGCATTAGGTTCAATTGCTGATAAAATTCCAGCACAATTAAAAACAGAAAGATAGGAGTTTTACTAGTGAATGAAATACTCATAGCTACGAAAAATCAAGGGAAAGTTCGTGAATTTGAAGATCTTTTTGGTCAATTTGGGTACCGTATAAAATCATTACTAGATATAAAAAATGCAGTGGATGTTGTCGAAGACGGTGCAACCTTTCAGGAAAATGCATTAAAAAAGGCTGAAACGATTGCTAATCAGTTTCAAATTCCAACAATAGCAGATGATTCAGGTTTAATTGTCGATGCTCTAAATGGAAGACCAGGTGTCTATTCTGCTCGTTACGCAGGTGAGGGGAAGAATGATCTAGCAAATCTTAAAAAAGTGTTAGAAGAATTAAAGGATGTACCGCAAATTGAACGTGCTGCTCGTTTCCATTGTTCATTAGCACTAGCTATCCCTGGAAAGCAAACAGTTGTTGTTGATGGTACCTGTGAAGGGTTTATTACGAAAGAACCTATAGGAGATCAAGGTTTTGGCTATGATCCAATTATGCTTATACCATCACTTGGGAAGACTATGGCACAACTAACGAAACAAGAGAAAAACGCAATTAGTCATCGTTCAGTGGCTTTAAAAGGACTGGCAGAATTATTAAGCAATGCTGTACTGAAGTAGTCCTGTCAGGCTAAATGAATAAAGGGGATCATAGATGAAAGTCTTAATTATTAGTGATAGCCATGGTCTAGAAGAAGAGTTGTTCCAAGTTTTACGTAAACATGAAAAAGAAGTCGAGCTTATGATTCATTGTGGTGATTCCGAACTTCCCAAAGCGTTATTTAATGAGTTCAGTAATTTGCTTATGGTCGGTGGGAATTGCGACTACGACAAGGAATATGATCAAGAAATAACAACAATGGTATCGAACTATAAAGTTTTTATCACGCATGGACATATGTATAACGTAAAGAGCTCAGCTGTAAATCTTTCCTATCGCGCTGAAGAGTTTGGTGCGAAACTTGTTTGTTATGGACACTCGCATATAGCTGTATCTTTTCAAGAAAATGGAGTAGTTTATATTAATCCTGGTAGTTTTAAGTTACCTAGAAAGCGTAAGGAACGTACCTATGTCCTTATAAATTTTAAGGATAACGTCGCAACTGTTACTTATTATGATCATACAGGTACTGAAATTCTAGACTTGAAAAATAGGTATGACCTAGTGTAAAATACAATTAAGCAGCTAAAGAGAAAAAAATCTTAGCTGCTTAATTATAAAAGTGTTGACATTTGGTCATTATAGTTGTATACTAAATATTGTCGCTTAAGAAATACAAAGTTAGTAATGCGGGTGTAGTTTAATGGTAAAACCTCAGCCACGAAGCAAAGCTTCACTGATTAAACTACGAGTTGTCTCGACGGATTTACTTCTGAGCATTTGCTAGAAGAGGAAGAGACATTCCGGAAGGCTGAGAAGTTATTTATTAATAAATCTTGTATATGCGGGTGTAGTTTAATGGTAAAACCTCAGCCTTCCAAGCTGATGTCGTGAGTTCGATTCTCATCACCCGCTCCAAAACAACTTGTCTCAGTAGCTCAGCTGGATAGAGCATGGCACTTCTAATGCCAGGGTCGGGAGTTCGAATCTCTCCTGGGACGCCATTTTTACATAATTTATAGTATAAGTTTTATGGGCTTATACTTTTTGTTTTATTAAGTCGTATATGAACTAAAAATAACCTAGACAATTTGTCTAGGTTATTTTTAGTTCCATCAAATTTTTTTTATTTTTTCATGACTAATAATGGCTTTAATTGCAGTTTGCAGATTTGTTAGTATTGCGTCCTCGGATAGTTTCATGACATTCCAACCGGTACTACGTAGGTATAGTTCCTTGTGTTTTAATCCTAAATAGCGAACAAAAGCTGAACTCGTTTTTGGATAAATAAGAATTGCAATTTTATACTGTTCTAACGCAAGAGGAATAGATAAGTACCCAAGGCGAATATTTGGACTAACATAAATTCCCGATTTTAACAACTGATCATACAAATTTCTTTCGTGGTCTGTATTACACCTATAACGTAAGTTCTTGACTGTAAGGAATTTTCTCTTTTTTGATTGTTTTATCCCTAGTAAATACAGCGTGTTAAAAATAATTGCTAATACTCCGTATTCAAAAAACATCCAATTCATATTGCATCACCTTTACCATTTTGGACACATTATCTCCAAAGTAACCTCGAAAATTTTTAATATTTTTTTTAATTAGAATAAACCTATGACTGACAATCGTGTAAGCGCATTCAATAAGTGTGAGTATTCTAAATTGTCAAATTATTTTTAAAAAAGTGGTTGACCAGCACTAGTAAAGAGCGTATTATAATCCTCAAATACAAAAAACACAGGTGTTAAGACGAAGTTTTTATGTCAGAAATAATGACAAGAAAAACGATTGTAAATAGTTAACCGTTTATAAATATTAAAGTCTGAATATTCAATTAAGTAATGTTGCCACTATCCTTATATAGTAAAATTAATATCATGAGTGGTAATAAACTAGGGAGTTGGAATGATATGCGCAGTGATATGATAAAAAAAGGTGTCGATCGTGCACCACATCGAAGTTTACTTAGAGCTACTGGTGTAACTGAAGAAGACATGAATAAGCCATTTATTGGTGTATGTAATTCATATATTGATATCATTCCTGGTCATGTTCATTTAAATGAATTTGCCAAAGTAGTAAAACAAGCCATTAGGGAAGCTGGTGGAGTTCCTTTTGAGTTTAATACAATTGGGGTGGATGACGGCATAGCAATGGGGCATATAGGAATGCGCTATTCGTTACCATCCAGAGAGATCATTTGTGACGCAGCCGAAACTGTTATCAACGCTCATTGGTTTGATGGAGTCTTTTATATACCTAACTGTGACAAAATAACGCCTGGTATGTTAATGGCATCTGTCAGGACAAATGTTCCTTCGGTTTTTGTAACGGGAGGTCCGATGGAAGCTGGACGTACAAAGGACGGGAAAAGCTTATCACTTGCTTCGGTATTTGAAGGAGTTGGAGCCTTTCAATCTGGGAAAATGTCACGAGAAGAGCTACTGGAGATTGAGTCATCTGCTTGTCCAACCTGTGGATCGTGTTCAGGAATGTTTACTGCAAATTCAATGAACTGCTTAATGGAAATGGTGGGTATGGCCTTACCGGGGAACGGTACAATTGTTGCCACTTCTGATGACCGTAAAAGACTTATCAAGGAAGCCGCCAACCACTTAATGAACTTAATAGAAAAAGATATCCGCCCTAGAGATATTATTACAAAGGAAGCTATTGATGATGCGTTTGCGCTAGATATGGCAATGGGAGGATCTACGAATACAGTTTTACACACTCTAGCTATTGCGAATGAAGCGGAAATAGAATATGACTTAAAGCGAATTAATGAAGTAGCTGAACGCGTTCCTTATCTTTCAAAGATAAGTCCAGCTTCAGATTACTCTATGCAGGATGTTCATGCTGCTGGTGGAGTTAGTGCCATAATAAAGGAACTTTGCACTATTGAAGGAGCCATACATCCAGATAGAATAACGATTACGGGAAAATCTTTATATGAAAATGTAAAACATGCAGAGATTACAAATGATGAAGTTATTCGTCGTAAAGAAAATCCATACAGTCCAGTAGGTGGTCTTTCAATCCTATTTGGAAACATTGCCCCAGATGGCGGTGTCATTAAGGTTGGTGGGGTTGATCCTAGTATCCAAACCTTTGATGGAGAAGCAATTGTATTCAACTCACAAGATGAAGCCTTAGAAGGAATTAACAATGGTTCTGTTAAAGAAGGTCATGTAGTAGTAATCAGATACGAAGGACCAAAAGGTGGTCCAGGAATGCCAGAAATGTTAGCACCAACTTCTTCAATTATGGGTCGTGGATTAGGTACAAAGGTAGCGTTGATAACTGATGGAAGGTTTTCAGGAGCCTCAAGAGGTATATCCATTGGACATATATCTCCAGAAGCTGCGGATGGTGGTCCAATAGCTCTTGTAGAGAACGGTGATCGAATTGTCATTGATTTACCTAACCGTACCATTCACCTAGACGTATCCGAAGAAGAGTTAGCAAATAGAAAAAAATCTTGGGTAGAGCCAGAGCCAAAAGTGAAAAAAGGTTATCTCGCTAGATATTCAAAGCTAGTAACCTCTGCCAATACTGGTGGAGTGATGAAATACTAATTTTTTTTACAGTGAAGTTTTAATACAGAAAAACGTTGAAGAGGAAAAGTAAGAATAAGGTACGTATCTTCAGAGAGCCGTTGTTGCTGCGAAACGGTGGTACCCCTTGTTCCGAACTCACCTCTGAGTGTCAATATGAAAAAGAAGAAATTCTTAGTAGTATTGACCGAGTGATACCGTCACTCGTTATCAAAAATGAACGAACTATTCGTTCCTGAGGTGGTTATTTGAGGAAATAGCCATGAAAAAGGGTGGTACCGTGAAAAGAAACCTTTTCACCCCTTACCGATAGCGTCTTTGCGCTTTCATTAGGTGGTGAGAGGTTTTTTGTTTTTAAAAATAGGGAGTTTTTATTCATTTGAAAAATAGTTGTGGTCAAAACAGCACAAGTGCTGATGAATTCATATCAACTTGTAAGGGGGATAAAAATGAGTACCAAGTTGAGAAAAAAGGAAACTATTGCAAATCATGAAAAAAAGGTGATGACGGGGTCTTCGATGTTAGTTGAAGCGTTAAAAGCAGAGAATGTTGACGTAATTTTCGGATATCCTGGAGGAGCAATCTTACCTACTTTTGATGAGATCTATAAGGATGGTATTCGTCACATTTTGGCTAGGCATGAACAAGGTGCCATCCATGCAGCCGAGGGTTATGCAAGAGTTTCTGGGAAACCAGGAGTTGTCATTGTAACCTCTGGTCCAGGTGCCACAAACGTTGTCACAGGTATTGCTGATGCCATGATGGACTCATTACCATTAGTCATTTTCACTGGTCAAGTAAGTACAGCAGTTATTGGAACAGATGCATTCCAAGAATCAGATGTAATAGGAATTACAATGCCAATTACAAAACACAACTATCAAGTTAGAAGTGCTGATGAGTTACCTAGAATAATTAAAGAGGCTTTTCATATTGCTACTACAGGAAGACCTGGTCCTGTCCTTATTGATTTACCAAAAGATGTTTCAATTGAAACTGGAATATTTGACTATAGCAAAGAGGTTAATTTACCTGGGTATCAACCGACATATCTTCCAAATAAATTACAGATTAGAAAGCTAGTCGAAGCTGTTAGTAGTGCTAAAAAGCCAGTGATCTTAGTTGGAGCGGGTGTATTACACGCCAAAGGCTCAAGAGAATTACTGGAATATGCTGAACAGCAACAAATACCGGTAGCTTCCACGTTATTAGGTCTAGGGGCTTTCCCAGGTATTCATAAATTATTTCTAGGGATGGCAGGGATGCATGGTACTTACGCTGCAAATATGGCAATCTATCAAAGCGATCTATTAATAAGTATTGGTAGTCGATTTGATGACCGTGTAACGGGGAATCTTCAAAAGTTTGCGCCGACAGCCAAAATTGCTCATATTGACATTGATCCAGCTGAGATCGGCAAAAACATTGAGACTCATATTCCAATTGTTGCTGACGCTAAAGAAGCTCTAAAAGAGCTTGTTGCTCAAAACGGTTTAAAAGGACCGAATGCGGTATGGAACGAAGAGTTGCACCAACTAAAGGTAGAATATCCTTTATGGTATAACGAAGATCCATCTGTTATTAAACCTCAGCAACTTATTGAACGCATTTATGAAAAAACGAATGGTGAGGCGATTGTTACAACAGATGTTGGCCAACACCAAATGTGGACAGCACAATTCTTCAAATTTAATAAACCAAACCGCTGGGTAACCTCAGGGGGCTTAGGAACGATGGGATTTGGTTTTCCTGCAGCGATTGGTGCTCAAATAGCAGAACCAAGTACACCTGTTATCGCAGTGATGGGAGACGCTGGTTTCCAGATGACTTTGCAAGAACTATCACTGCTTCAAGAAATGAGGCTACCAGTGAAACTTGTGATTGTGAATAATGCATCATTAGGTATGGTGCGTCAATGGCAACAAATCTTCTACGAAGAGCGCTATTCGAATTCATTATTTCCAGTCCAACCTAATTTTGTTAAATTAGCGGAAGCTTACGATATTAAAGGGATGCGAGTCGATCATCTCGCAGACTTAGATGCTGCTGTTGAAGAAATGCTGAACCATGATGGACCTGTCTTGGTTGATTTCAGGGTAGCGGAAAAAGAAAATGTTTACCCAATGGTAGCGCCTGGAGCAGGTTTACATGAAATGATTGGAGTGAAACCAGAATGAAACGAATTATTACCGCAACAGTAAATAACGTTTCAGGAGTTTTGAACCGTGTAACAGGAATGTTGGCCAGAAGACATTATAACATCGAAAGCATAACTGTAGGACACACAGAAAACCCAGCGATATCAAGAATGACGTTTGTTGTTGTAGTTGATAACAAGAAAAGCGTTGAACAAGTAATTAAACAATTAAACAAACAAGTAGATGTTTTGAAAGTTTCTGATATTACTGATGAATCAATCGTTTCTCGCGAATTGGCCTTAATCAAAGTTTTTGCAACGGCTCAGCACCGTAGTGAAATTGCAGCAACTATTAATCCATTCCGAGCTGTGATCTTGGATGTTGGCAGAGAAACAATGACAGTTCAAGTAACAGGCGATCAACAAAAGGTTGAGGCATTAATAGAATTACTTCATCCTTTCGGGATTAAAGAACTAGCAAGGACTGGTATAACAGCCTTTAAGAGAGGAAATAAAACTTCTAATAATGAACAAAGGGTTTCTCTAATTAACTAGTTACACCTCTAAAAGTCGCAATATTCAAATTATGAATTCTGGATTATGAATAGATTGTGAGTTACTCACTAAGTATATTCAAACTACTAATTATATTAAAAAGGGAGATGTTGAGAAATGGCAAAGGTATATTATAACGGGGATGTAAATGAAACAGTTTTACAAGGGAAAAAGGTAGCGGTAATTGGATACGGTTCACAAGGTCATGCACATGCACTAAACCTAAAAGAAAGTGGAGTAGATGTTGTAGTTGGCCTTCGTAAAGGAGGATCTTGGGATAAGGCTGTAGCTGACGGCCAAACGGTTTTATCAGTTAATGATGCATCAGCCTTAGCTGATGTGATCATGGTTCTATTACCTGACGAATATCAACCAAAGATTTATAAAGAAGAAATTGAACCTAATTTGACAGCAGGAAAGGCATTAGTATTCGCACATGGATTTAATGTTCATTTTAGCCAAATTACTCCCCCTGATAATGTTGATGTATTTTTAGTAGCACCTAAAGGCCCTGGGCATTTAGTTAGACGTACGTATACAGAGGGAGCAGGTGTACCGGGATTAATTGCAGTCTATCAAGATGCCACTGGTGAAGCAAAAGAATTAGCTTTAGCTTATGCGAAACAAATTGGTGCGGCTCGTGCTGGAGTTCTTGAGACGACATTTCAAGAAGAAACAGAAACAGATTTGTTTGGGGAACAGGCGGTTCTTTGTGGTGGAACAACGGCTTTAGTAAAGGCAGGTTTTGAAACGCTAGTGGAGGCTGGTTATCAACCAGAAGTTGCATATTTTGAGTGTTTACATGAACTAAAATTAATTGTCGACTTAATGTATGAAAGTGGTTTGGAAGGAATGCGTTACTCAATTTCAGACACTGCACAGTGGGGAGACTTTGTATCAGGACCTCGTGTTGTAACACACCAAACGAAACAAGCAATGAAGGATATTTTAACTGACATCCAGACTGGAAAATTTGCAAAAGGTTGGATTTTAGAAAATCAAGCGAATCGACCAGAATTTAACGCAATTAATGCTCGAGAAAAACAACACCCAATTGAAGTAGTGGGCAGGCAGCTTCGTGAAATGATGCCGTTTGTTAAAGCGAAATCAAAAGGTGTGGTGACAAGTGCGAAAAATTAATGTCTTCGACACGACATTAAGAGACGGAGAACAATCTGCAGGGGTTAACTTAAACTTTGAGGAAAAATTAGAAATTGCCAGACAATTAGAGCGGTTAAACGTAGATATTATTGAAGCGGGATTTCCCGCTTCATCACCTGGTGACTTTCGTTCAGTGAAAGCTATTGCTGATACAGTACGAGGTTGCTCTGTAACTGGTTTGTCACGTTCTATTCAAAAAGATATTGATACATCTTGGGAGGCGTTAAGAGGCGGTATTGAACCAAGGTTGCATATCTTTATTGCAACTTCTCCTATTCATATGGTCCATAAATTAAAGAAGTCTCCTGAACAAGTAATTGAAACAGCTGTGGAAACTGTCAAATATGCGGCTAAGTTTTTCCCTACTATTCAGTGGTCAGCAGAAGATGCCTGTAGGTCTGATCTAAACTTCTTGGTGAGGATTATTGAACAAGTGATTGATGCAGGAGCATCGGTCATTAATATTCCTGACACGGTTGGTTATATTACTCCACATGAAATCGGACATATTTTTAAATACTTAAAAGAAAATGTTCGTAACATTGATCGTGCAATCTTATCAACCCATTGTCATGACGATTTAGGAATGGCTGTTGCCAATTCATTATCAGCTATTGAACACGGTGCAGGTCAGGTTGAGTGTACAATCAACGGGATTGGGGAACGAGCAGGCAACGCAGCGTTAGAAGAAATAGCAGTTGCTCTAAAAATTCGAAGTGATTACTATCATGCACAGACACGCTTGAAGCTTCACGAGATTAAGAGAACAAGCACATTGGTGAGTAAACTTACTGGGATGGTAGTCCCTAACAATAAAGCGATTATTGGTGCAAATGCATTTGCTCACGAGTCTGGCATTCACCAAGATGGTGTTCTAAAGGAAAAAACAACCTATGAAATTATTACACCAGAGTTAGTAGGTGTTTCATCAAACCGAATGGTGTTGGGTAAGCATTCAGGTCGCCATGCTTTTAAAGAAAAAATTAAAGAGCTAGGTTATTCAGTGAATGATGAAGAATTAAATCGTTTGTTTATAGCATTTAAAGACTTAGCTGATAAAAAGAAAGAGGTAACTGAGGAGGACATATTTGCTATTCTTACAGAAGAAAGAGTGGCAGCAGCGATTGCCTACTACAAGGTTCAGCAATTACAAGTGAACTATGGCACAAACAACATACCTACAGCCACTATTACTATGACTACTCCTGAAGGTTTAGAACTACAAGAAGCAGCGACAGGATCAGGTAGTGTCGAAGCGATTTACAATACTCTAGAACGAATGATTACGTCCCCTATTAAACTATTAGACTATCGAATTCAATCTGTTAGTGGCGGTCGTGATGCATTAGCTGAAGTATACGTAAAAATCAATTATCAAGAAACTGAAACGAGCGGGCGTGGAACAGCCCATGATGTCCTAGAGGCATCTGCAAAAGCCTATATTAATGCAGTTAATCGTATTTTAAATCGGAAATTAAAAGAAGATTTATCAATAAAAGTGCATTCGTAAATTCTACTATCCAGGCTTAAGAATTCAATTCTTAAGCCTGCTTTCTAAGGGGGAAGGACGTTGAAAAAAAAACTTACTGTA
Organism: Anaerobacillus alkaliphilus; assembly: GCF_004116265.1. Classification (NCBI taxonomy): domain Bacteria; kingdom Bacillati; phylum Bacillota; class Bacilli; order Caryophanales; family Bacillaceae; genus Anaerobacillus; species Anaerobacillus alkaliphilus. The sequence continues at coordinate 798,999 of NZ_QOUX01000046.1, read as the reverse complement.
ATTCCAGGGGATGGCATTGGTCCTGAGGTAATTAATGCGGCAGTTAAAGTATTAGATGTAATCGGAGATAAATATAATCACGAGTTTACTTACCATTATGCAAAATTAGGAGGAATTGCCATAGACGAGGAAGGTACCCCTCTTCCGCAAGAGACTATTGATTTATGTAAAGCTAGTGATGGCGTTCTGTTGGGTGCAGTAGGTGGACCGAAGTGGGATAAACTCCCAGGTCATATGCGTCCAGAAAAAGGTTTATTAGGGATCCGGAAAGCGCTTGAATTATATGCTAATTTACGACCTGTTACAGCGCAAAGAAGTTTACTAGATGCGTCAACATTAAAAAGAGAAGTTATTGAAGGTGTTGATCTTATGATCGTTCGCGAGTTAACGGGTGGGTTATATTTTGGTCAACCTCAAGAGCGAAGACAAGGTCCTGATGGTGAAGTAGTGGTAGATACCCTGTATTACAAAAAATCTGAGATTGAAAGAATTATTATAAAAGCTTTTGAATTAGCGAGAATACGAAACAAAAGAGTGACTTCAGTTGATAAAGCTAATGTTTTAGAGTCTAGTCGACTATGGCGGGAGGTAGCGGAAGAGGTTGCAAAAGAATACCCGGATGTACAATTAGAGCACATGCTTGTTGACAACGCAGCCATGCAGCTGATTCGTAATCCAAAACAATTTGATGTGATCGTTACGGAAAACATGTTTGGTGATATTTTAAGTGATGAGGCATCAATGCTAACGGGTTCTTTAGGAATGCTTCCTTCCGCTAGTATTGGTAGTGACGGGCCTGGACTCTTTGAACCGATACATGGGTCAGCACCTGATATTGCCGGAAAAGGAATTGCTAACCCATTAGCAACAATTCTATCAGTAGCGATGATGCTACGTTATTCGTTCTTCCTATCAGAAGAAGCCGATGCGATTGAAACAGCAGTTTCCAATGTGTTAGAAGCTGGATACCGGACTGGAGATATCGCTGAAAAAGGTGAGCAAATCTTAAATACAGAAAAAATGACGGATAAAGTTATAGAAAATATTGAATGTAAAATTAAGAATTAAGAATTCTAGATTCTACATTTAGCATTTTACATTCTCAAAGGAGAGGATCTGGATGACGAAAAAAACAATTATTGAAAAGATCTGGGAAGAGCATACCGTTGTCGAAGAAGCAGGGAAACCAACCCTTTTATATATTGATCTTCACATGGTACATGAGGTGACTTCTCCCCAAGCATTTGAAGGGTTGCGTTTAAAAGGTAGAAACGTGCGACGTCCTGACCTTACGTTTGCGACGATGGACCATAATGTCCCAACTGTTAACCGCTATATAATCACAGATGAAATTGCCAAAAAGCAGATGAATACTCTTTCAGATAATTGTGCAGAGTTCGGTATTACTATTGCAGATTTAGAGAGTCCTGAAAATGGGATCGTACATGTCATTGGTCCAGAGCTTGGATTGACCCAACCAGGAAAAACAATTGTTTGTGGAGATAGCCATACATCCACACATGGAGCATTTGGTGCACTAGCATTCGGGATTGGGACAAGTGAAGTGGAGCACGTTTTGAGTACACAAACACTATGGCAATTAAAACCTAAAACATTACAACTTCATGTAAAAGGCGACCTACCTTTAGGAGTAACTGCCAAAGACGTTATTTTAGGTATTATTGCGAAGTTCGGCGTTAATTTCGGAACAGGTTCCGTTATTGAATTTACAGGAGAAGCAATTCGCAATATGACAATGGAAGAGCGAATGACAATTTGTAATATGAGTATTGAGGCAGGAGCCAAAGCCGGATTAATTTCCCCTGATGATGTTACGTTTGAGTACTTAAGAGGAAAACAATTTTCTCCAGCAGGAGAAGAGTTTGAAGTAGCGGTTAATAAATGGAAGCAACTGGCTACTGATGAGGGGGCTGAGTATGATTTGACATTAGAAATTGAAGCCTCTGAAATTGAACCACAGGTTACCTGGGGGACTAATCCATCACAAGGTATTGGGATTAATGGTTTCATTCCTAATCCAAATGATGCAGTTACAAATACAGACAAAAGAGCAATTGAACAAGGACTAGATTACATGGGGCTTGTCCCGGGCATGTCAATGAAGGATGTGGAAATTCAACATGTCTTTATTGGCTCATGTACGAACTCACGTATGAGTGACTTAAGAGCTGCAGCCAAAGTAGCAAAAGGTAGGAAAGTGGCTCAAGGGATTAGGGCAATGGTTGTTCCTGGTAGTCAAAAAATTAAATTACAAGCAGAAGCAGAAGGCTTGGACCAAATATTCTTAGAGGCTGGCTTTGAATGGCGTGAGTCTGGATGCAGTATGTGTTTAAGCATGAACCCAGATTTTGTTCCAGAAGGAGAACGGTGTGCATCTACCTCCAACCGGAATTTTGAAGGGCGCCAAGGGAAAGGGGCTCGAACACACCTTGTTAGTCCTGCAATGGCTGCTGCTGCAGCAATCGCAGGGAAATTTGTTGACGTACGAACATTCTCAGAGGCAACGGTATAGAAAATAAATAATTGAAAGGAGATTTTTACTATGGCTGGAATTGTTATTCATGAAGGTAATACTGCAGCATTAAATCGTGTAAATGTTGATACAGATCAAATCATTCCTAAACAATTTTTAAAACGAATTGAACGAACAGGATTTGGCCAATATTTATTTTATGATTGGCGTTTTCAATCTGATGGTACTAATAACCCGAATTTTGAGTTAAACCAACCTCATAATGAAGGAGCAACAATATTAGTTGCAAACCATAATTTTGGTTGTGGATCATCAAGGGAACATGCTCCGTGGGCTCTACAAGACTATGGCTTTCAAGTAATCATTGCGCCTAGTTTTGCTGATATTTTTTATAATAATTGCGTAAAAAACGGAATATTAGCGATCAGATTAGGTGAAGATGAAGTGGAGCATCTATTAGAGAAAGCAGAAAAAGATAGTTATCGTCTCACTATCAATTTACAAAAACAAGAAGTCACTGATCCAGAAGGTTTTTTAGCTAGTTTCACAATTGATCCATACTGGAAAGAAATGCTCATGAATGGGTGGGATGAAATTTCGGTTACTTTAAAATATGAGGAGCAAATTAGCAATTATGAAGAGGTAAGACGGTCGTAATACCTTTTAAGGGGCTGCATAATCAGCCCCTTAATTTTTAATTTTACATAATTATTGCTTCTTTCTTGGAAATACATCACTTAGCTATCACAGTTAGTTCCATTTCGTTGTAATTCAATTTTTGGAATGGTAAACTGAGAAGAAACTAAGCTGAAAGAGTGGAGCGAATGTTTCATGAGTGAGGAACAAAAAAAGCGACAAGATAAGGTGGTTTTGTTTCCTGGCGTTGTGGATAAACTAGTAGGGAAAGGTATGGACTCCCTAAAAGAGAAACGTTTTTCACAGGCACATTCCTACTTTGAACAAGCCTTAAACATAGAACCTGATCATCCTCAAGGAAGATTTGGGGTTGCATTGAGCCTTATTGAACAAAGTAGACTAGAGGAAGCAAAAGATGTAACTGAGAACATGTTGAAAGAGGATATCGGTAATTATTACGACATTCTTCAAGTACATATTTCGTTATTAGTGCAATTAGGGCATTACGCTGAGGTAGTAACTATGCTTGAAGGGATAATGGAAGAAGAAAAGCTTCCAGCTAACCTAGCAGAATCGTTTTACCATTTGTTACATTTTAGCCGCCAAATGGTCGATGATGGTACTCCAATAGAGATTGCTGACGATATCCAATTTGCTTCAGAAGAACTTATACTCATGCTTAATGAAGGTTCTCCAGAAAAACAGTGGATAGCTATTCAGATGCTTGGTAAAAAGTCAAACCATATTTTCTTTGAGTCTGTGAAGGACTTTTTGAAAGATGGTAAGCAAGACCCTATTTTAAAGAGTTTGATTTTACAGCTTTTAAAAGAAAAAAAAGTGGAAGAAAACATTGAAATACATAAGTTCGGTAAAGTGTTAGATATAAACATTTCTGAAATAGATCACGAATTAAATGAGGAATTTAGAAATGAGACATTGACGATTGTAGCTCGGCATCTAGAAAATGATAACCCTAGCTTATTTGATGTGGTACGTCAGTTATGGAGCCATTATCTTTTGGCACTTTACCCGTTTTCACCAGAACCTTTTACCCCATCCATATGGGCTGCTGCCCTACATAAAACAGGTGCAGAAATGACGGGTATTGAGGAAGATGAGCGTCATTTAGCAAACCAATATGGAGTGAAAGTAGCTGAGGTGCAACAATGTTCCTTGAAAATTAACATAATTGAGCAGGAAACGTTTAAAGGTGTTTAAATACATATCTGTTTTTTCGTATGTCTAAAGACTATCTGTAAAACTAATATCTGACAGTTGAAATGCTATAGCTGTATGTTATAATAGAGTGGTTGTAAAAGGTGGATTAGCATATACTTTTCGTGCTTTGTCATAAAGTATGGAAAAAATTTAGGTTTTTGTTATTACATAAGAAACAAGCCTAGTCTTAAATACCACAAATACTTAACACGAATGAAAATGTTGGAGGGAAAGAATAAATGACTGCAAAATGGGAAAAGTTAGAAGGAAACCAAGGCGTTCTTACAATTGAAGTAGAAGCTGCACAAGTTGATGATGCTTTAAATCAAGCATTCAAAAAAGTAGTAGGGAAAGTAAATGTACCGGGATTCCGTAAAGGGAAAATTCCTCGTGCAATGTTCGAACAACGTTTTGGTGTAGAGTCTCTATATCAAGATGCTTTAGACATCTTATTACCAAGTGCATATGCTGCAGCAATTACTGAAACAAAGATCGAGCCAGTTGACCGTCCTGAAATTGACGTTGAGCAAATGGGCAAAGGTCAAAACTTAGTCTTTAAGGCTACTGTAACAGTTAAGCCAGAATTACAACTTGGTGAATATAAAGGTTTAGAAGTTGAAGAATTGGAAACAACTGTAACGGACGAGGATGTTGAGTTAGAATTAAAACGTCTTCAAGAAAAGCATGCAGAATTAACCGTTGTTGAAGATGGAACTATCGAAAATGGTGATACAGCAGTTATCGACTTCGAAGGTTTTGTTGATGGAGTTGCTTTCGAAGGTGGTAAAGGTGAAAATTACTCATTAGAAATCGGTTCAGGATCTTTCATTCCAGGTTTTGAAGAGCAATTAGTAGGTGTTAAGTCTGGAGAATCAAAAGACGTTGAAGTATCATTCCCAGAAGAGTACCATGCAACTGACCTTGCTGGAAAGCCAGCTGTATTTAAAGTAACAGTTCATGATATTAAACGTAAGCAACTTCCAAACTTAGATGATGAGTTTGCAAAAGATGTTAATGAAGAAGTTGAAACTTTGGATGCGTTAAAAGCAGATATCAAAGAAAAAATGACTCAAGACAAAGCAACTGAAGCAGATCACCACAAACGTGATACGTTAGTTGAAAAAGCTGCTGAAAACTCAACAGTTGATATTCCTGAAGCAATGATTGCTACTGAAGTTGATCGCATGTTAGAAGAGTTTGGTCAACGCTTACAGTCGCAAGGATTAAGCTTAGACATGTACTACCAGTTCTCTGGTCAAGATGAAAATGGTATGCGTGAACAGTTTAAAGGAGATGCTGATAAGAGAGTTCGTATCAACTTAACTCTTGAAGCAATTGCAGAAGCAGAAAAACTTGAAGTATCTGATGCAGATGTTGATGCTGAATTAGAAAAAATGGCAGAACTTTACCAACGTTCTGTAGATGAGTTAAAACAAATTCTAGCAATGCAAGGCGGAATTGATGCTTTAAAAGCTGACTTAAAAGTACGTAAAGCAGTAGATTTCCTTGTAGAAAACAGCAAATCTGCGTAATAATAAATATGAACAAGGCGCGATCTTATCGTGCCTTGTTTTATACTAAAGTAATGTAAAATATTTACTCTATGTTTCTTTTCAATACATACTGCCAAGTTTTTCTGCTGATTAAGGAGGGAAAAGAGAGGTAAAAATTGAACTAAATACATATACTTATTTATATCTTTACATATTCTTTAAAAGCATTTGGTTTACAATATAAAGTTTTATTTAACAACGAAAATACATATAATTTGAGAAGTATAGGTGCTTCTATTAGCGCTTATTCATGTAACTATGTTAAAATTCAATACATAATGAAATACGGATGTAAGTCAAGTCAATTTTAGTAAACATATGTGAAGATATAGAACTAACTTTGAGGGGTGAAATGTTTATGTTTAAATTTAATGATGAAAAAGGTCAACTTAAATGTTCTTTCTGTGGTAAAACACAAGACCAAGTAAGAAAGCTTGTCGCCGGACCTGGCGTATATATATGTGATGAATGTATCGAGCTTTGTACAGAAATTGTTGAAGAAGAGCTTGGCACTGAAGAAGAAGTAGATTTTCAAGATATTCCTAAGCCAAAGGAAATCAGAGAAATCTTAGATGACTATGTAATCGGTCAAGAACAAGCAAAGAAAACTTTATCAGTAGCAGTTTATAACCACTATAAACGTATTAACTCAGGCCAAAAAGGCGATGAAGTTGAACTTTCAAAAAGTAATATTTGTATGATTGGACCAACAGGAAGCGGTAAAACACTTCTTGCTCAAACAATGGCTCGTATTCTAAACGTGCCGTTTGCTATCGCTGATGCAACGAGTTTAACAGAAGCTGGGTATGTTGGTGAAGATGTTGAGAACATCTTATTAAAACTAATCCAAGCTGCTGATTATGATGTTGAAAAGGCTGAAAAAGGGATTATTTATATTGATGAAATTGACAAGGTTGCTCGTAAATCGGAGAACCCATCAATTACTAGAGATGTATCAGGTGAAGGTGTCCAGCAAGCATTATTGAAAATTCTTGAAGGTACAACAGCAAGTGTTCCACCACAAGGTGGGAGAAAGCATCCTCATCAAGAGTTCATCCAAATTGATACTACAAATATTCTGTTTATTTGTGGTGGTGCATTTGACGGTATCGAGTCAATTATTAAACGCCGTCTAGGTAAAAAAGTGATTGGTTTTGGTTCTGACGCAGTTAAGGAAGAACTAAAACCAGGTGAATATTTATCAAAAGTATTACCAGAAGATTTACTACGTTTTGGCTTAATCCCTGAATTTATTGGACGTTTACCAGTTATTTCGAGTTTAGGGCAGCTAGATGAAGCAGCACTAATTGAAATTTTGACCAAGCCAAAAAATGCTTTAGTTAAGCAATACCAAAAATTATTAGAGCTTGATGATGTAGAGCTATCCTTTACTGAAGATGCGTTAGTTGAAGTTGCTAAACAAGCAATAGAACGCAAAACTGGTGCTCGCGGTCTCCGTTCAATCATTGAAGGTATCATGCTAGATGTTATGTTTAAATTACCTTCTCGCGATGACATTGCGAAATGTAAGATAACTGCTGAGGTCGTTAGAGACAAAGCATTACCTGTGCTCGAAACAAAGGATGGCGAAGTTATTCAACAAGTTCCAAAAGAAAGTGCATAAAAAAAAGCTAGCGATCTCTATAGGTCGCTAGCTTTTGTATATTCACCATATAGTTACTAACAATTATTCCCTTCTCACATTTTGAAGATTACTCCATTCATTACCGGAGATACTAAAGTCAATCGATCTTGAAAAAATGTAGGAGGTTACTTCATGAATTGGACAGGAATTGCATTGTTAATCCAACTATTTTTTGGGATAATTATTGGTCTTTATTTTTGGAACCTGTTAAAAAGTCAGAGAACACAACGGGTTTCAGTTGATAAAGAATCAAGAAAAGAGCTAGAACAACTGCGCAGAATGAGAGCGATTAAGCTTAGTGAACCACTCTCTGAAAAGGTTCGACCTAAGAACTTTGATGAAATTGTAGGGCAAGAAGATGGAATACGCTCTTTACAAGCTGCTTTATGCGGGCCAAATCCACAACATATTATTATCTATGGACCACCAGGTGTAGGAAAGACTGCTGCAGCAAGATTAGTATTAGAAGAAGCAAAAAAAAATCCTACGTCACCCTTTAGAAGTTCAAGTGTATTTATTGAACTAGATGGGACTACCGCTCGGTTTGATGAACGTGGAATTGCTGACCCCTTAATTGGCTCAGTCCATGATCCAATTTACCAAGGAGCAGGTGCAATGGGGCAAGCAGGTATTCCTCAACCAAAACCAGGTGCAGTTACGAAAGCACATGGTGGTGTCTTGTTTATCGATGAAATCGGTGAACTCCACCCTATTCAATTTAATAAGTTACTAAAGGTTCTAGAAGATCGCAAAGTTTTCTTAGAAAGTGCATATTATAGTGAAGAGAATACACAAATTCCCCAACACATTCATGATATTTTTAAAAATGGCCTTCCAGCAGATTTTAGACTTATTGGGGCAACAACGAGAACACCAGCAGAAATTCCACCTGCGATCCGTTCCCGTTGTTTAGAAGTTTATTTTAGGGCTTTAAAACCTTCTGAAATAATTAAAGTAGCAAAGAAAGCTGTACAAAAGATTGAGTTTGAATATGAAGATGGAGTTTTAGATTTAATCTCTAAGTATGCTACAAATGGTCGTGAGGCAGTTAACATTGTACAAATCTCTTCAGGTATCGCAACAGCTGAAGATCGAAAACAAATAAAGCTATCTGATGTTGAATGGGTAATTCATTCGAGTCAACGTTCGCCTCGTCCAGAAAAAAATATCCATCAGGAACCAAAAGTTGGTTTGGTTAACGGATTGGCAGTTTACGGACCAAATTTAGGAGCAATAATTGAAATTGAGGTTACTGCTTATGAAGATAAGGGTAATGGTAAAATTAACATTACTGGTATTGCAGAAGAAGAAAGTACAGGTGATCGTAGTCGATCAATTCGAAGAAAAAGTATGGCAAAAGGCTCAGTAGAAAATGTTCTAACCGTATTAAAACGAATGGGAGTTCCAACGGATGATTATGACATCCACGTAAACTTTCCAGGAGGAACACCAATAGATGGACCTTCTGCAGGTATTTCTATGGCTACAGCCATCTATTCTGCGATCCATGATATTAAAGTAGATAACTCATTAGCCATGACTGGGGAGTTAAGTATTCATGGGACGGTAAAACCAATTGGTGGTGTTGTAGCAAAAGTAGAAGCTGCAAAACAAGCAGGAGCAAAACGTGTCATAGTCCCTATTGAAAATTACCAATCAATCTTTAGCGAGCAATCCGACATAGAGGTCATTGCCGTACAAACTCTTCAAGAAGTATTTGACCTATCCTTCGTTGCGGAAGAATTCTCCTCAGATGAAGAGGTTATCCCTGCAAGTGCTATTAATGCTTTAAATGATCCAACACCAATATAAAGATAAAGAAGGGGAGAAGAACCATCCCCTTCTTACTTAACTCTAATTGAGTTATATTAGACAAAGATGGTACGATAGGATAAAATTGTACAAGATTAACTATAACTGGCAACTAGATAATGATTTGATGTAATTGCATTTTACATGCTGACAAAAGTTAAATACTATCTCTTCTTAGTGAGATGGTGTTATATGGAGGTGTATACATAATGGAGAAAGAAACAAAAGTTATTCCCCTTTTGCCGTTACGCGGAATACTTGTTTATCCAACAATGGTACTTCATCTAGACGTGGGGAGAAGTAAATCTGTTCAAGCTCTAGAGCAAGTGATGGTTAATGACCATACCATTTTCTTAGCAACCCAACGTGAAATTGCCATAGATGAACCTACCGAAAATGAAATTTATACAATTGGTACCCTCGCAAAAGTAAAACAAATGCTGAAATTACCAAATGGTACGATACGGGTATTAGTTGAAGGGTTACAACGGGCGAAAGTAGAACGTTTTCTTGAAAATGAAGAATATTTTGAAGTGGAAATGACCCTTATTGATGATGAAATAAGTGGTGATGCGGAAGAACAAGCCTTAATGAGAAACGTTTTACATCAATTTGATCAATATATAAAGCTTTCAAAGAAAATATCAGCTGAGACATTAGCTTCAGTTGCTGATATCCTAGAACCTGGACGTTTGGCAGATGTTGTTGCGTCACATCTTCCTCTAAAGATCGTTCAAAAGCAAGAAATATTAGAAACAATTTCTGTAAAAGATCGTTTAAGTAAATTAATTGAAATCCTTAACAATGAAAAAGAAGTGCTAGGGCTTGAAAAGAAAATTGGTCAACGAGTGAAAAAGTCTATGGAACGCACGCAAAAAGAATACTATTTACGTGAGCAAATGAAGGCGATCCAAAAAGAACTTGGTGACAAAGAAGGTAAAGAAGGGGAAATTGATTCTTTTAAAGAGCGAATTGAGCAAGCAAAAATGCCTGAATCTATTGAAGAAAAGGCTTATAAAGAGCTTGAACGTTATGAAAAGATGCCAGCAACATCAGCAGAAAGTTCAGTAATCCGCAATTATTTAGAGTGGTTAATCACTCTTCCTTGGAATAAAGAAACAACAGATGTATTAGATATTCATCGTACTGAAACAATTTTAAATGAAGATCATTATGGACTTGAAAAAGTAAAAGAGCGTGTTCTTGAATATTTAGCTGTTCAACAGTTAACAAACCAGTTAAAAGGTCCAATCCTATGTTTAGCAGGACCTCCTGGGGTCGGGAAAACCTCTTTAGCCCGTTCGATTTCTCGTTCATTAGATCGAAATTTTGTCCGTATTTCCTTAGGTGGTGTTCGAGATGAAGCGGAGATTAGAGGTCATCGTCGCACGTATGTCGGTGCAATGCCTGGAAGAGTCATTCAAGGAATGAAAAAAGCTGGAACTATCAATCCTGTATTTTTATTGGATGAAATAGATAAGATGGCTAGCGACTTCCGAGGCGATCCATCATCTGCTTTATTAGAGGTATTGGATCCAGAACAGAATAATACGTTTAGTGACCATTTTATTGAAGAGCCTTATGACTTATCAAAGGTTATGTTTATTACGACTGCCAATAATGTTGGTACAATACCAGGTCCGTTACTTGATAGAATGGAGATCATTCATATTCCAGGTTATACTGAAGTTGAAAAGCTTCATATTGCTAAAGACTACCTGTTACCTAAACAAATGAAGGATCATGGACTTGATAAAGGGAAAATTCAAGTGAAGGACGATGCAATGTTAAAGGTCGTTCGCTATTATACACGAGAAGCTGGAGTCCGTAATTTAGAGCGTCAAATGGCAACTCTTTGTCGGAAAGCTGCTAAGATTATCGTATCAAATGAGAAAAAACGTGTTGTAGTTACTGCCAATACGATTGAACAAATGCTAGGTAAGCCAAGATTCCGTTACGGCATTGCAGAGGAAGTAGATCAAATTGGTGCAGCAACAGGTTTAGCCTACACTTCTGCAGGTGGTGACACTCTTGCGATTGAAGTTTCCCTTGCCCCTGGTAAAGGTAAACTAACCCTAACTGGTAAGCTAGGTGATGTCATGAAGGAATCTGCTCAAGCGGCATTTTCATACATCCGCTCACGTTCGGCTGAGCTTCATATTGATCCAACTTTCCATGAGACAAATGACATTCATATCCATGTTCCTGAAGGGGCAACACCAAAAGACGGTCCTTCTGCTGGGATTACCATGGCTACAGCACTTATTTCCGCCCTCACTGGTCGAGCTGTTCGTAAAGAAGTGGGGATGACTGGTGAAATTACGCTAAGAGGACGAGTGTTACCAATTGGTGGGTTAAAGGAAAAATCAATGAGTGCACACCGTGCAGGGTTAAAAATTATTATTCTACCAAAGGATAATGAGAAGGATATAGATGATATTCCAGAGAGTGTCCGCAATGATTTAACATTTATACCAGTATCACACTTAGATGAAGTACTTAAGCATGCGCTAGTAGGAGAGAAGAAATGAAGGTTACACAATCAGATATAGTAATAAGTGCAGTAAAACCAGAGCAATATCCAGCAACAGGCTATCCAGAGGTTGCCCTTGCTGGACGCTCGAATGTAGGTAAGTCTTCTTTCATTAACAAGATGATTAACCGAAAGAACTTAGCGAGAACTTCATCAAGGCCAGGGAAAACACAAACACTTAACTTCTATGTCATTAATGAAATGATGTACTTTGTTGATGTACCTGGTTATGGTTTTGCGAAAGTTTCAAAAAGTGAACGTGACGCATGGGGAAGAATGATTGAAACGTATATTACCAACCGTGATACATTAAAAGCTGTTATTCAGCTAATTGATATCCGTCATGAACCAACAAAAGATGACATTTCCATGTATGAATGGTTAAAGCATTTTGAAATACCAGTGATCATTATTGCCACAAAAGCGGATAAAATCCCTAAAGGGAAATGGCAGAAGCACGAAAAAGTAATCAAAGAGAAATTAAATAAAGATCCTAATGATCCTATTGTCGTTTTCTCCTCTGAAACCGGTTATGGCAAAGAGAAGGCTTGGAGCACTATGGAATCATATTTATTTGGTTCGAAGAAAAATGAACCAGAACAGTTATAAAAAATAAGAAGGCGAAAATTCGCCTTCTTATTTTTTATGGAGCCAGATTGTTGTGACACTCGAAGTTTCTTGATCTGCTTCAAATGATAACGCATAATTACCTAGCTGGTAAGAGTAAGTTAAGATGCTATCTAATTCTGAGTAATGAATACTCGAAGGTTGACCTAACATCGTTGGAACTTCTTGCAAAATCGATTTAATTCGATTACCAGGCATGTTCACGGCCTTTACAACCTCGTTCTCATCAAAGATATAGACGATATCGTTATAAGAATACAAAATTCCACCATTGTACCAATCACTAACAATAGGCTCCCCTTTCAATGCAATTACTTGATCTTTGCTTGTACCAATAGTGATAGGGGATGTATACATTTTTCCTAGTTTTCCAGCAACTAAAAATTCTTCTGTCAACTCTAGATCATGGTAACTTACATAAAAATCGTCAACTCTATCCCATAAATCCAAATAAAAGCGTCCCATCTCAAACCCATATGTTGTAACCTCATCGTTAAATTTATTGATATCAATCAATTCAATTTTATCGTTTCTTAACCACGTGTAAAACTCGATACTTGGTTCTAGACTATGCGGAAGAAATTCTACAAGCACTCCTTGAAATACACCGTCTTTAATCTCCTTTACTTTGTCTATGCTTTTTATGATTTCATCAATAGAAGTAAGCTGACTTTCACTGTATAGTAGTGGAACTTCAAGGAGGTCATCAGAACTAATAAAGGTCTTATCAGCGGCTAAAGCATTTGTATTAACGTCAAACATCTTGTCTACAAGAATACTTGCTTCTCCAAACTGACTGTCAACTGTTCCACAAGCAACTAAAAAACTTAATATAACTAACTGAAAGATATATTTCATGGGAGGCCTCCTCTATTTCATTACATAGCCTCTTACTTCGAGGGTTATTAGAGAAATCCCTAGTAGCATTTGGAAAAACTTTCCGACTCATAATTACATTACTAGTAAGAAGAGTGAAGAATTATAGAAGATGATCGTTGTTTTTTACGAAAGAAGGAGGTCTTTGGTAGAAGAAGTTGTAGAAAAAATGAGGAATATGCAAATGAAAAGTTTTGGAATGACAACAGGTAAATTTCACGGCCAGTGGTTTCGCTATTTTTATGGTTTTACTACTTTTCTAGTTTTCGCGGTCATAAGATCAGTTATTACTGTAAAAAAGGACAAGGGTTCTGTTATTTTTAGGAAAATTAACAGAACCCTTGTCCTTGAAAAGCAAAAAACTACGTTTTTTTATAGAATAACGGAATCCCTGTCCTCGAATTTAGCCTAGGAAGTAATGATCTATATTATTTCCTAAAAAACAATAAATAAATTCCTCCTACTATTAAAGCAATTGGCCAGAAGTTTTCTATATAGCTATAAAGAGATCCAAATAAATCAACGAATTCACTGTACATAAAAGCAACCAATGAAATAAGTAGTAAAATCACTCCCGGGACAAGCCCATCCTTCTTTGTTTTACTATACCTAAAAAGGAAAGCAACACCAATAATTAATGTAAACATCGCCCAGTGATCTGGCCAAAATGAAAATAGATGTAAGCCGTGAAAGTGAATTCCTAAACCGACTAGTAAAATACCAGTAAAAATAGAATGATAGTCTTTTCCAATATAGGCTTGAAACAAAAAAGCTAAGCCGATTATGACAAGAATAGACGGCCATGAAAAAACTGATTGAATAAATGGGATATTGTAATTTTGCAGTAAGAAGATAAGTCCAACACCAATAAGTAATACACCTGGGAAAATACCTTGTCGCTTCACATTTTCTCTCTCCTCAATTATGTATATTCTTTCTAAAATCAAACCATATTCCCTTAAATTTGACAACCTTTTATCTGATTAGCAATAATTCTACATTCTTACAATGTAATTAATCTAAAAACATGTTAAAATGGATGAATGAAAGTTGGATAAGTACGAAAAGATACAATAAAAGGTTATCCTAGTAAAATTTAGACCTACTTTTTCAGGAATTCCCATGATGAATTCACGGTCTGTTCACAATCATATTTTTGTACAAGTTGGTTGACATGTTATAATATGTTGTAGGTATATATTTTTTCGCACGTGAAAAGTATGGAGTTAAGAAACCATTTGGGGGTGAAAAAACGTGCACATCCTAGTTACTAGTTTAAATTATAAATCAACGCCGGTTGAAATTCGAGAAAAGTTTACGTTCCAAGGGGAGGAGCGAACTAGTGCGATTTCTAGGCTTATAAATACGAAAAGCATCTTAGAGGGTGTAATCGTTTCCACTTGTAATCGTACAGAGATTTATGCAGTAGTGGATCAATTACACACGGGAAGATATTATATAAAGAATTTTTTATCACAATGGTTTGATCTACCAATGGATGATTTTGTTGAGTATTTAGATATTTATGAAAATGATCGTGCAATAGAGCATCTATTCCGAGTTACCTGTGGATTAAATTCAATGGTAGTCGGAGAAACACAAATTCTTGGTCAAATTAAAGAGAGTTTTCTATTTGCGCAAGAGCAACAAGCTACAGGTACTGTTTTCAATCAATTATTTAAGCAGGCCGTTACTTTAGCAAAACGAGCGCATTCTGAAACATCAATTGGTGAAAATGCTGTTTCTGTAAGTTATGCTGCTGTTGAATTAGGAAAAAAAATATTTGGTGATTTCAAAAATAAGCACGTCCTTATTTTTGGTGCGGGTAAGATGAGTGAGCTTACAGGTAAACATCTTCATGCCAATGGTGTAGGCAAAGTAACTGTTATTAATAGAACGATGACTAAGGCAGTTGAATTAGCTGATAAGCTTTTAGGTGACGCAAGACCGTTAAATGAATTAACAGAGGCATTAGTCGATGCGGATATCTTAATTAGTTCTACTGGGGCAAAAGATTATGTAGTAACAAAAGAGATAGTCGAATCTATTCTTAAAAAGCGTAAAGGTCGTCCGTTGTTTATGGTAGATATTGCAGTTCCACGTGATATTGACCCTTCATTAAGTAAATTAGAAAGTGTTTACTTGTATGATATTGATGACTTAGAAGGAATTGTAGCAGCTAATCTAGATGAGCGAAAACGTGAAGCTGATAAAATTGAAATTATGATTGATAATGAAATAGCAGATTTCAAAAACTGGTTGAGTACGTTAGGAGTGGTTCCTATTATTTCTTCATTACGTTCAAAAGCCCTTGCCGTTCAGGAAGAAACAATGGCTAGTCTTGAGCGAAAATTACCGAATTTATCAGACCGTGAAAAGAAAGTGTTAAGTAAACATATGAAGAGTATTGTGAACCAGCTTTTACGTGATCCGATTGTAGCTGCAAAAGAATTAGCTGCTGAACCAGATGCAGAAGAGTCTTTAGCATTGTTTACAAGAATTTTCGCCCTTGAATCGGAAGCTGCAGAGGAAAAAGAGTCCTGTAGTCAGTTAGGGGAGAAAGCAGAAGTTAAGCTAGAAGTCGTAGCTTATCCAAGAGATGCTGTAGTTCGCTCCTAAGAGAGGAGTTTTTCGGCAATGTTGAATTTTATCTATATGTTCACTGTGGTTTTATATTGTTTAAGTGTCATAGGCTATTTTGTTGATTTCTTACACAACAACCAGAAGGTAAATCGTATCTCCTTCTGGTTGCTTTCTATTGTCTGGATACTTCAGACAATCTTTTTCATTTCACGAATGGTTGAGTACAACCGTTTGCCAATTATGACATCGTTTGAAGGGCTTTTCTTCTATGCGTGGATAATCGTGAGTGTTTCACTAGTTATAAATTGGTTTTTTAAAGTGGATTTCTTTGTATTTTTCACAAATATTTTCGGTTTCGCAATCATGACCTTTAGTGTTTTTGTTCCTACTGGTGATGTACCAGCGACATTGCAGGAGCTTTTAACATTTGAGTTGTTGTTTATTCATATAACACTTGTATTATTGGCATATGGTTCGTTTACCTTCGCCTTTATTTTCTCGATAATGTATTATTACCAGCACCAAATGTTGAAAAAGAAGCGGTGGGGAAAGCGATTAATCCGTTTTGGAGATTTGTCTAAATCAGAGCATCTTGCATTTATGTTTACAATGCTTGGCTTCCCGCTATTATTAATGGGTGTGATCTTGGGGATTATTTGGGCAGCCGTTGCTCTAGATCAAATACCATGGCTTGATGCAAAGGTAATTACTTCAGTTTTAGTATTAGTGGTTTATGGCTATTACTTATATAGAAGAGTAGTAAACAAAATTCAGGGGTATTCATTAGTATTACTGAACATTGCCGGCTTCCTTCTTATATTAATTAATTACTTTTTATCAGGAACGCTTTCAAAGTTTCATTTATGGTACTAAAAGATAATTGTGAATGTTAAATTGTGAATTTTGAATTGAAGTAGAAATTCCTTCAAGCCTTTAATTCATAATTCATAATTCACAATTCAAAATTATTCATGGGGGTTTATCATGCGTAAAATTATTGTTGGTTCTAGAAAAAGTCAGCTAGCTTTAACTCAAACGAATTGGGTGATTGATCAACTAAAGAAAATTGACGATTCTTTCGAGTTTGAAGTTGAGAAGATTGTGACTAAAGGTGATCAAATTCTAGATGTAACTTTATCTAAAGTTGGTGGAAAAGGTTTATTCGTGAAAGAAATTGAGCAAGCAATGCTTAATAATGAGATAGATATGGCTGTCCATAGTATGAAGGATATGCCTGCAGTTTTACAACCTGGCTTAACAATTGGAGCAGTACCAAAGCGTGTAGATCCTCGTGATGCCCTCATTTCAAATAGTGGTAAAGGTTTAATGGACTTAGAGCCAGGAACAGTTGTGGGAACAAGTAGCTTACGCCGGTCTGCACAACTTCTAGCTAAACGTCCAGATTTAGAGATTAAGTGGATCCGTGGGAACATCGATTCTCGTTTGAAAAAATGTAAAGACGGCGAGTATGATGCGATTATTTTAGCTGCAGCAGGACTTGAGCGGATGGGGTGGAGTTCAGAGGTAGTTACAGAATATTTGTCTTCTGAATTATGCGTACCAGCAGTTGGGCAAGGTGCGTTAGGGATTGAATGTCGTGAAGATGATAAAGAATTAAGAGAGCTTTTAAACAAATTTACTGATGAGCAAACAAAGCGCTGTGTAACTGCTGAGCGTGCATTCCTTCATAAAATTGAGGGTGGTTGCCAGGTGCCAATCGCCGGCTACGCGGAGTTAAACGCAAATGGTGAAATCGTT
The DNA here is from genome assembly GCF_004116265.1 of Anaerobacillus alkaliphilus. Taxonomy (NCBI): domain Bacteria; kingdom Bacillati; phylum Bacillota; class Bacilli; order Caryophanales; family Bacillaceae; genus Anaerobacillus; species Anaerobacillus alkaliphilus. The sequence continues at coordinate 781,264 of NZ_QOUX01000046.1, read as the reverse complement.
CTTGTTGGTTTAGTTGGTTCACCAGACGGGAAAACAATTTTACAGGAAACACTAGTTGGGACAGATCCACAAAGTTTAGGAATAGAATTAGCGAATAAGCTCCTTGAGAAAGGTGCAAAAGAAATTCTTGATGCTGTGAAGGCAGACCTAGATATATAATGTCTCTTCAAGGGAAACGAATATTAGTAACGAGGGCAAAGGCGCAAGCTTCTGCTCTCTCATTTCAAATTCAGAAAAATGGTGGAGTTCCAATTGAGTTACCTCTTATTACTATAACTGGTATAACAGACAAAACAGCAATTCTCAATGCGATCAATACAATACATACATATAATTGGATTGTTTTTACAAGTAAAAATGGGATAGACTTTTTCATGAAGGAATACATGGCTTATAGGCGAGATATAAAAATTCCTTGTAAAATTGCTGTTGTTGGAAAAAAAACAGAAGAAAGTCTACTTAGTTATGGCCTTAAAGCTGATTTATTACCGGAAACTTTTGTAGCAGAGAGTTTATTACAAAGTCTAAGTAAGGTTGTTCATCGAGGAGAGCGTGTATTAATCCCACGTGGCAACTTAGCTAGAGATGTCATATCCGATGGATTACGTGCCAATCAGATTTTTGTTCAAGAACTAACTGTATATGAAACTGTCATTGAGAAAAGCTCGAAAGATCATCTCTATAGAGCCATTAAAAATCACGAGATAGATATTGTAACGTTTACGAGTTCATCAACAGTTGACTATTTTGTTCGTTTATTAGAGGGGACAAAGTGGCGAGAGTATATAGAACAATTAATGTTTGTTTCTATTGGACCAATTACAACAAAAACTATGCTAAAACATCGACTACCTGTTCATATCGAACCTGAAGAATATACCATTCAAGGCATGCTTACTAGTATCATGGAAACTCTAAAGGAGGAAAGATCATGTTAGAATTCAAAAGACATCGACGCTTACGTCAAACAGCCAATTTGCGCTCAATGGTAAGAGAAACTCAGTTAAAGAAAGAAGATTTAATTTATCCGCTATTTGTCGTAGAGGGTGAAAACCAAAAGAACGAAGTTGCTTCTATGCCGGGAGTTTTTCAGATATCACTTGATTTGTTAGAAGAAGAAATTCAATCGATTACGGATTTAGGAATTGTTTCTGTCATTGTTTTTGGAGTGCCAAAGGAGAAAGATGAGGTTGGGACGTCTGCTTACTGTGAAAATGGAATTGTTCAACAAGCAATAAGAAAGATTAAGAAACTTAATCAGGAATTAGTGGTAATTGCTGACACATGTCTTTGTCAGTTTACGAACCATGGGCATTGCGGTGTGATCGAAGAAGGAACGGTTCTAAATGATCCAACATTAGAACTTCTTGCGAAAACAGCTGTTTCACAAGCAAAAGCGGGTGCTGATATCATTGCTCCTTCAAACATGATGGACGGATTTGTAGCAGCCATTCGTCATGGCTTAGATGAAGCTGGATTTGCTCATATACCAATTATGTCGTATGCAGTTAAATACGCTTCCGCATTTTATGGCCCTTTTAGAGACGCCGCTCATAGTGCTCCTTCATTTGGTGATCGTAAAACCTATCAAATGGACCCTGCCAATCGTTTAGAGGCTCTTCGTGAAGCAGAAAGTGATGTCTTAGAAGGTGCTGACTTTTTAATTGTAAAACCAGCGCTATCTTATCTAGATATCATTCGTGAAGTAAAAGACAATTTTTCTTTTCCAGTTGTTGCTTATAATGTAAGTGGTGAGTATTCAATGATTAAAAGTGCAAGTATGAACGGTTGGATTGATGAAAAAGCTGTTGTTATGGAAAAGCTAATTAGTATGAAGCGCGCTGGTGCGGATTTAATCATTACCTATTTTGCTAAAGACGTGGCCAAATGGCTTAGCTAAATTTTCATCAAAGAGTGTAGAGCCATTTTCTCTACACTCTATATTATGAAGGGGGATTAAAATGAGATCATTTGAAAAATCAAGTGCAGCATTTGCAAAAGCTAAAGAATTACTTCCAGGTGGGGTAAACAGTCCTGTTCGTGCCTTTAAATCAGTGAAAATGGATCCAGTATTTATGGAGCGAGGGAAAGGCTCGAAAATTTTTGATATTGATGGAAATGAGTACATAGACTATGTTCTTTCGTGGGGACCTCTTGTTTTGGGACATGCGGATGATCAGGTAACAGAAGCAATCAAGAAAACCGCTGAGCTCGGAACAAGTTTTGGTGCACCAAGTGAATTAGAAACAAAAATGGCCGTATTGGTTATAGAGCGCGTTCCAAGTGTTGAAGTAGTTCGTATGGTTAACTCTGGTACCGAAGCAACAATGAGTGCCTTACGTTTAGCTCGTGGCTACACTGGTCGTAATAAGATCTTAAAATTTGAGGGTTGCTACCATGGTCATGGGGATTCTCTATTAATTAAAGCGGGGTCAGGTGTAGCGACATTAGGGTTGCCTGATAGCCCAGGAGTTCCAGAAGCTGTTGCAATGAATACGTTAACCGTACCTTATAATGATTTAGAAAGCTTAAGCTACGCTTTTGAACAATATGGCGACGATATTGCAGCAGTTATCTTAGAACCTGTAGCTGGGAATATGGGAGTTGTATTACCACAACCTGGTTTCTTAGAGGCAATCCGTGAAATAACTACAAAAAACGGATCGCTACTAATTTTTGATGAAGTAATGACTGGATTCCGTGTTGGCTACAATTGTGCTCAAGGCGTATTTGGAATTACCCCTGACCTTACGTGTTTAGGCAAAGTAATTGGTGGTGGTCTTCCTGTTGGTGCTTATGGTGGTAAACGTGAGATCATGGAAATGATCGCACCAAGTGGACCAATTTATCAAGCGGGTACATTATCTGGTAATCCATTGGCGATGACTGCTGGTTATGAAACATTATCTCAACTAACTCCAGATCATTATGCTGAATTTGATCGATTAGGGAAAAAGCTTGCTGAAGGTTTATCGGAAGCTGCAACGAAGTATGGCATTCCACACAGAACGAGCCTAGCAGGTTCAATGGTTGGGTTTTTCTTCACAGATCAAGAAGTCATTAACTACGAAACAGCAAAAACATCTGACCTAGATCGCTTTGCAACGTATTTCCGTTATATGTTAGAAGAAGGTGTATCATTACCTCCATCTCAGTTTGAAGGAATGTTCCTTTCAACGAAACATACGGATGAGGATATCGAAAAAACAATTGCAGCTGCCGAAAAGGCGTTTGCGAAGTTAATATAGTAATATTCTTGAGGGTCTAGCACTAAGATATAGTGTTGGACCTTTTTTATTTACAATTAATGTGGAATTTTCCTTAAAAGAATCATATTTTCCCAAGTCTTGTCATACATCTTTAACGTATTGGTATAAGTCCGTTAAACGGGACGTGTTCCTTCAGTTGCGGAAGTAATTCAAATAATAAATCGAGGAGGAGAGGTAGTTGACACAAGATCATTCATCAAAGCTATCATTTTCCATTGAAGAATCAGTGTGGCTGAATAAAGGGCAGGAAGTAGACGAAATCATATCATTATCATTAGATCCAGAAATTACTGTACAAGAACAAGGGGAATACGTATTAATTCGCGGTGGTTTGAAACTAACAGGTGAATATCGATCAAATAATAACGCAACTTCTTCTGAAGAAACAGAGTCACTTGCATCGCAAGTAGCATTTCGTTCTATTGAGGAAGTGACATTAAATGAGGATGGAACAGGAGAGATTAGGCACCATTTTCCGATTGATGTAACGATTCCACAAGAGCGTATTCGAAGTTTAGATGATATTTTTGTTATTGTCGACTCATTTGACTACGACTTACCAGAACGTGGCTGCATTCAATTGACTGCAGATATCTCAATTACTGGTATGGCATCTGGTACTACTAAACGGGATGCTGTTGAAGAGCTTAATAGTTCGGAAGAAGAAGAGCGAACCTTCCATTTTGAGGCTTACAATCAAGAACAAGCTGAAGAGGTTGAAACTGTTGTAGCGTTTCCTTCTGGAGAGGCAGAGGAAACAGTGGAAGTTGAACGAGTAGAGGAAGAGCAGGAAGTTGTTTTAGAGCAAGTGGAAGAAGCAGAAATTGTGCTTGAAGCAAATGAGGCTGCTCAGGAAGTACGTTCTAGTGACGGAGTAGAACTAACTGATCAAGAAGTTGAAACTGAAAGGGAGCGTGCTGAAGAAGCTGCGCTAGAGTCAGTTTCAGAAGAAGTAGTGGAAGAAGTTGAAACCGTAGAAGAAGTACCTGCAGCAGCTGTTGAAGTAAAAGAAGTGAAGATGCCAGCTATTGCTTTCGGTGTAATCAAGGATCGTCCTAAAGATAGTACAGAGTCAAATGCTAGTGGAGAACCAGTAGCAAAAAGTGAAGGCTTTAGTTTATCAAAGAGCTTCTCTACCACTAGAAGACAAGAAGTAAAACAACAGAAACAGTCAGAGGTAAGAAAAGATACGGAAGCATCGGAACATGAAGAAACGCAAGTAGTCGAAGCAAAAACACCACGAGAAGAAAATGCGTTATATTTAACAAAAATGCTTACTAAGGGTGAAGGTGAGCAGTTTAAGAAGTTAAAAATTTGTATCATTAGGGAAAACGAAACGTTAGAAACGATTGCTGCAAGATATGAAATAACACAAAGTACATTAATTCGTGTTAATCGGTTAAATGACTCAAATGTTACAGAGGGACAAATCTTGTATATTCCTGTAACACAATAAAGCGATGGATAGGGTGCAGGAACATGGATATGTTACGTCGAGTGAAGATAGAGTACGGGCTATCAGATTTGCAATGGGTGAAGACGGATGAAATTTTCCAAAGTGAGAGTGGAAAAAAACGGATTCGGTTCTGGAAGGATAAACAACTGCTCCAATGGCATGTGAAATGGCGTGACGAGATCAGTAAGCAGTCAGGGATATTGCTAGATAGAATGATCCGTACAAAAGATGGCGAGCCATTTTTCATTTGTGACAAAGGCTGGGCAACGATTCATGATGAAATTGATGGAGAGTACCCAACCCTTGGGAAAGAAAAAGACTGGGGAAGGCTTATTGGTCATTCATTAGCCTATGGGCTTCATCAAAGTGACGAATGTCAACGATTTAGAAAAAGGCAAGAGCCTTCCCTAAAATCAGTAAAACAAATGATAGATCAACTCGACGATATCGACCCGATGGTAAAGCTTGTATTAGAGCGTAGTTATTTTGAGGCAAATAATCGCTCAAGAAAAGCACAACAATTAAAGAAACGTATTCAACAAAACAAACTCCCTATCCTAACGCCATTTTCAAATCTAGAGAATGCAAGAGAAGTGTTTTTCCATCTGTTTTGGGTATGCGGCGCTGATCAACCTGTTCAAGGCTATGAACCTGTTCGGAAGTTTTTAGAAGATTGGTTTAGTAACAACGGAGAAGACTCTACGATCGCATTACTAGACAATATTGATCACTACTTTTCACTAAAAGAGGAACAAGGTTTACTCCTGATTACTGAGCTATTAACACCATATGAGTTAGATCAAACGGTAATTAGATTATCGGAAAAAAATTCTGAAACGGCTAAAATCATGGATGATTATTTTAAGGATTGGGAAACGACAAGAAAGCTCGTGATATTGTTAAGTGGTTGGATTGAGAAAGAAAGAGAAAAGGCGGTGGCTAAATGATTACAAATAACGCACCCCAGAACTCTATCGGGCATATTCTTTTCCAATATGACTTATATCCTGAGAAAATTGAACAGTTTGGTAAAGTAAAGAAAATTGTATCTTCTCGGGGAACATTTGCCCTAAAAGAAACGAGAATGACTCAAGATCAAGCAAACTGGTTTTGCCATTGTATGAGTAGATTACAAAAACTTAACTATAAACAAGTAGTCCCACTTGTTGCGACGAAATATGGTGATTTAACAGTTACAAAAGGGAATAAAACCTATTATTTGCAGCCTTGGTTTACAGAGGACCCGCAAATTCCTGAAGAGAAAAAAGAAAAAATCCTCTTTAAACAATTGGGGAAGCTTCACGGGTTAACGGTAAAACATCAAGAGTTTTCAAAAGAAACGATTGAAACATCAGCACAGGATCTAATTAGTAGATGGGAGAAGCGCAGGCTTGATATGGAATATTTTGCTGAAGAGGCAGAACGAAAAACCTATATGTCTCCTTTTGAACTCACGTTTCTCACACATTATAGTCGACTAGATATGATGGCGACTACAGCTACAAAATATCTTAAAGAGTGGCATGATCAGTGTTTAGAAAAGCAGAGTTACCGTGCAGTCCTTTGCCATAGCAAACTAGATCGCTCTCATATTTTCTATCATCCGAATGGGTACGGATATTTATTTAATTTTGAAAAGGCAGAACTTGATACACCTGCACGAGATTTAGCGATATCCTTTCGAAAATCGTTTCAATACACGCTTTGGAATGAGGATCAGGGAGCAGAATGGTTGGATACGTATCAGCAATTCTTGCTTTTAGAAGAAGAAGAGAAGAAATTGTTTGCAAGCTATTTAATCTATCCGGAACTAATCTTTCATTGCTTGGACCTTTATAAAAATAGAGATGGAAGTATAACAGAATTACAATACGTTCAATTATTAGAAAAACGTATTATTACGATGACTAGGGTACAACACTTTATTCACCAGACATTATTAAATGATAAAAGCAGTCAACCTTGAACTGCACCCCAATTGTTAGACACAACTAACGATTGGGGTGCAGTTTTATTTATGACTAAATTTACAAGTGATACGAAATTAATGATCATTGAAGGCTATAACTCGAAAATAACTTCTCAAAAAGAATATGCAAAGCAGCTAGGTGTTACAAGAGCACAATTCCAATATTGGTTGAAGTTATATGAATTACATGGAGAAGAAGGACTTAAAAACACCTATACAAACTGTTCTGTTGGATTTAAACTAGATGTACTAAACTACATGGTTCAAACTGGTGCGTCATTAATGGATACCGCAGCCCTTTTTAAACTCTCTAGTTATACAATGGTGTATGATTGGCAGAAAAAGATGGAGGTTGGTGGTGTAGAAGCCCTTGAACCGAAACAAAAGGGACGTCTATCCATGAAAAATAAATCTACTAACCAACCAAAAGAGGCACCAGCCAAAGGATCAGTCGAGGCATATGAAGCGCGTATAAGACAATTAGAAATGGAAAATGAGTATTTAAAAAAGTTGAATGCCTTAGTTCAAAAAAAATCACCAAACAAGACAAAGCACAAGTAGTCTATGAATTAAGGCATAAATACCCGGTGAAGGCACTCGTGAAGCTCGCTGATATTCCACGTAGTACATACTATGATTTAGTGAAGAGAATGAAACGTCCAGATTCAGACAGTGATTTAAAAGCTGAAATTAAGGCCATTTATGAAGAACATGAAGGTCGTTACGGTTACCGTCGTATTCGTGATGAGCTAACAATTCGTGGGCAAAAAGTGAATCACAAAAAGGTTCAACGTATCATGAAAGAGCTTGGTCTAAAATGTCTGGTACGCATGAAAAAATATAAATCTTACAAAGGTACTGTAGGAAAAATCGCGCCGAATCATTTAGATCGCCAATTTACAGCGGATGCCCCAAATCAGAAGTGGGTAACGGATATTACAGAGTTTAAATTATTTGGTGAGAAACTCTATTTATCACCTGTATTAGATTTATTTAATGGAGAAATTATTACGTATACAATCGGCTCAAGACCAACATATTCACTTGTTTCAAAGATGTTAGAGAAAGCTCTAGAGAGGTTACCAGAAGAGCATGAACTACTAATGCATTCAGACCAAGGTTGGCATTATCAGATGAAACAGTATTGTCATGCCCTCCAAGAAAGAGGAATCATTCAAAGTATGTCTCGTAAAGGAAACTGTTACGATAATTCGGTGATGGAAAATTTCTTTGGGATTATGAAATCAGAATTCCTTTATTATAAGGAATTTGAAAGTATAGAGCATTTTATGCAAGAACTGGAAAAGTATATGAAATACTATAATACGAAACGGATGAAGGCAAAATTAAAAATGAGTCCGGTACAATACCGAACTCATTTTGAGCAAGCTGCCTGACAAAATAACCGTGTCTAACTTTTAGGGGTCACTTCACCTTCATAAGGCTGGCTGCTTTTTTTATGAAATGATAGAATAACGTAAGCAGTTGATTGAATAACCTGCTCAATTGATAGAATAAGTCTTTAAGTTGATCGAATAACTCCCTCAAATGATAGAATTGTAATGAACGAGCTTAAAATAACCCTATTACATAGGATAAATACATGAAAACAAGGATTGCTAATAACACAACATCAATCGTTGTAGGAAATAAAATTGTTCGAAATAGCTGAAAAACTGTTAAAGGAATTAGAAATTGATAGCCAACATCACGAACTCTTCGTAACCAAAGAGGAAGTCGGTATTTACCTTTTTTAAACACAAAAAGACCTCCTTTTTTCTCCTTTTCTTGTAATTATCATATGCACAGGTAAATAGGCTTGTGAATAAGTTTTCCATAAACGTATAACATAAGGAAAAAGAAGGAAGTGACTCTTTTGAATCAAATTTTTCTTATGTATGAAATTCTCTGGGGAATTGTTTGTATCTGGCTCATTTGGTTTGTTGTTCGTGTCGTGTTTAGTAAAGAAAATGATCAATAGTACGAGGTGCCTCTTTTGAAAGTAATATTTCGAATTGCTTGGAAAATAATAAAGGAAAAACGTCAGCGTGCTTTTTTGCTTGGAGGAAGTACAGCGGTTGCTGCTTTCTTGTTATTTACAAGTTATTTCTTTATACATTCTTTAAATGATAGCATGGGTGCAATTGAGGGACGATTGGGTGCGGATATTATCGTTGTCCCTAAAGGAATGGGCGCTTATGCAGGCGAAAACATTGTCACAGGTGCAGTAAATGACCTCTATTTTGATGAGAGCCTAGTCGTCGATCAAATTTCCAAGATAGACGACATCACTGAATGGGCACCCCAACTGTTTTTAGAAACGATTTCAACCTCTTGTTGTGGGACAATGGGAGATTTTCCTGTAGTCGCTTATGACCCTGAACGAGATTTCACATTAAAAACATTCATGCCGGGGTTTCAGCAGTTAGCTGAAAATGAGATTGTCATCGGTATACATGCTGGCGGGGAACGATTTTTATATCATTACGATGATGAATATATTAAAGAAAAAGTCATGTTATTCCAAGAACCATTTATGGTTAAAAATGCCTTATTTCCAACAGGTACAGGCGCAGACGAGACCATTTTCATGAGATTAGATACAGCGAGAACTTTGATAGCCAAGGTAGACCCATTAAAACATCTTTCCACATCAGCGTTATCAGCTATATATATAAATACAACTCCTCATACACAACTCTTTGTGAAACAGCAACTTGAGTTAGGTTCAAAAGGGGTAGATGTAGTACTAGGCTCTGGTCTTAAAGACCAACTACAACAGCAGGTATTTCCATTAAAGCTACTAAGCTACATCATGATTGCAGTTGCGTTGTCTTTAACTCTTTTACAAGTAGTTACCCTATTTTCAGCATTAATCAGAGAAAGGCAAAAAGAAATTGGGGTCTTATTTGCACTAGGTGTTACAAAAACGAATGTGTACCAACTATTACTTGTAGAGGCGGCAATTGTTTCAATAATTGGTAGCAGTGTAGGAGTGCTATTTTCATTAAGTATCTTATATGATCAACAGACTCTCTTATATTTGATTTTTCAATTGCCACTAGTCTTACCTGATTTTCAAACGAGCCTGATGATTGGCTTGGTAACAATATTCATAATAATGGTTTGCACGATAATCGCTGCATTTTTTCCTGTTCGTGCTTTTTTCTCGCAAGAACCTTATGAGGTTATGACAGAAGGTGAGAGCTAATGATAATGTTCGAAGATGTTAATAAGGAATACTTCCTTACTAGAAGGAAATCAATTCTTGCTTTAAAGAATATAAATTTTAGTATTAATAAAGGAGACTTCGTTTCTATCGTCGGACCTTCGGGTAGTGGGAAATCAACACTACTAGCATTGGCTAGCTTGCTAGACAAGCAAACATCTGGTGAGATTTGGATAGATGGTACCAAAACATCACAGCTAAAAGACAGTGAAAGAACAAATTTACGTTTTAAACTGTTTGGGATGATCTTTCAATTTGCAAGCTTAACTCCAGGAGTGCCTCTCTTAGAAAATGTTATGCTACCGTTACTGTTACGAGGTGAGAAGCGGCAACACTTAGAAGCAAGAGCATTGTCTCTTCTTCAAACAGTTGGTATAAAAGAAGATTATACTTCGCACCTACCCTATCAACTTAGTGGTGGTGAACAACGTCGAGTTGCGGTTGCAAGGGCGTTATTAAAACGACCGGAGGTACTTTTTGCAGATGAGCCTACCTCAGCTTTGGATGCAGTGACAGCAAAAGAAATTACAAATTTATTTCAGCGATTAAATCAACAAGGTACAACGATTATCATGGTGACCCATGATCGTCAACTTGCCAAAGAGGGAACTTCATTGCTTGAAATAAAAGACGGGGAATTACTGAAAACCTAATTGTCCATTATGAATTATGACTTGCTAGTGTATGGTGGTAAAAAAAATAGGCAATACTTTTAATGGAAATTTTCATGGAAGCTATTGACGGTTTTCAATGTAACCATGTAAAATGTTAGTACACAATTTGAATACGAGACATGCTTAGATTGGGAAGAGTACATCTCTAATACCACCAGAGAGAAAAATCATGTTATTGGATAACATTGCTGAGAGATTTTTCAGGAGCTAAAGATAGAAGGTCGCCCATGAGCAGCTTATTTGAATGAAAAGTTACTTACTTTTCTTAGTAGCTTAAGCCGGTTTATAACCGTTAGATGAATGAAGTGTGCAGTTAGCAACGTTTTTTTGCTAACCGCAAACAAAGGTGGTACCGCGAATATACTCTCTTCGTCCTTTGAGGATGGAGGGAGTTTTTTTATTTAATTATGAATTATGAATGATGAATTTTGAATTGCTCTTGGGTTAGTCCTCGAAGCTCCTCTAATTAATTCATAATTCACAATTCACAATTCAAAATTGGTTTTGAAAAGGGAGGAAAATAAGAGATGGCAAATCAAGAGATATCAATGCCAACAAAGTATGACCCGAAGAGTACGGAAGCAAAATGGTATCCGTATTGGTTAGAAGGAAAGTTTTTTGAAGCAAAAGGTGAGGAAGGTAAGACACCTTATACAATCGTTATTCCTCCGCCAAACGTAACAGGTAAGCTTCACTTAGGTCATGCCTGGGACACAACGTTACAAGATATTTTAATTCGAACGAAACGTATGCAAGGTTATGATGCCCTATGGTTACCTGGAATGGACCATGCAGGTATTGCAACGCAAGCGAAAGTAGAAGGCAAACTTCGCGAAGGAGGAGTAAGTCGTTATGACTTAGGTCGTGAAAAGTTCCTAGAAAAGTCTTGGGAATGGAAAAGTGAGTATGCTGATTTTATCCGTAACCAATGGTCAAAATTAGGGCTTTCTTTAGATTATTCTCGTGAACGTTTTACACTAGATGAAGGTCTTTCGAAAGCAGTACGTGAGGTATTCGTAAAGCTTTATGAAAAAAAGCTAATTTACCGTGGTGAATACATTATTAACTGGGACCCACAGACCAAAACGGCCCTTTCTGATATAGAAGTAATTCATAAAGATGTTCAGGGTGCTTTTTATCACATGAAGTATCCATTAGTGGATGGTAGTGGACATATCGAAGTTGCAACGACACGCCCAGAAACCATGCTAGGTGATACAGCTGTTGCAGTTCATCCTGAAGATGAGCGTTACAAACATCTGATTGGGAAGAAAGTAAAACTACCAATCGTAGGCCGTGAAATTGAAATTGTTGCTGATGATTATGTAGACATGGAATTTGGTTCAGGCGCAGTAAAGATTACACCAGCTCATGATCCAAATGACTTTGAGATTGGTAACAGACATAATCTAGAACGTGTTTTAATTATGGATGAGTCTGGAAAGATGAATGAAAATGCTGGGAAATATCAGGGCTTAGATCGTTTTGAATGCCGTAAACAAATCGTAAAAGATTTACAAGAAGAAGGCGTTCTCTTTAAAATTGAAGAGCATATGCACTCAGTTGGTCACTCTGAGCGTAGCGGTGCTGTTGTTGAGCCATATTTATCGACACAATGGTTTGTAAAAATGGGTCCATTAGCTGAAGAAGCAATCAAATTGCAACAAAAAGATGAGAAAGTAAATTTTGTACCTGAACGTTTTGAAAAAACGTATTTACACTGGATTGAGAACATTCGTGATTGGTGTATTTCACGTCAATTATGGTGGGGACATCGTATCCCAGCTTGGTATCACAATGAAACAGGTGAAGTGTATGTAGGGCATGACGCACCTCAAGATAGCGAAAATTGGACACAAGATGAAGATGTTCTAGATACTTGGTTCTCATCTGCATTATGGCCATTTTCAACAATGGGTTGGCCAGATCAAAACTCAGCAGACTTCAAACGTTATTACTCAACTGATGTTCTTGTAACAGGTTACGATATTATTTATTTCTGGGTTGCTAGGATGATTTTTCAAGGATTAGAGTTTACAGGAGAACGCCCATTTAAAGACGTATTAATTCATGGGTTAGTTCGTGACTCTGAAGGACGTAAAATGAGTAAGTCCTTAGGAAACGGTGTTGACCCGATGGATGTTATCGACAAATATGGTGCTGATGCGCTTCGTTTCTTCCTTTCAACAGGAAGTTCCCCGGGAAATGATTTACGTTTCTATTGGGAAAAAGTCGAATCTACTTGGAATTTTGGGAATAAGATCTGGAATGCTTCGCGTTTTGCTTTAATGAATATGGAAGGTTTAACGCATGAGGAAATCGATTTAACAGGGAAAAAATCAATTGCTGATCAATGGATCTTAACACGTCTTCAAGAAACGATTGATGATGTAACTCGTCTAATAGATGTTTATGAATTTGGAGAGGTTGGCCGTCTGCTTTATAACTTCATTTGGGATGACTTCTGTGACTGGTATATTGAGATGGCAAAATTACCGTTGTATGGTGAAGATGAAGAAGCGAAGAAAATGACTCGTTCAATTCTTGCTCATGTACTTGATCAAACGATGAAGCTACTACATCCGTTTATGCCGTTTATCACGGAAGAAATTTGGCAGCACTTACCTCACCAAGGAGAGTCAATCACTGTTGCAGCGTGGCCAGTGAAAAATACTGAGCTTGTTTTCCCAGAAGCAACGAAGAAAATGAATTTACTAAAAGAAATTATTCGCTCTGTTCGTAATACGAGAGCAGAATTAAATGTACCGATGAGTAAGAAAATTGAGCTTTTAATTAAAGCTAAAGACGAGACGATCTTAAGTAATCTTGAAGAAGGACGTAGCTATTTAGAGAAGTTCTGTAATCCTGACCAATTAAAGCTTGGTACTGATCTTCAAGCACCAGAGAAGTCTATGTCTTCAGTTCTAACAGGTGTAGAACTTTACTTGCCATTAGCAGGGTTACTAGACTTAGATGCGGAAATTGCTCGTTTAGAAAAAGAGGTAAAACGCCTTGATAGTGAAGTGGAACGCGTTCAAAAGAAATTAAGTAATCAAGGATTTGTAGCAAAAGCTCCTGCAGCTGTTATTGAAGAAGAAAAAGCAAAAGAACAAGATTATTTAGATAAACGTGCAACAGTTCAATCAAGAATTGATGAACTAAAAGCATAAATAGTAAAAGCCCACTAGAGTTCTAGTGGGCTTTTACTATAGAGGTGTTTCTCGAAATGTGATATTTTTGAATTGATTTGTTTGCTTATCAAATTCAACATCGACAAAGACACCGAATTCTTTACTTCCATGACGGAGCCAAAGCTTAAATTTTTCAACTGCTATTTTCTCGTTAATGTCTTTTCTACCGATATGAAGATAATCCACGACATCTGCATAAGGATATTTTTTAATTGTTTCTGTAACTGCAATATTTCCCCATTTCGCATACGCTGGTGTTTCTTTCTCAGCCATTGTATGGACATGATAGATACTTGATAAAATAATTACTAAAAGACAGACCAGTAACTTTTTCATTTATTACACAACCCCTTTACGGTTATTATGTGTAATAAACGAACTTAACACTCAATGGTTTTTAAGACAAACTCTAAATAGTGCTTAACGATATTAACCTTTGAGTTGGCATATAGTGTTCTTGAACCAGCAACATCTTCAATCTCGTTAAAAACAAAAGATCCATCTTTATTGAATAAGAAATCAATTCCTACGAAACCTATATCACCTTTGAATTGCTCAATCACCTTGTAGACTAGTGATTTTTCATTCTCTGAGAGATCATAAAGTCGAGCCTGTCCTCCTAATGAATAATTAGCACGGAAATCTCTGTCAGAATAACGAAGAATTGCTGCAATGATCTCATTACCAACAACAAAGACACGAACATCTTTGCCAGGGACGTCTCCCATTTTTTGAATGATTATTTCTTTAGCTGTAATTGTTTCGAGTAACTGTTCTAGTTCTTCTTGGTTACTCGCGGAGAAAACTTCGTTGCCACCTTTGCCAGCTACTTCTTTTACCACAATAGGATAAGAGAAAGGGATTGACTGTGGACGAAATTCTTCTCTACGAACAAACACGGTATCAAGCATCGGTATACCCTTGCCGGCTAAATACTGATGAGTTTTTCCTTTATGATTGCTAATTTCCGATGTAAATGAAGTATTGAAAACTTTTAATCCTAAGTTTTCTAATTGTTTACTTAATAGAGGATCGTTGTTTCTCATGATAACAAAGTCAGGATACTCAATCTTTTCCCCTTGGTGCAGAAGAAATAAATCGTTGTTTGCTATTCCATAACTAAGATCTTCTTTTATTAAAACATGGAGTTTAATATCTAATTGGACTGCCTCTTCCATAAACCAAGAAATAAAACCTTCGTTAAGTTCTGACATTTCTTGATTATAAATTAACCAACCTGTTTTTTTCATTGATCATTCCTACCTAACTACTCGAGATTTTCTTGATGAAACATCCCCCATATTATACACTATCAAATAGTATCAAACTTAGATTAAAGGAGATCTTATGATGATTTCATATAAAGAAGCATGTGACGTTGTGTTTTCAGCACAAAAATTTGGTATTAGTTTAGGGCTAGATCGAATGGAATTGATGCTAGAGGAGTTAGGTAACCCTGAACGACAAATACCAGCTATTCATTTAGCAGGTACAAATGGGAAAGGCTCTACGTTAACCTATTTAGCTGCTATTTTTACAGAAGCAGGGTACAGTGTCGGAACGTACACATCACCTGCCATTAATAAATTAAACGATAAGATCAAAGTAAATGGTGAAGAAATTTCTGATGAGGATTTTGCAAATATTATAGAGGAATTTCAGCCTGTTATCGAAAATGTCAGTAAGACAAGCTTTGGTCCACCGACTGAATTTGAAATCCTGACAGCTGTAGCGTTTAAATATTTTGCAGTAAAAAAGCCGGATATCGTTTTTATTGAAACAGGACTTGGAGGAAGGCTCGACTCAACAAACGTAGTATTTCCGCTTGTATCGATTATCACAACTATTGGTCATGACCATATGGATCTTCTTGGCAATACCATTGCTAAAGTGGCAGCAGAAAAGGCTGGAATTATTAAAGAAGGAGTTCCGGTTGTTTCTGGCTGTAAGCAAGAGGAGGCAGTTGAAGTAATGAGAAATCGTTCGCAACAACTATCTTCATCCCTCTATCAGCTAGATGAGGATTTCCAATGTATTCATCAAGGCGATCATTTTGCTTTTAAGTGGGAAGATATGTACCTTGAGGATTTGAAGACCGGAATGATAGGGAAACATCAACAAGAAAATGCCACGCTAGCAATGATGGCTATTCAGGCATTAAAACAGGAGTTTTCTATCTCAGAACATGCGATTCGCAGAGGGGTAGCAAATGCGAAGATTGCCAATCGGATTGAGATCGTACATGAACACCCAACGATTATTTTCGATGGTGGCCATAATTTAGAGGGCATGGAAGCACTTTCTCAGACATTAAGCTCTAATTTTCAGGGGAAAAACATTTATATTCTTTTTTGTGCAATGAAGGATAAAGATATAACGGCGATGTTAAAGCCACTAATAGACCTTGCTACTGAAATTATCCTAACTAAGTTTGATTTTGAACGGGTAATGGACCCATATCAAGTGTATTCAAATTTACCGCTTCAAAACATGAAGGTAGTGGAGAATTCGCTTGAAGCTTACGACCAAATCAAACAAAAACTGCATTCAAATGATGTTCTAGTAGTAACTGGTTCATTATACTTCTTAAATCATGTTCGGAGTGAAGTTGTAAATAATTTCCTTTAACCAAAAAAATAATCTTTTTCAATTTTCAAACATCAGGTACAATAAAGACAAATATAATCGATCCCGAGGTACTTGTATGAAAAAAAATATGTTTTTATCAATGGTTTTAGTTTTCTTTTCCACACTTTTTCTATTAACCTTCCTTGCAGGAGGTTTATATTTATTCGATAAATTGGCGAGACCCAATGCTGTAAGTGTCGAGGCTGAAACGTTGCACCGTCAAACATTGATGCACTCGACGATTGATAAGTTACTGAGGTTTCGTGAAAATGATGTTGCTGTTTTTTTTTCATTTAAAAGAACCTGACCAAAAAAATGTAATCACAATTGCATTTGCTGGGGATGTCATGATGGAAGGTTCAATAGAGCGAGCAATGAATACACACGGAATTCATTTTCCATTTGTACAAGTACAAGATGAACTACAACAAGTAGACTATGCCATCGTTAACTTAGAAACTGCTGTAACAAATAGAGGAACACCTTACGAAAAACAGTTTAATTTTCGGACAGGCCTAAATTCTTTGCTAGCGCTAAAAGAAGCCGGCTTTGATATGGTCTCATTAGCTAATAATCATACGATGGATTATGGTGAAGAAGGCTTGCTCGATACGATAAAATACGTCAAAGAAGCGGGACTTGACTATGTCGGTGCAGGTAAAAATAGTGAAGAAGCTTATCAAGCTTATTATCTAGAACTAAAAGGGAAAAAGATAGCTATTTTAGGATTTTCAAGAGTCTTACCTACAGGGACTTGGTATGCGACAGCTTCAAAACCTGGAATAGCAAGTGGGTATCAAGTTGATCGAATGGTAAGGATTGTTGAGAATGTTAAACATGAAGTAGACTACCTATTTGTGTTTATGCATTGGGGAATAGAACGTCAGCACATTCCAGAGCCCTATCAATTTAAAGACGCTAGAGCACTGATAGATGCAGGTGCAGATGGTGTTATTGGTGCACATCCTCACGTTTTACAAGGACTAGATTACTATAATGGTAAACCAATTGCTTATTCACTAGGAAACTTCTTATTTCCCGATTATGTAAGTGGCCTTACAGCAGAATCTTGCATACTAACTCTAGTAATTGACGGTGATGAAATTTATATGAAGTATACTCCTTATCTAATTACAGGTAATCAAGTGGCAGCATTAGATGGACAAGATTTTGACAAAAGGCTTGAGGCTATGGAGGCTCTGTCTTATAACGTGAGGAGAAATGGCTCTTATTTTTTTAGTTACTAAATCTATCTATTACTTTAGAACTATTTGTTAGTAAAGGACATTAGTGTACGCACTAATGTTTTTTTTGTAGAATTAACTGAAATTATTGGGAAATTAAAAGAAGTTAACAAAATACTTATGTTCAATTTGTCATTTAATGCTATAATATAGAGTAGATAAATGTATAGAAAACAGGACTTTTTACATAGTTTCAAGAATAATTAAATTTTATAGAAGGGGAGTGAAGTGGGAATGATGAGAAAAAAACTATTCAAGTGTTTATTAGCAACCATACTAGTATTATCCTCTTTTCCATTTGCTAGTTTATTAGATAGCAGCGTAGAAGCCTCGACATCAATGAAAAAGCGTGTTTTGGAGATTGTCGATAGTGGAGAATCTCAGCTTAAAAGTGTGTTAGGAACATCTGGGTATGAAATTGATACAATCCGGATGAAGCGCTTCGTTGCCCTTCGTGAAGAGTTAGATGGGAAGTACGACTTCATTTATATTGGTAGTGGAAATTATTCGACAGCACAAGTTCCGACTGAACAAACGTTTAATACTACAAATTTAATGAACGATATTACAAACTTAAAAGCAGATGAAATTATCAATGATTATATTAATAAGAATCAATTAGTCATTTTGCATAATGATACTATTACGAAAAATAACGATAAACTTAAGAATAAATTTATAAAATACACAACTGAACAAAGAAACAACGTGAAATTTATAAATAATGTTAATGAAATTTCAAGTATCGTTACTAACTTCTATCAACAAAATGATTTAAGACCGCGTGTACAAATCATTGAAGCACCAAAAGAGTATCCGGATAGTAAGTCTTATCAAGCGAATGAGGTTATTTCTTTTCGTTTTAACGTAAATCGCAAAACAACAAATGAGCTAACTGCGAATTTGTATATAGACGCGAATTTTAACCATACGTTTGCGTCTAATGAATTAGTACAAGCAGTTGTTGTATCTGGAAGTGAAGGTGTAATTCAATACAAATTACCAAAGGGTTACTCTGGGTTACGCTACTGGAAACTAGAGATTGTTGATCGAAATACGAGATTAAAGGATTATGTGACAGGCGTTTTCCAATTTAAAGGGGAAAAGGTCAATATCAAAGTTTTACAGGTAACTAGTGGTGAAAACGATAATAGCCGTTTGACAAGATCTCAAAATATGAACCAATCTTACTTATCTACAAATGATTACCATATTCATATTGATACTGTAAGTATGCAAAACTTTACTGACTCGGCTCACAGGTTTTCTCATACAAAGCTAAATGGTAACTATAACATGATTATTTTTGGTTTTAATGACTCTTACGATCGAAATACAACACTGACAGGAAATGCAGCAAAGTCAGTTCAAGCGTTTATTAATACTGGACAAAGTGTGATGTTTACTCATGATACCATTGATGGAACAAGAGATAACTCAATTAAAGTTTGGAAGGATCATTTTCAACCAATAACAGGCCAAATTGCACCTAAGACAAATTTAGGTAGAGGTGCAAGTGCATCTACTACTAATACCAAAAAAGTAAATAGTGGTTTATTAACTCAATTCCCATATAATCTTGCTGACAACATTAAAATTGCGACAACTCATAACCAATATTACACATTAAATTTAGAAGATCCGAGTGTTATTCCTTGGTATAATATTACTGGAAGTTCTAGGGATGTAGATGATAGTTGGAATCATTACTATACCTATTCTAAAGGAACAGTGACATTCTCTGGTACTGGTCATACGAATAATAGCTTTCCTGATGAAGAGCAAAAGTTGTTTGTTAACACGATGTTCAGGGCATTTCTAGGTGCTAACACTGCGCCAGGGATGAATATTATTTCACCAGGAGAGGGAAGACACCATTTAAGTAGTCAAAATTTAGAGTTAGTTTATGAAGCTTTTGATTTAGATCTAACAGATAGGCAACTAAAAACTAGAGTTTACATTAATAACTCCAAAGAACCTATTTATACGAATAATCAAGTGGCAAACGGTGCAATAGTACGTTACACAATTGGACATGAACATCTTACAGTAGGAACAACAACAATAAGAATTGAAGTTGAGGACTCATCAGGGGCGATTGCAATTCGAGAAAGAATTATTAATGTTCAAGAAGCTGAACTTAATATTAGTAAGACGGTAAATAAAACAAGAGCTCTTATTGATGAGTCAGTTACAGTTACGTACTCTATCTCTTTAAATAATACCTCTGGCCTGATAAGTGATGGAAAAGCGCAACAAGGAAAGGTGTTTCCTTATGCAGTTGCTAAAGAACATTTAACAGATTTAGAAATACCTGTAGCAGATGGTAATTCACAGGGCAACTATGGTTGGGTTGAGTCAAATGATGGTAGTGGTGCTAGCAGATTAGCTGCCATGATTTTGGCTGAAGAAAGATTAGACGTTGTCATTAATCAACCAATTACGACTGAGCCTGGTAATATGAACATGACTGAAACAGTAAAAAGATGGCTAAATGGACAAACAAAAATTGTTTACTTACCGATCGTGGAGGATTACCCTAATGGGCGCAAAGATATCCCTGTTAAAGACATTGGTATTTTTGAAATGTTTGAAAAGAGTAATGGAAGAGTGTATTTAAGGTTTAAAGATTACACAACTGAAATGGATCATATAACGTTATCAAATATTAAAATTCAAGACTTTCTTCCGAAAGGAATTAATTTGGTAACGAATAAAACAAATATTACTAAGCAGGATACCAGTCTTGGAACAAATGTAACAATTACCCTTGCAGATATGACGTTAAAACAACTGTTAAATCAACCTGTAGTGGTTGAATATACTATAAAGAGTAATCAACCAGGTGTTTACGTAATGGATCAATCAATGTTGCATTACCAGTTGGGAAATAGTACACAAAGTTCAATTCCGTTTAATGCCATTGCATTAGAAGTTGTACAACCGATAACAGGTGTTCAAATTAGATCGACAACAAATGAGATCTTTGTTGGCCATAGTCCGGTGCGTTTGTTATTTGATATTATACCAGACAGCGCAACAAATAAAGCTGAGGCAGTTAACTCCGCAATCTGGACATCAAGTAATCCAAGTGTGATTTCTATTGACCAAAATGGTTCTATTACAGCTCATCAAGAAGGAAATGCAACCATTATAATCTCTGTACAGGATGTTGATGGTGTCAATGGTGGTGTACCATTCACACATAGTTTAAATGTTGCGGCTATTCTTCCATTAGAAAATATTCAAGTTCAAGGCAGTTCAGATCTATTCGTTGGTGATCAACAAACCTACACAATAAAAACGAGTCCAGATGGCGTTAATGTAGGTACAGTGGAGTGGTCAATCATTCAAGGAAACGATATCATCGAACTAAATAATGACGGTAGATTAGTGGCTAAAAAGCCTGGGAATGCAGTTATAGGAGCACGAATTGTTTATAGAGGAAAAGAGTTTACCGCAACACGTACTATTAATGTGAAGCAATTTAGTATTGATCCAAAAGAAACTGAAATAGCTATTGGAGAATTTATTAACTTGCAAGCGAAACTATATAAATCTAGTACCGTTTCAGATAATATAACCAATGTTTCCTGGACAAGCTCTGATTTTAGTGTAGCTTCAGTTAACGGAAATGGTAGAGTAGAAGGTAAAAAAGAAGGTACAGCAACAATTACTGCTAAACTAGTGGTTAATGGCTTAGAAAGAACTGCTACGGCAGTTGTAACAGTGAAAAAGATACCATTAACAGGCATTGATGCTGACGATAAGATTTTTATAGAAAAAGGTAAAACGAAAGATATTCAGCTAACATTTACACCAAGTAATGCTACGAATAAAAAAGTTTCCTTTACATCCAATCGTTCTGGCTTTGCAAATGTAGATAACCACGGTAGGGTTAGAGGGATTGAAGTTCGTTATAAAACAGTAAACGGCGAGTTAGTTATTGTTCCAGCAGCTACTATAACTATCACTTCGGAGGATGACGATAAGATTAAGACGACCATTGATATCATCGTTATTGAGCCAGGTAGTGGGAATAATGGCAATAACCCTGGGGGTAACAATGGTGTTAGGATAGGTTCTGATAGGTGGTAGTTTCTTAGAAAAAACGTAAAAGGCTGACAATCAATGTTTGTCAGCCTTTTATCTTAAAAGGAGTAATTCTCTTGAAAAAGAAATACTTGATTTTTGCAATCATCATTTGTAGCTTAATAACTGTCTCTTGTTCCAAAAAAGAACCTACTTCAATGGAACTGCAGAGTTTATTCTATCATATCCTTTTGGATGATTATGAAGAAGTAGAAAC
This sequence comes from Anaerobacillus alkaliphilus, assembly GCF_004116265.1. Classification (NCBI taxonomy): domain Bacteria; kingdom Bacillati; phylum Bacillota; class Bacilli; order Caryophanales; family Bacillaceae; genus Anaerobacillus; species Anaerobacillus alkaliphilus. Next base: position 759,295 of record NZ_QOUX01000046.1, on the reverse strand, counting down.
TCTATTAAAGGAAGGCGTAAATGCTAATGTAGAAAATGAAGACGGCTTTTCAGCACTTCATTATGCTATTTTCATTGAACATTTTGAAATCGCAGAGCTTCTTATTGAGCATGGAGCAAATTATAATTATAAGACTTTAAAGGACAATAATCTATTAATCGAGACTGTTTTTAGAGGTGACTCAGAAACAGCAAAATTAATGATTGATAAAGGTGGCTACAATCTTAATGAGGTCGGCCCTATGAACTGGCCACCTTTATTAGAAGCAATTCGCTTTGGTCATACTGATATTGTTGAATTGTTGCTTGAAAAAGACGTCAATGTTAACTTCAAGGATAGCAATGGCTGGACCGCTCTTCATGAAGCAGCCTATTCTGGCTTTGATGACATTATTAAGATGCTAGTAGATAGCCATGCAGATGTTACGGCAAAAAATGAACGTGGCTTTACTCCTCTGCATGTAGCTACACTTGGTGGTTATCCAAATAGCGCTAAAATTCTTTTAGAGAGTGGATCCTTTGTTGATGAGTTAGATGTTCACAAGCGAACACCACTTCATATTGCTGCCGAACAAGGCTTCTATGAAGTGGTTCAGTTGTTAATTGAATTTGGAGCAGATCGTCATATTGTTAACGAAGACGATAAAACACCTCAACAAATGGCTGAAGAGTGGGGCCATTTGCAAATTGTTAAAATATTAAATTAAAACACCTTACAAAACGGAAACGTTTTGTAAGGTGTTTTCATGTTAATAGGCTATTTACGGTTAAATTCCCTACGATCTAAAAGGATATTAAAACTCGTTGTCCTGGGTAAACCGTTATATGCTTTTGAGCTAGAATAAGCAGGTGTTAAAATTTCAGGGGTATGGTTTACATAAAACCTTGAAGTTTCTTTACCTAAACTTTTCTGGTCTATTTGCCCGGGCAGATACTCAATAGTGGAGCTGTTCTTTTCTACTTCACCCCTCACTGCGTTAACAAATAAATCTCCTTCAGCAAATATCCCACCGTTTATTTTTACTTTTGAACCGACTCCATACAAGGTTGCATCACTTGCTGTATATAAGAAGGCATTGATCTCATTTTCACTTGTATACTGATCAAATTCATTAATTCTAGTTACTTCTAGTCCATTATTTGAAAATAAAATTAATGAATGTTGCGTTTCATCTTTCTTTTGAATATTCGCACTATAGATGAAAGCTTTGCCACGGGCAAAGATTGTTGAGTCGAACTTTAAATTTTGTCCAATAATCGTCACATTGCCATTTACTAAGAGATTACCATCAACAGTTAAACCGTTACTAGGATCATCAGGTTGGATTAGCAAATCTCCATTAATAACTACCCAATGCCCCATGGGGACTGTTAAATCTTTCCCAAGTGTGTACGAATCCCCATCCTCAATATTAATTATTAACGAGCATTTATTATATAAGTTACAATTGTCTTCAATCAACTGATTAAAATTAACATCTTCTGCATTTTCAATAGTTATAGTAAATTCCTCAAATCCCCCAGTCGGATTTGTATACGGTATATGATCCGGGTGTTGTAAATTCGTTAAGGCAATGTCGTTGTATTTATCAACAAATGTTTTTTCAACGTCGACATCATTAAAGAAATCAATCTCACCAATTTCTATTTGGCTTTCACTTTCAGCATTATAGTAAGCTGCAGTTGTAGGTGTAAGGAGATATTCATTGTTTTTAAAGACGAATTTCTTATTTGGTTGGTCAATAACTACTTCCCCTTTTATATAAGGAAAGGCAGTATCAATTGACTGCGGTCCACTATAGATGTAATCAGCAACATCCCTGATTACAAGGCTATTCCTTGCATAAACGTGACCAAGGATAGTTGAGGCACCGTTAAAATTAAGTGTTTTACTTGATCCAATTGCGTAATATAGAAAACTAGGTATAGCAGAGAGATATACCTTTTGACTAAACTCTACAATCCGGCCATTAGAATTTTTCGCTCGAGTTAGAATAACAAATTCTCTTGAAAAATCGCGATTACGATCAAAAGGAGTATCTTCAGGTATATAGATCACATAACTTGAAGGGGAACCATTGTAGGTGAAATCTTCAACCTTAAATGGCGCCAGAAAATCATCGGTAATCTGGTTGTGTTCTCTTAGTGGTATTATCTCACCTTTATAATCAAACGTTACTTTAATTAGTGCAAGTGCTTCCTCTATTGACTTCTGTGCCTCATGAATAGTCACTATATCTTCTTCTCGATAACTGGTTTGTTTAGCATCATTTAAGGTGTTTCCTAAAATCGCCAATCCGAGCACGGTGAGAACTACGCACATGAGTAAGACAAGAAGAAGAGCTGATCCTCTTTCATTATTTATCATCTGTGTCACTCCTAAAAACCAAAAGTACTTTCTAACTTCATTGGATCGTTTCTCTTTCCTTCGAGTTGGACAAAGTCTAAAACTAACGTAATCTTTAATGACCCATTTTTACAAGGGCGGTCCGTAGGACAATCCAACAACTCAATTTTCGAATAATCTTCAAACATTGCTTCAAGATCTAACGATTGATTTTCTTTTGTTAGTAATTTGATGTTTTCACTATTAAGTTTTATCGTTTCTTCATTAGCTAGATCATCAATTTTAATTAAGTGTAGATTGTTGTTGTTAAACTCTAGTACTAATGTTTCATTTTTTTTGACTCTAGGGTTTCCAATAATACCATATTCAACTGAATACCTAGAGATTGATCCCCCAGTGCTATCTCCATCGAAAGACCGTTTCATAACGATTTTGTGATCACTTACTTGTTCAACAGCGTCAGGGAAGAAAAGGTAGATTTCATTAAGGATCCTTCCAACCATATAATCAGCTTCGCTTCTTAACTGTACTTCACTATTAATAGCTTGATAGTTTTTTATACCATTTGTAAGGACAGGATAAAGAACAACGGAGATAGCTGAAAATATAGATAGGGCAATAAGGAGTTCAATTAGGGTTATTCCTTTCGAGTTACTAAAATAATTTATAACGGATTTTTTCATGACTAATAAAACCTCGCAATGTTTCAGTTTTTCTTTCTCTTAGTCCGCTCACCCACGTAGCATGAACCTCAACTGAAATAAGGAGATCTTGAAGAGTAGTGGCATCAATTGGACTATCGATTGATGGCTCAAAATCCTTTAACTGAAGGATGATGGAATACTCGATCCCATTTATTTCGGGTTTGAAAAAGGATAAACATTTTGTTTTACTATCTAAATCATTTTCCGGTGCAAGTCGGCCATCATCAGTAATAATTGGATGCAGTTTTGCAACGTTAAAGATATTTTCAACTGCATCAATTTTACCTTCACACAGAAGTTCAGAAGTGATGATCTTATTTCCAACGGCGTCATTCGTAAGATTATCCATTGTTTTTATAGTTTCATAAAAAGTTTTGTAAGTCTCAAACTCTACATTTTCTAAATAAGTTAGTGCATTTCTTGCGGCATAAGTGGCGACATTTTTTTGTTGATTATACTTAGAGTAGTTCATCGATTGCATGAAGAAGTTAAAAACTGGAACAATTAAGATGGCTAGAATGACGAGTGCCAACAACACTTCGAGTAATGTGAAACCTTCTTTACTTTTTAAGTAATTGTCCATAAAATGATTAAACCTCATCTTTCAAAATATGTAACTTTATTATACAATAAAATAATATACAATAGTGTCGAATAATAGTGAAAATAGTGGTTATTTGGAGGTGTATACTTGGAGTACGTTATTTTGACATTAATTGGCGGGGGTATTCTTTTTTTAGTCTTCTATTTCTTACCTCTAGGACAAGGCTTATTACAAAAAACAATCTATGTAATATCGGCAATTATTTTTTCGAACTTATTCATTGTTAGTAGGAAAATCTTTGATCTATGGCAAGCTGTGTTAATTCTGCTTTTAGTACTATTTTTAGTAACGTACATATTTACAAAAAAACAGGTATTTGCCATCAGTTCGACTAAACCAGAGGACGACAGAAGCTCAGAAGAAGGATTCGTGCAATCTGATGTTGTTGATGAAACGGTGATCATTCAACCATTTGTAGATGAAAACCCTCAGGTAGAAAATCTTGAAGACGAGAAACTATCTACATTACAAGGAGAAAGTCTCCCAGTAAAGGCTTACCTCGAAAATTTAATAGATGAAGGGCAAGTTAAGGAAACGAATGAACTTTTGGAGAATAACCAAATTGACATTGTAGGACTTCAAGAACAGATAGAAGAAAACGATCAATTATTAGAAGAGATTGAAATACGTAATTTTAATGAAACGAAGGATGAAGCAGAAATCCTTCATGAAGATCAATTAACTCTAATTGAAGATGATACTAATCAAAGCGACGATGAACAATCATATGAATTCCTTGAAGCTCGAATGGACGTTTTTGCCCAATTAGAAGATGAAGTTTCTGAAGAAACTGAAACAAATGGACCATTTGAAGTTGAAGCTAAAGTCTCGAACAGTAATGAAAACTTAGAAGAATTTCCAGTAGATGAACAGGAAGATGGAAATATAAGACCTTTCACCATTGTTGACGATCTAGAACTTGATGTTCTTTTAGCAGAAGTGGCTGCAACTACCGAACTTAGTGATATTGAGGATTTAGTTGAAGACTTTACGGTTCCCTTAGTAAAAGATGAGGTTTACTCACTCACTACTAGTGGAGAAGATGAGTTAGTTGAAACTGTACCTTATGAAACAGACTTTTTCGTTGATGAAATACAAGTAGAAGAAGTCATTCGTAAAGTGGAACATTCTCAAAAGCAATTAAATCGCAAACTACAAGAAACTCTTCTAGATCAGCTAGCTTGGTACAAAACAAGAGTCCCAGCTACTGAATATGAAAGTTTAATTCAAGAACATCTTCATGAGGATTTAAATGACTTGGATTATTATACCTTTGCATCATTGCTTCGTGACTACTATATTGAAAGTAAGCAATATCAAAAATTAGCCCTATTATTAATGGGCTTAAATGAACGTTTCAGTGATAAACCAATCATTCAAGCGGAAATTTTGTTCTTTTTAGAAAAGTTTTATGACAAACTATGACTAATTTCATGGTAAAATAAGCTCATTAGCAAAGATGTGTAGAAATTTGTAAGATAAAATAGATAGGTGTGGTGACGTTTAATGAAAACGAGTAAACAAATAATAGGATTACCTATTATAAGTATTAACGATGGTAAAGAACTCGGAACAGTTAAGTCTTTAGTTGTAAACCCTGATCAAGGTACGGTAGATTTTATTACGATTCATCATGAAGATTGGCAGGTTAGTGTAAAAGCAATACCATTCAAAAAAGTTATTGGTGTAGGTGACTATGCGTTAACTGTTGAAAGTGAAATGAATATTATTGATTTAACTGAAATTCCAATTGCAAATCAGTTGGTAACGAAAAATATAAAAGTAATTGGCGCAAGAATGATGACGAAAAAAGGTCAATTATTAGGACAAGTAACAGAGTTATATGTAAACGATGATAATGGTTCGATTGTTTCGTTAGAACTTTCTTACAACAATGAGCATGTTTTCTTGTCATCAAACCAAGTTCTCACTTTTGGAAAAGACATTTTAATTGTTAATGAAGATGCGGATCAGTATTTTATGGCAAGTGTTGATGAAATTCATACTGGTTCACAACGAAATGAGGAAGTAGAATTTACTCCTGAGCTTGAGGGTGAAGAAGAAGATCTTTCACAAACATTTTTGGAGCGTCAAATTTCCTTACTTGAAGGAAAGAAAGTGACTGAAGATATTTACAGTAAAAATGGCGACCTACTTATCAAAGAAGGAACCGTTTTAACGAAGGATGTAATTATGGCAGTTCACAATGATGGTCCTTCTGGTATGGTGTCATTATCAATGAATGTTGAGAATGAGTAAGGAGGTCTATACCTTTGACTTCCAATCAACTAATTAAGACAACAACTGTATCATTTATCACTCTTTTTATCAGCACTGCACTATTGATTGGATTTACCTACGGTGGAAGCTTTGCATACAGCACAGTATTTCCACCGTCAACTCTTCTTGACAAAAATACAAGAGTTGCTAACATTTCCATTGGAGAAATGACGATTGAAGAGGCTACGAAAGTATTAAGAGAGGAAACCGAAGGGTGGAAAGCGACCAATGCGGTTTCTTTTCTCTATAAAGATAATCTTAGTGTAAATGTTGCTGCACCGCTTTTTTTCTTTGATATTGATGGTTCAATTCAATATGCCAAAACAAACAACATTGCTCCTCTCTTTGTATCTATTAATGAGGGGACGGTAGATGAGATGTTACATCAACTATCGAGCGTTAACCTTGTTGAAAAAATCGATCTGGACTTGCTCTATAATGATCTGCAAGCTTATGCTAGGTCGCTTAAACAAGAAGATCTTCAAGTAAATATACATGATTATATTTTAGCAACCTACCAGGATCAGAAAGTGGTTGTTTCAGAAGCCTATATAGCTAATTTTACTAATAGTGAAACGTTAAAGCAGTTGGCAACCGCTGTTAGTGGAACGATACTAGAGCCAAGGCAAACCACCTCATTTTTTACAATGGTTGCTGATACTGCCAAAAATCAGTCATATGAAATGAATGTAGTGGCAACTGCTTTGTATACAGCGCTTCTTTCAACGAATTTTGAAATCGTTGAAAGGCATATTGATCAAACTTTACCTGATTATAGTGAGTTAGGTTTTGAAGCGTTTGTCTCATACCCTAGTAATGACCTAAGATTTTATAATCCAAATTATATTCCTTACACAGTCGAGATTAATCTACATCCAGACTTTATGCACCTTGTAATTGTAGGTTATCCTCTTGAAACAAAAGTCCGTGTTGAAAGAGAAAATGAACAATCATTTGATCCAAAGACGGTTTTACAGTTTTCAGCACTTGTTGCTGAAGGAGAACGGGAGATAGTTAACCCGGGACAATCTGGATTTGCTGTCAATGTACTAAGAAAGACATTTAGTTCTAATAATAGTTTACTATTTTCAGAGCTAATTTCAGAAGATTTTTACCGACCTGCTCACCGTATTGAAATTAGAAGTTTAATAAAAAAAGAGGAACCGTTATCCTCTGATTACCAATACGATTTTGGCATAACAAACCCAGGTTCTGACATTGAAAATGAGACTGGTGAGATTGCGGAAGAGCCAGAGGGAAAAGAAGTAGATGAACAATCTTCTGAAACTGACTCGAGCGAAGAAACTAAAGGGTATTAAATTGGAGGATTACCATGTCAAAAGTTCGTAAACGGCTAGGTGATATATTAGTAGAAGCGGGACTAATTACAGAGGAACAGTTGCAGCAGGCTTTAAAGGAAAAAACAGAAAAGCAAAAGCTTGGTGACGCACTCTTACAACAAGGCTTTATTACGGAACAACAGTTAATCGAAGTCTTGGAGTTCCAATTAGGAATACCGCATGTGAGTTTATATCGTTATCCTATTGATCCTAAAATGACTTCATTTATTCCAAAAGATACGGCAACAAGAAATTTAATTATGCCACTAAAACAAGAAGGCGATAAAATTCTTGTGGCAATGGCTGATCCTATGGATTTCTTCGTCATAGATGATCTACGGCTATCAACTGGTTTTCAGATTGAAGCTGCGATTGCGACAAAAGATGATATCCTCCGGGCAATTAATAAGTATTATGATTTTGATGACTCTGTGGAAGAGTTAATGGAATCAAAACAGATCGAAAAAGAGCAAGAAGAAACGGTCACAAATGAAGACTCACCAATTGTTAAATTAGTCAATCAAATTCTACAACGAGCAGTTCAACAAAAGGCTAGTGATATTCACTTTGATGCTCAGGAGACAAAAGTCGCAATAAGGTATCGAATTGATGGAGTGTTAAAGACAGAACGGACACTTCCAAAACACATGCAAAATATGCTCATTGCCCGAATTAAGATTATGTCAAACCTTAACATTACTGAAACTCGTGTTCCTCAAGATGGACGGATAAAGGCTTCGATTGATTTTCATCCAATTGATTTGCGTGTTTCTACTCTTCCAACGGTTTATGGTGAAAAAGTAGTAATGAGGATCTTAGATTTAGGGAATTCCTTAAATGATATTGATAAACTCGGGTTTAACAAAATTAATTATCAACGCTTTATGAGCATGATTAAACGACCAACAGGGATTGTTTTAATCACAGGGCCAACTGGCTCTGGGAAATCCTCGACTCTATATGCAGCATTAAACAAGTTAAATAGTGAAGAGGTAAATATTATCACTGTAGAAGATCCGGTTGAATACCAACTTGAAGGTATAAATCAAATTCAAGTAAATGCCAATGTCGGAATGACGTTTGCTAAAGGATTACGTGCAATACTTCGTCAAGATCCGGACGTTGTTATGGTCGGAGAAATTCGAGATAAAGAGACGGCTGAAATCTCCATAAGAGCATCTTTAACTGGGCATCTAGTCTTAAGTACATTACACACGAATGATACGATAAGTACAGTTACGAGATTAGTTGATATGGGCCTTGAACCGTTTCTAGTAGCTTCATCTGTAACAGGAATTGTTGCTCAGCGTCTAGTTAGACGAATTTGTCGTGACTGCAAAACAGAACAAGAGCTTACTGTTCGGGAAACCCAAATCTTTGCGAAGCGTGGTATTAAAGCTGAGAAAGTCTATAAAGGTAAAGGTTGCCCAACGTGTAATATGACTGGTTACAAAGGACGTTTAGCAATTCATGAGATTTTGGTCATTGATGATGCGATCCAGAAAATGATCATGAACAACCGTCCCGTTCACGAAATTCGTGATTATGCGATGAAGGTAGGTACGATCTTTCTGGTTGATGATGGTTTAATCAAAGTGAAACAAGGATTGACGACAACAGAGGAAATTCTTCGTGTTGTTACGGAGTAATTTTTTTACTGAGAGTAGGTGGAGAAATGAAAGAGCGAATTGAACTATTAATGAAGGCAGCTTTTGAATTAAAGGCATCTGATCTTCACTTAACAGTTGGAGTTCCGCCAATCATGAGAATTAATGGTGATTTAAAGCAATATGGCAAAGAAGTCCTTAAGCCTAACGATACAGAAGAAATGGCCATGGCCTTACTCTCTAACCAATTAAAGGATACCTTTAAAGATCGTGGTGAGATTGATTTTTCTTATGGAATTCCAAATGTTTCGCGCTTTCGGATTAATGCCTATCACCAACGCTCATGTGTTAGTTTGGCAATTCGAATAATTCCAACCAAAATTCCATCGTTAGAAGAATTAAATATGCCAGAAATACTAAAGAAAGTTGCGACAATTCCCCAAGGGTTAATCCTAGTAACAGGACCAACTGGAAGTGGGAAGTCTACAACGCTTGCAGCAATTATTGATTATTTAAACCATACTTCTAGAAAGCATATTATGACACTTGAAGATCCGATCGAATATTTGCATAAGCACCATTATTGCATCATTAACCAACGCGAGGTTGGCTTTGATACGAATAATTTTGCCAATGCATTAAGAGCGGCACTTAGACAAGATCCTGATGTCATTTTGGTGGGAGAAATGCGCGACTTAGAAACGATTAGTACGGCCATTACAGCAGCGGAAACAGGTCATTTAGTTTTAGGAACATTACATACAACTGATGCTCCTGCAACCATAGACCGAGTCATTGATGTATTTCCGCCAAGTCAACAACCGCAAATTCGAATTCAATTAGCGTCTGTATTAAAAGCGATCGTCTCTCAACGATTATTCCCAACAATAGATAAAACAGGACGTTGTGCAGCAACTGAAATTTTAATCAATAACTCGGCGATTGCCAATTTAATCCGAAATGAAAAGATCCATCAAATCCATAATATTATGCAAACAAGTAAAGCAAACGGGATGCATACATTAGAAATGTCGATCAAGAGCTTAATACAGCAAGAGTTGATCTCAAAAGAAGTTGCAGCTCCTTACCTAGTAGAAAGGGAGCAGTAAGATGGCACAATTTCAATTTGAAGGTCGTACTCGTTCTGGAAAAAAGCAAACAGGAATGATTAATGGCAACACGAAGCGAGATGTAATAGCAAAATTACGAGAACGTGGTGTTGCAGTCACTCAAATTTCGGAAGTAAAGGAATCGGTCTTCCGGAAAGATATAGTCATCGGAAACCCTGTTAAATACCAAGATTTTGTCATTTATTTGCGACAGTTTTCAACCCTGTTAAAAGCAGGTGTCACCTTAGTTGATGCAACGAATATTTTGTCTAAGCAAACGGAGAGTAAATACCTAAGGAAAGCACTTGCAGAAGTTGAGGAAGATATTCGCGCTGGAAATCCATTTTCAGATAGTGCGGCAAAGCATAAAAAGATCTTTCCGCCGATGTTTATTAATATGATGCGCGCTGGAGAAGCAAGTGGAACGATTGATGAAGCATTAGAACGTCTTGCTGATCACTTTGAAAAGCAGTACCAAACAAGGCAAAAGGTATTCTCTGCGATGGCATATCCGACAGTTATTGGGTTCATAGCGATATTTGTTGTGATCTTTCTCTTAACAACGGTTGTACCAACGTTCGCTAATATGTTGCTTAGCTTTGGTGGTGAATTACCTGCAATTACTGTATTTGTCTTAAGTGCAAGTGAGTTTGTTCAATCGTCTTGGTGGCTGTTTATTATCCTAGCAATCGGGCTCTATGTAGCCTTCCTAGTAGTCAAAAGCAAACCAACTAGTAAATACTATTTAGATTTTGCAATTCTTAGACTGCCAATCTTCGGAAAAATGCTACAAAAGGCAGCACTGGCCCGAATGGCACGAACATTAAGTTCATTATTTTCAAGTTCTGTACCAATTTTACAAGCAATTGCGATTGTCGAGAAAGTCGTCGAAAATGAAGTGATTGCAAGAACATTGCAAAAATCACGAAGATCATTAGAGGCCGGTTTGCCATTAACTGAGCCGATGCGAGATCATTGGGTGTTTCCACCTTTAGTTGTTCAGATGATTGCGATTGGCGAAGAAACAGGTTCTCTAGATCAAATGTTATCAAAAGTCGCCGATTTTTATGAAACAGAAGTAGAAAATGCCACTGATCGGTTAAAGTCTTTAATCGAGCCATTAATGATTGTGTTCTTAGCGGCCATCGTTGGTACAATCGTTATTGCGATCATGGTACCGATGTTTCAAATCTATTCCGAAATTTAGTGAAAATAGTAGAAAAATAGTACAATGTATCTAATTTTTGTAGTACAATAGACTTGGAAGTGAAGAAAGATCATCTACAATATGGGCACTTTGATGATCTGGAGCTAGTAGTGCAACCGGCCAGTTTACAATTATTCATGAGCTAAAACCAGTTAAATAGAAGGACAAGCTATCATTTTACATCATAAGAAATATCCTCCTAATTAAAACTGCAGATAGGGATTGAGTAATCGTGAGTGGTTTTTTTATATTTACTAACAAACTTAAAAAGCGAGGGATTTAACATGTTAAAAAGATTAAAAGATCAACGTGGTTTAACATTAATTGAGTTACTAGTAGTAGTAGTTATTTTAGGAATTATCGCTGCAATTGCAGTACCAAGTGTTGGGGGATTGATTGATAATAGTAAGAAGGATGCGCATGTGGCAAATGCTACGCAAATGATAAGTGCTGCCAAGTTGGCGATGACATCAGAGAAAGCATTGCAAACTCAAGCAAATCATACAGATGGATTAAAAATATCTCTTAGATATCTTGTTAAGCAAGGTTACATTGAATTACCAAAAGATCCTGATAACGGAACGTATTCAATGATGGCAGATGCAACAGATGCTAAAACCTTATACGGAACAAGCGCAAATGACCGAGGAGCTTCTTACGTTGTGGTTACTAGAAATACTACTACTAATCAGTATGAATACACAGTTAGATTATTTAATGGTACTCGAGGAGTTAGAGATGGTGATAATCCAGTTGCAGAGGCTAGCTTAGATAGAACACAAGTAAAATAGTTAAATTTAAATAACTTAGATAGTTAAAAGGACTTGATCCCATGGAAATCATACTCCACATCTACCTTTTCCTCCTAGGTCTCATCCTAGGGTCATTTTACAACGTAGTTGGATTACGAATACCTAAAGGTCAGTCAATATTGAAACCGCCGTCTCATTGCCCTTCGTGCAATGAGCGGCTTCGTTTTATCGACCTTTTTCCAGTATTCTCATATCTAGCTTTTCGTGGCAAATGTCGTCATTGTAAAACGAGGATATCACCAATTTATCCTGTTTTTGAATTAACGACAGGTATATTGTTTGCAATCTCGCCAATCTTTGTTGGCTGGTCATTCGAATTACTTATCGCACTTTTACTTATTTCATTATTAATTATCATCTTTGTTTCTGATCTTCATTATATGATTATTCCAGACCGTGTCCTGTTATTTTTCCTGCCTTTATTCATTTTAGGCAGAGTACTTGGGCCAATGGATCCGTGGTGGAGTCCAATTGCCGGTGCTTTCGTTGGCTTTTTCCTTCTCTACGCCATCGCTGTTGTTTCGAAAGGTGGCATGGGCGGGGGAGATATCAAGTTGTTTGGAGTGCTTGGAATTGCTTTAGGTCTTCAAGCAACACTCTTGACCTTGTTTTTTGCAGCCTTTTTAGGTTCAATTGTTGGTTTAGTTGGTATCCTTTTGAAAAAAGTAAAAAGAGGGAAACCAATTCCTTTTGGTCCATTTATTGCTGTTGGGGCTCTTATAGCTTATTTTTTTGGACAGGAAGTTATTGGCTGGTATCTTACACTATTAACCTTTTCATAAAAAGCGATATAATATAGTAGACGTATATGTTTTAGGGGGAAGAATGAATGGCATTTCTTTTTGGTAAGAAACCACCAGTAAATATCATCATAAAGGATCATGTGATTCGTTACGTTGATAGTAAAGCGAACAATCTTCAGTCTATTAAGGAGTTTGGTGAAAGATACCTTCCTGCTGGGCTTATTCGTGATGGAAAGATTGTCAATAGAGACAGTTTAATCAATATCTTAGAGGAATGCGTTGAAAACTGGGGTCTCAAGAAACGCAACGTTAATTTTCTTGTACCTGATTCGACCGTTCTGTTTCGCAAGGTTTCTATCCCTAAAGACGTTGCTGATGATGAAATAAAAGGCTATCTATTTTTTGAAATTGGCACATCCATTCATTTGCCATTTGAGGATCCAATCTTTGACTATCACATACTTGGTGAAATAGAGGATAAAAAAGAGATATTACTTTTTGCTTCGCCCGAAAAAACGGTACTAGAATATGAGCAGTTGTTAGAGACAGTCCAGTTAAAACCAGTAGTTGCTGATTTATCTTCGTTGGCCTCTTATCGGCTGTATCATTATTTAGACCTATCTAAACCTAATGAACACCTTTTATTGCTGCAAGTTTCTATTAACTCTATTAATCTCAGCATTTTTCATCAGCATAAACCGGTGTTTATGAGGCATTTAAACATCGTTGATCTTGACAATTTGTGGTCAGAGAAATTAGACGATAATGGAGATCTAGCGATTTATTGTCAAAACGTCGAGAAGATGACTGGCAATTTGCAAGACAACTTCTTAGAGATAGAACGTGTCATCAACTTTTATAAATTTTCGATAAATCAAGGTAATGCTGAAGTAACGAAAATTTTAGTTACTGGTGATCACCCTTATTTAGATTATATTAAAGAGAAGCTAGCAGAAATGACCAGTATAAACATCATTTCTTTAACGGATGATGAGTTTAAATTAACAAAAGGTGAAAGCATTCCTTATCGTTACCATTTACCACTTGGCTTGCTTTTAAAAGAGGTGTAACGAATGCTTGTTGATATTAATCTACTTCCACAAAAACCAAAGCGAAGTTTAAAAGCAATCATTATTACAGCAACAATCTTAGCAACAGCCCTTGTTTTTTTCATTAGTGGGTATTTTATTTATGATAGTAAAAAAATGAGTCTCGCTACCATCCAAAATGAAACCGAAATGGTCATCAAGCTCCGGGAAATCGCCGAGCAAGCAAATCTAGAAGAAGCTCCAACAGATATACTAGTAGAATTACAAGACAAAATAGAGTGGATTGAGAGTCAGCATATCTCTACAGTTTATCTACTAAATCATTTTGTCTCATTACTACCACAGCGTGGCTTTTTTATGAATTATCAATATAATGACCAAGGTACGGTTTCAGTGACCATTCAGTTTGATTCTCCTCGTGAGGCAGCGGCGTATTTAAGTCGCTTAAACGAGTCAACGTATGTTGGTAAAGCAACACTTCAGCAGTTATCGGTTTCAGAGGTAACTGATGAGAGAGAAGATCAAGAGCTTGAAGAACGTTTTCGTTATTTGCCTAGATATATTGGAAACTTTACGATTGATGTAAATCGAGAAGCGATAAAAATAAAGGATGACAAAGGAGGCAATTAAAATGAATCGAGAAAGCTTAAGAAACAACAGCATCCTGATTTTGATTAATAGCCTTGTTGTTATTTCTCTCATAGCTGCATATTTTCTCTTTATTCCCCCATTAAATCAATCAATTAATGCTGCAGAGGAACAACTTAAGTTTGAAAAAGCTCTCTTAGAGGCAGTAGAAAAAAACGTCTACGTGCCTATATCGTTGTCGGATGTCGACGTGAAAACGTTGCAAAGAAAAGTTCCTGTATTGCCGTTAGTAGATCAATTCATTCTAGATTTAGAAAAAGCCGAGGTTTTTTCTGATAGTTTTATTACTAGTTATAGTTTTGCTACAAGTGAATACTCAGGTACAGGCCTTCAAACCGAAGGAGTAGAGGAAGAAGTGGGACAAGCTCCTATGGGAGTTGAAAAAGTGACTGTCAATATGTCAGTCATTTCACCAGGGTTTGAAGAGTTAGTTCAGTTTTTAGAGCGTATTGAGCGATTACAACGGGTGACGAAAGTAGATTCTCTATCATTTACTGGTTATCCTGAAGTAACTTTACTTGAGCAAACTGGGGATGATATTACTTTTTCAGTATCGATCTCCACATTCTACTTACCAGAATTAGAAGAGTTCAGTGAATACTTACCGGTACTAGCATATCCTCAAGATAATCAAAAGTATAATCCGCTGTTTTACCGAGTAAAAGGAGAAAAGGCTAGTGAAACAGACGAATAATAAAGGGATGACCTTAATTGAGCTATTGGTTGTCGTCGTAATCTTAGGTATTCTTGCTACAATAGCAGTCATTGGCTTTGGAACAATTATTGAACAGTCAAAGGATCGGGCATTCGTTGCCAATGCCTATACATTTAAAGAAGCAGCGGAGAAATATTATTTATCATCAGGTAGTTTTACAACTGAAATAAATTCTGATCCCTTTACCTATGAATTACTAGTAGGTTCTGGATTTTTGGAGCTGTTTAAAGATCCATATACAAACAATATGATGCCTTTAAATGGTTTTGACTCGCAAGTTAGTATTGTAAGGGAAAACGGTAACCTAACATACTATATTTGCTACATAGGTGAAACTCGTAAACTTTGTGAAAATGATGGTACTGGTATTCAATTTGAAAATATCAGTACGGATAAAATCAAATCAAATTCAAATTAGACAAAAATTTTCCAACAAGACGACAAAAGTCTTGTTCTTTTTTTTCTCTTCTATGTTAGGCTAATAAAGTCTAGTCTATTAATTCTCTTAAAAAACTCCTTAGAATCACTTACAATCATTTTAATTTATAATTCATAATTCATAATTCAAAATTAATCAATTCTAGTTCTATCTATCAAACTCACTTAATAGACTATAGTAAATTGAAAAAGGAGAGAGGAGCTGGCGAAGGATGGACAATACGAAGAAGAATGACCGGCGAATTTCAATTGTCTTAAATGGGAAAGAAAAGTTATATGAAGAGCTCGAGAAGGACAAGCAAGCTTATGAAGAAGTATTAAATGAAGAGATTGCTGCTACACAAGAAGAAGAACGTTCAGAAGAATTTGAGTGGATTTTATCTGATCCTTCACAGAAAAAACCTGCAACTAAGGTTGTTGATATAGGTGAACGGCGTCGTGATAAAAAAAGGTTGGTAGGACCTTACTGGGATGATGGGAAAAGTGTAGATTCGCCAAAACTTCCATCGACGAAACGAAAGAAAAAACAAAACTTTGAATTTAAATCTCTACCATTAGGATTAATCGGCATTGTCTTGTCGGCGATTGTTGTTGGTGTGAGTTTCGGCTTTATGATGTTAACGATTTTTACAGGAGAAAAGGGAGATCCGTTAGTTACTCCAACCACAACACCTGTTCAATCGCAACCTCAAGTAGAGGCACCTATTGTGATGACGCCTGGGCAAATCCCAATCTTAGGTGTGGAAGTGGTGCAAGGTGGCGCTTATTCTTTACTAGAAAAAGGGCAAGAGGTGTCACAGGAATTAATTAGTCAAGGTTTTGCAGCAGCAGTGACACAGAATACAGATCCGGTCTTTTTATTTATTGGGCTAGGTCTTGATAAAGAACAAGCGGCAGTCGTGGCTGAAAAATATAGAGAAAACGGACAAGAGGTATATTTAAAACCATATGCAGTAACTGCTACAGGGATTATTGAAACTCAAGAACAAGCCTCCTATCTTGAAACGGGAGTTGACTTATATCAACAGCTTACTTTGTTAGCGGTAAACGGTATGGCGACAGGCGGTTCGCTTATTACCGATGAAACCTTGAATGAACTTACTGAAACTTATAAAACACTTATATCAATCGTTGATCCTTTTCTGACGAACGATATTCATCAACAAAATGCGGTGATTTTTCAAACCGCCTTAACTGGGGCATACGAGAGTATTAAGGGGTATGCTTCAACCAATAATCAATCTAACCTATGGAAAGCTCAGCAATATTTACTCGATGGTTTATTTGCTTATGAAAACTTAATTAAAAACCTTTAGAAGAGTCGACGAAACGTTGGCTCTTTTTTTCAGCTAAATGATTTACTTTGACATTTCTAAAATTACAATTTATAACTAGTAATGGTACATACTATAAAAATGTAGTTTAACTCAAAAGAAAAAATGGTTTTTAAGAGAGATGGAGGTCTACTTATGTCAGATGTTCGAATTGAACGAGACTTAATGGGAGAAAAGGAAATACCAAAAACTGCTTACTACGGAATTCAAACGGCTCGTGCCATTGAAAATTTCCCAATAACAGGGATACCACCGCACCGTGAATTAATTCGCGCATTTGCTTACGTAAAAAAAGCTGCAGCAATGGCAAACAGTGATGTTGGTGTCTTAAATAAAAAGATCGCTGAAGCAATCGTACAAGCTAGTGATGAAATTATCGAGGGAAAACTTGTAGATCAATTTGTTGTTGATTCTATTCAAGGTGGGGCTGGAACATCATTTAATATGAATGCAAATGAAGTAATTGCCAATAGGGCAATTGAAATTATGGGTGGAGAAAAAGGGAATTATATGTTAATTAGTCCAAATACCCATGTCAATATGGCTCAATCAACGAATGATGCATTCCCGACGGCAATACATATTGCTTCACTACATCTAGCAAAAGGTTTACTTAGTTCGTTAGAACAGTTGATTTCGGCAATGCAAGGAAAAGCGAAGGAATTCGATCAAGTGATAAAAATGGGCAGAACTCACTTGCAGGATGCCGTTCCAATTCGTCTCGGACAGGAATTTGGAGCATATACGAGAGTTCTTTCTAGAGATTTACAACGGATTAAAAATTCTGTTGATCATTTATATGAGATTAACATGGGAGCAACAGCTGTCGGAACAGGGTTAAATGCATTACCAGAGTATATAACGCTTGTTGTGAAGTATATTGCAGAGCATACCGGAATGCCATTTACAAATGCTGAGGACTTGGTTGATGCTACGCAAAATACCGATGCATATACAGAACTATCAAGTGCGTTAAAAATTTTAGCAATTAATTTATCGAAGATTGCTAATGATTTACGTCTCATGAGCTCAGGTCCATTGACTGGTATAAATGAGATTAATTTACCTCCTAGACAGGCTGGTTCTTCGATTATGCCAGGAAAGGTTAATCCAGTTATGGCAGAGGTAATTAACCAAATTTCGTTCCAAGTGATAGGAAACGACCATACAATATCTCTAGCATCAGAAGCGGGACAGCTGGAATTAAACGTGATGGAGCCAGTTCTTGTTTTTAATTTATTGCAATCATTAACAATCCTTCAAAATGGTTTGAACGTATTTAGAGAATATTGTATTGAGGGTATAACTGCAAACATTGAGCGTTGCCGCGAAATGGTTGAGAACAGTGTCGGAATTATTACAGCAATTAATCCACATGTCGGATATGAAGTAGCGGCAAGGGTAGCCAAAGAAGCCATCCAAACAAAACGGCCAGTTCGTGAAATTTGTATAGAAAAAGGAATTCTATCAGAAGAAGAATTAAACGTTATTCTTGATGCCAATGAAATGACTGCACCAGGGATAGCTGGAGCAAATTTATTATTTAGAAAGTAATTTTTTTTGAAAAAAGAATTGAAATTTTTGTACATGATTTGCTATGCTAAACGTATCCTTTGTACAATTTTTTCGTTCTTTTTTCTTATCTACAGATAAATTGAAGCAAAGGAGAATTTCTGTGAAAAAACTCATTTTAGCCTCAGGCTCACCTCGCCGCAAACAACTGCTAGAACAAGGGCAGTTACAATTCTCTATTTCCACAAGCACTGTTGACGAAACCATCACTGAACCACTAAATCCAGAAGAAGTAGTAGAGCAACTATCGTTAAGAAAAGCTCAAGATGTATTTAGCCGTTTTGACGATTCAATAATTATTGGAGCAGATACAATTGTTTCTATAAATGGAACTATTTTAGGGAAGCCTAAGGACGAAGAAGAGGCTTTTCAAATGCTACAACAATTATCTGGGAATGAACATGACGTCTACACAGGTGTAGCTATTCTTTCAAAGGAAAAAACAATCGTATTCCATGAACGAACGATTGTATCCTTTTGGGAACTTACTACTGCAGAAATTGAAGACTATATTTCAAGTGGCGAGCCTTTTGATAAGGCTGGTTCCTATGGGATTCAAGGATTAGGTGCGTTATTTGTAAAAAAAATAAATGGTGATTACTTCAACGTTGTAGGCTTACCGTTAGCGAGGACAGTGAGAGAGTTACAAAACTTTCAAAATTCAATTTCGTGATCGGGAGTTGCCTCTAACGTCGCTTCTCCCAGTAAAAGGAGGAGTTTAAGTATGGGAGTAAAGCCACTTATGATTCGTGACGTTCCAACAGAAGAAAGGCCAAGGGAAAAGATGTTAAAAGAAGGGGTACACGTACTAACAAATCAAGAGCTAATTGCGATCATCTTAGGTACTGGGACTAGGGAAGAGTCAGTATTGCAGTTGGCACAACGAATTTTATATGACTTTCAAGGCCTAAGGTTCTTGAGAGAGTCCTCAGTTGATGAACTGACCAAGATTAAAGGAATCGGGAATTCCAAAGCTGTTCAATTACTGGCTGCTCTAGAACTTGGAAGTAGGGTCCATAAATTTCAACAAGAGGATCGTATTATTATTCGTTCTCCCGAAGACGTATCACGCTTTATGATGGAGGATATGCGTTTTTTAACGCAAGAGCATTTTGTAGCCCTCTATCTAAATACAAAAAATCACGTCATTCACAAGAAGACAATTTTTATCGGGAGCTTAAATGCATCTATCGTTCATCCAAGAGAGGTTTTTAAAGAAGCGTTTCGACATTCTGCAGCATCCATCATTTGTTTGCATAATCATCCTAGTGGTGACCCAGCACCGAGTAAAGAGGACATAGAAGTCACAAAACGCTTAGTTGAAACAGGAAAAGTCATCGGGATAGAAATGCTGGACCATATCATTATCGGGGACAGAAAATTTGTTAGCTTGAAGGAAAAAGGCTACGTATAATGTGGAATTGTGAATTACGGAATTCTGAATTGATATTGCTCTGCTTCGAAGCTTGGCATCATCTGTCACAATCCATAATTCAAAATTGATAATTAAAATTACTGTTCTTTTTCAATTTTTTTCAGTATAATAAAGGTTATGGATTTTAATTAAGCAACCAGAATTTACTTAAATGAGCTTATGCTTTCCATTGAAGGGAGATACATAGATGTTTGGTGGTTTTTCAAAAGATTTAGGAATAGATTTAGGCACAGCTAATACGCTAGTGTATGTGAAGGGAAAAGGAATTATCGTTCGTGAACCTTCTGTAGTAGCGATTAGAACAGATACAGGAACAATTGAAGCAGTAGGAAATGACGCGAAAAACATGATCGGTCGTACACCAGGGAATATTGTGGCGGTTCGTCCAATGAAAGATGGTGTTATTGCTGATTTTGATACGACAGCAACAATGATGAAGTACTTCATCAGACAGGCTCAACGTAACCGTTCAATTTTTACCCGTAAACCGAATGTAATGGTTTGTGTTCCATCTGGGATTACAGCGGTTGAGAAGAGAGCAGTTGAAGACGCTACGAAGCAAGCAGGAGCGAGAGAGGCATATACGATTGAGGAGCCTTTTGCAGCAGCTATTGGCGCAGATTTACCTGTGTGGGAACCAACTGGAAGTATGGTAGTTGATATCGGTGGTGGTACGACAGAAGTAGCAATTATCTCACTTGGAGGTATTGTTACAAGTCAATCCATCCGTGTTGCTGGTGATGAAATGGATGATGCAATTATTCAGTACATTAAGAAGACCTATAATCTAATGATCGGTGAGCGGACAGCAGAAGCAGTTAAGTTTGAAATTGGTTCGGCTGGTATTCCTGAAGGTATCGATGATATGGAAATTCGCGGTCGTGATTTAGTAACAGGTCTACCAAAGACAATTACGATTACTGCACGTGAAATTGCTGAAGCATTAGAAGATACAGTAAGTACGATTATTGAAGCGGTGAAGAATACGTTGGAGAAGTCTCCACCTGAACTAGCTGCTGATATTATGGATCGTGGAATTGTGCTAACAGGTGGTGGTGGGTTATTACGTAACCTTGACCGTGTCTTAAGTGATCAGACGCATATGCCTGTGTTAGTTGCTGAAAATCCATTAGATTGTGTTGCTATTGGAACAGGAAGGGCATTAGAAAACCTTCATTTATTCCGTTCTAAGGCAGGAATTACCGTTCGTTCAAATCGTAAGTAAGTAGGTGTGTTCAATGCCCCAATTTTTTTCAAATAAAAGACTAATAGTGCTTCTCGTTAGTATAATTCTGTTGGTGGCATTAATAGGCTATTCCATGAGTGATCGACGAAGCTTAACATGGCCCGAACAGTTTATGAAAGATTCAGTAGGTTGGGTCCAAACCATGTTTAAACAACCCGCTCTTTATGTAGCGGGTTTCTTTGAGAATGTAAATGAAATGAGAAACATTTACGATGAAAATCGAGTATTAAAAACACATTTAGATCAATATGCACAAACGGCTGTTGAAGTAAATGTACTACGACGACAAAATGAACAACTTAAAGAAGCACTAGATATTAAAGAGAGTTTATATGATTACAACATCATACCTGCTCTTGTCATTCATCGTTCTCCAGACCGCTGGAATGAGTTTGTTGGGATAAATAAAGGAGAGCAAGATGGGATTGAACGAGATATGGCTGTAATCACGTCCAAGGGATTAGTTGGAAAGGTGAGGCATGTCTCTCAATTTACTTCCACTGTCCAACTTCTAAGAGATCATGATCGTACAAACAGGATATCGGCAATGGTTGATGGTGAAGAAACTGAAGTTTTTGGATTTATTGAAGGATTCGATGAGCAAACTGGTGCATTGATGCTTCGAAAGATTGAAGCAGATGCAGAAATTGAAGAAGGTCAAACAGTTGTAACATCTGGATTAGGCGGGATATTCCCGCGTGGATTATTAGTGGGGAAAGTTGTTCGGGTTGAAGCTGACGAGTATGGGTTAACGAAAAATGCTTTTGTTGAACCGTCAGCAAGTTTCCATAATTTAGATTATGTTATGATCATTAAACGAAATGCACCAGCTATAGATGAAAGAATTTTAGTAGAAGAGGAGGAAGACTAATGCAACGTTTTCTTCTTCCTTTTATTATTTTTCTTCTGTTTATCATTGAAGGAACGATTATGCAAATTATAACCCCTGAAAGATTTGGGTCAGACTATATTATCATTCCTCGTTTTGCTTTTGTAGTAGTCATTATTGTTGCTATATTTTTTGGGAGAACGACAGGTACCGTATATGCTTTGGTCCTGGGTTTGCTTCAAGATGTCATATACACGCATGTATTAGGTGTTTATATGTTTAGTATGGCTTTCATTACATATTTACTCGGTTTTTCTTTTAAAGTTTTCCAAAAAAATCTGTTTCTATTAATCATTACAGCTGTTTTTGGGACGATCCTTTTAGATTACCTAGTATATGGAATATACTCTATGATTGGTATTACAACAATTCTTCATAATCTATTTTTTTATGAGCGTTTGATGCCAAGTCTGATCGTAAATACTGTCTTTTTAATAATTTTTTCCTTTCCATTACGAAAGTTATTAATTTTCTTACAAAATAAAGACGATATTGAAGAAAAAATCCATAAAAGAAAAAGGGATTTCAGGTGGCAACGTTGAATAAAACAAAGTTGAGGTGAACTTTGGACCATGGTAAAAACAAACTACGTAACGATAAGAGGAACCAAAGAAGGCCTAATCTTAATTTTAGACGACGAATGTTCGTTTTCTGAACTAGTTAGTGAGCTCGAAGAAAAGCTTTCCTCAAATTACCCACAAATATCAGAAGGACCTGCAGTAAATGTTAAGGTTTCAGTAGGTCATCGGTATTTATCAGATGAACACAAACAAAAGTTAACAGCGGTTATTAGTGGACAAAAAAGTTTTGTTATTACCCAAATTGAATCAAATGTAATGACAAAAGAAGAGGCAGAACTTATCCGAAAAGAAGCACAAACGACGACACTCGTAAAAGTGGTTCGCTCGGGACAAGTATTGACGTTTACTGGAAATATATTACTTATAGGTGATGTGAACCCTGGTGGAACGGTACTGGCTACCGGGAACATATATATTCTAGGTGTCTTACGTGGAATTGCCCATGCAGGTATTGATGGAGATAAAGAAGCGATCATCTCAGCTTCAAAAATGGAGCCTTCACAATTACGGATTGCAGATATTGTTAGCCGTGCTCCGGATACAAAAGATGACGACACCCACGAGATGGAATTCGCCTATGTAGGTTCAGATCATCAAATAGCTATTGAAAAAATACAACACCTAGGGAAGATACGTCCCGGGATTACAAACATAACAACGTAGAAATGTAGAATGAAAAATGTAAAATGTAGAATGGGTAAAAGTTATGCTCTAAGCAAAACTTACAACAATTCTACACTCTACATTCTAAATTCTACATTGAATTTAGAAAGGGGAGTTTCGCATGGGAGAGGCGATTGTAATTACTTCTGGGAAAGGCGGAGTTGGAAAAACAACTACATCTGCAAATATTGGTACTGCCCTTGCGCTTTCGGGGAAGAGAGTCTGTTTAGTTGATACTGACATTGGTCTTCGTAATCTTGATGTGGTTATGGGATTAGAAAACCGAATTATTTATGATATTGTTGATGTTGTAGAAGAGCGTTGCAAACTGCATCAAGCTCTTATTAAGGACAAGCGCTTTGAGTGTTTAATGCTCTTGCCAGCAGCACAAACAAAAGATAAATTAGCAGTAAATCCAGAGCAAATGAAAATGATTGTAAAGGAATTAAAAGAGGACTACGACTATGTTATCATCGATTGCCCAGCAGGGATTGAACAAGGCTTTAAAAATGCTGTTGCTGGAGCTGATAAAGCGATTGTAGTTACTACACCAGAAACCTCTGCTGTTCGTGATGCTGATCGAATTATTGGCCTACTAGAGCAAGAAGAAAATATAGATCCACCAAAACTAGTAGTGAACCGAATTCGCAGTCATATGATGAAAAATGGTGACATGTTAGATGTAGATGAGATTGTTTCAATTTTAGCAATTGAGCTTATAGGGATTGTAGCTGATGACGATGATGTTATTAAAGCATCGAACAAAGGTGAACCGATTGCTTTTCAACCAACGAGTCGAGCGTCTATTGCTTATCGAAACATAGCTAGACGTATATTAGGAGAATCCGTTCCACTTATGTCCTTAGATCAGGACAAAGGAATGCTTTCAAAAATGAAAAAGTTCTTTGGGATGAGAGCTTAATTTGTCGAAAAATAAAAAGTGTAGTATGATAGGTAGTATTGAAAGTTAGCGAGGAGTCTTGCTAGCTTTTTCTATTTTTTCTGGAATGGAATACCAATTTTTAAAAGGAAAGATTATTATTGAGGTGATAAATGTTGAATTATGAAATGATATTTGAAAATGCTAAGAACTGGACAAAAGAAGCAGGTGAAAACTTACGAGAAAGCTTAAAACAAGCAATTGAAGTAGAATTTAAAACCTCGGCATCTGATCTTGTTACAAAAAA
This sequence comes from Anaerobacillus alkaliphilus, assembly GCF_004116265.1. NCBI lineage: Bacteria > Bacillati > Bacillota > Bacilli > Caryophanales > Bacillaceae > Anaerobacillus > Anaerobacillus alkaliphilus. The sequence continues at coordinate 734,786 of NZ_QOUX01000046.1, read as the reverse complement.
AGACCGTGAAATAGAGCAGCTCTTCGCTCAAAAAATTAATGAGATATATCCGAGTCACATGATATTAGGGGAAGAGGGAACTGTTGCAAGTCAAGATTATGTATTTGCAGAGTCGGAAGTTTGGGTAATTGACCCTATTGATGGAACAACAAACTTTGTAAATCAAAAAATGAATTTTGCCATTTCTGTTGCGTTTTATGATAAAGGACAACCAGTGATAGGAATTATTTATGATCCAATTAAGGATGAGCTTTTTTCAGCATTAAAAGGTCATGGAGCTTATCTAAATGATGAAAGAATTGAGTCTCTAAAAGCTTGTAAACTTCAAGAGGCGTTAATTAGTGTGAATAGTCTTTGGACAATTCCTAATGAAAAAATTGAAGAGAAAAAGTTATTTCCAATTGTAGAAAATGCACGTGGGATACGTTACATTGGTTCTGCTGCTTTAGAAATTGCCTGGATTGCTGTTGGCAGGCTAGATGCTTATATAGACTTCCGCTTATCTCCATGGGACATAGGGGCAGGAATTGTCATCTTAAGAGAGCTAGGGGGAGAAGCCACTACATTAGAAGGTCATGAAATAGATATGACAAACACTTCTACTACATTATTTTCTCGCCCAGGATTAAGTGCAGAAATTAGAAGTTACTTAGCATAATAAATGAATTAAGTGTGGGTTCAAAGATTGAAGGTCCCACATTTATTTTGTAAATTGTAAAAGATACCTGGAAAAATATTCAATTCTAAATATTGCTACAATTAGAACTTTTTCATTTTGAGAAAGTTTTTAAAGACAAGTAGAAAACACTTGTTGTATAGTAGTAATTGTGAGTTTGGTAGACTTGTTTCGACATAGTTGGTAAAGTTTCATAGAGAAAAACCAATCGAATACATAGATTTAAGGTTTGTAAAGAAATTGTAAATTTATCCATACTTGTCGAAATCTGTGATGCTATTATTCATGTGAAAAAACAAATCAAAAAAAACAAAGTGAGGTCATTATCTTGAAAAAATACTTATTGTTAGTATTATCTGCAATGTTAATGTTTGTTCTTGCAGCATGTGGTTCGTCAGAAACTAGCACAGAAGAAGTACCAGCAACTGAAACTACTACAGAAGCAACTGAAGAAGTAGTAGAAATGCCTGCGAAATTAACAATGGGCTTTATCCCATCTCAAGAAGCTGACAAAATTGCTGATACAGTTAAGCCACTTGAAGAAAAATTAAGTGAAATCCTTGGAATTCCAGTTGAAGCTCAAGTAATGGTTGACTTCGTAGGTCTAGTTGAGGGTATGAGAACTGGCCAAATCGATATCGGTTTCTTAAATCCATTTGGATTTGTACAAGCTGAAGAACGTGCAGGGGTAGAAGTTATCTTAAAGTCTATCCGTAATGGTTCTGACTCTTACCAAGCTCAATATGCAGTTGCTGCTGACTCTGATATTCATTCTATCGAAGATTTAGTAGAAGCTCACGGATTAGTTTGGGCTTATGCTGATACTTTATCAACATCTGGTTTCTTATTCCCAGCTGCTCACATCATGAGCTTAGGAGTAGAAAACTTAGACGATCACTTCACGCAAATCGTTGTTGGTGGACATGACAATGCTATCTTAGCTGTATTAGATGGTACTGCTGACTTCGCATCTACATTTGACGATGCTCGTACTCGTTTAGAAGCTGAATACCCAACTATCATGGAAGACATCCGTATCATTGGGTATACTAACCCAATTCCAAACGATACAATCTCAGTTCGTGCTGGTTTACCAGTTGAGTTAAAAGAAGCTATCCGTACTGCTTTCTTAGCATTCAACGAAGATGAAGATATGATGCAAGTAATGAACGAAGTTTATACTTGGAGTGGAATTGCTCCAGCTGCTTCTGCAGACTATGATGTTGTTCGTGATGTATTTAACATCTTTAAAGATCAATTATCTCAATAATATTTTAATTATGAGGGAGATGCATAAAGCTTCTCCCTTTTTTAAGGGAATTTTGTCAAAATTTGTTGCATTTTAAGAGTTTTACTTATAGCATTAAAGTATCAGAAAAGCTCAGCGCTCTTGAGTAAGATAAGCTAAGTTTTTCTAATAATTTAAGAAGTCTGATGTCTGAATTTGTTTGTTAAATATTGGTTTTTAATTAAGGGTTTGTTAGTTAAAAGTATCTTATAAAGATGAGGGGTTTATTTCATGATTGAATTTAAAAATGTATCCTTAACCTACCCAAACGGGCATCAAGGGTTAAAAAACGTAAACTTAAAATTAAACGATGGTGAGTTTATCGTTGTCGTTGGTCTATCAGGTGCAGGAAAATCAACTCTTATTCGTAGTATCAATCAGTTAGTAAAGCCTACTGAGGGTGAACTAATTATCGATGGTGAAAACACTTTAGCTTATAAGGAAAGACAATTACGTAAACTCAGAACTAGAATTGGTATGATTTTCCAAAACTACAATCTAGTAAAAAGAACATCTGTATTAAAAAACGTATTATCAGGAAGATTAGGTCATACTGGTACTTTTCGTAGTTTATTAGGTTTATTCCCTCAGAATGATGTTCGTCTAGCGCTAGAAAGTTTAGACCGTGTTGGAATTGTGGAAAAAGCGTATGTTCGTGCCGATCAACTAAGTGGTGGACAGCAACAACGTGTAAGTATTGCTAGAGCATTAACACAAAAACCGAAAATCATTTTGGCTGACGAGCCAGTAGCAAGTCTTGATCCGCCAACTTCACATATTGTAATGAAAGACTTAAAGAAAATTAATCGTGAAGATAACATTACAACAATCGTAAACCTTCACTTCATTGATATGGCTATGGAATATGCAGACCGAATTATCGGAATGAGAGCTGGGGAAGTAGTTTTTGATGGCCCTGCGAGTTCTGTAACTGAACAAACGTTTGAAGAAATTTACGGACGTAAAATTAGAGAAGATGATGTTCTTGGAGGAGATGAGGAGTAATGCAACCAGTTCCAAATCCAGTCAAAACAAGTCCAGGTCGCATTCCTATCATTCCAACAAAAACAAAAACAAAAATGACATTAATTTTACTTGTCGTTGCGTTTTTATATGGTTTATCAGCATATGTGACTGAAGCGTATCCGAATAAAATTATTACAGGTCTTCCACATGCTATTGATTTTGTGAAAGATGATTTATATCCTCCAAACTGGAGCTATTATAAAACGGTGTCTACTAGATTATTAGAAACTTGGAATATTGCTCTATTAAGTACGACAATAGCAACACTTTTTTGTTTGCCGTTTGCATTTTTAATGGCGTCAAATATTAACACGAACAAATATCTTTATAGTGCTATTCGTTTTGGGATGAATGTTCTTAGAACAATTCCAGAATTACTTTTAGCAGTAATTTTAGTAGCGGTTGTTGGCTTAGGACCACTATCGGGGGTAGGGGCATTAGCGTTATTCTCCCTAGGGATTTTAGCAAAGCTTCTTAGTGAATCAATTGAATCAATTGATAAAGGACCTTTAGAAGCGATCCGTGCAACTGGTGGAAACGTTTTTCAAGTAATTAGATATGGAGCAATGCCACAGATCTTACCACACTTTACTTCTTATTCTTTATATGTACTTGAAATTAACGTTCGTGCATCGATTGTATTAGGTTTCGTAGGTGCTGGTGGTGTTGGTCAAATCTTAAAACAGCAGTTAAATTTGTTTAATTATGCCAACGTATCTACCATCATCATTATGACTTTTATCGCTGTAACGGTCATTGATGTTATTAGTACCCGTATAAGGGAGAGATTAGTGTAATGAATTTAGATAAACAATTTAACATCCAAAGACCTGACCGAACGAAATATTGGATAAAATTTGGTCTAATAACATTAATAATGGCAGCGTTATATTTTATTGCCATTTCTACAACAAATTTAAGTTATAAAGGCTCAAGACTATCTGCTTTTGATTTATTCAAGCGTTTATTCTTTGATACATTCTTTGATGCTACGGTTCAAGCGAGAATTCCAATGTACATTGGCTTTATGTTTGAAACACTAGCAATTGCCTTTGCTGGGACATTAATTGGAGCAATCTTAGCAATTCCAGTTGGATTTTTAGCTGCAAAAAATATGAGTGGTCATCTTTCAAGTATTGGTAAAGGGATCTTAAACGCAATCCGTGCTTTTCCAGAAATCTTATTTGCAATTATTTTCGTAGCGTCTGTAGGGATGGGACCATATGCTGGGGTTTTAGCAATTGGAATTAACTCTATCGGGATGTTAGGTAAACTCTATTCAGAGGTCATTGAGTCAATTGATATGAGTGTCGTGGAAGCACTAAAAGCAAGTGGTGCAAATCGTCTGCAGGCAATGTGGTACGGTGTAATTCCACAGGTTATCCCAGAGTTCTCTTCGTATGCTATTTATCGATTTGAAATTGACGTACGTGCCTCAACAATCCTAGGAATGGTTGGAGCTGGTGGTATTGGTGCGCCAATCATCCTAGCCTCAAATCAACGTGCTTGGGAACAAGTGGGGATGATGTTAATTATCATCATTGTTGTTGTAACAGTTATCGACTACTTAAGTGCATACATCCGTAAAAGAATTGTTTAATAGAAATAAGATTGAGAGATTAAACATTTGATGGTTGGTCTCTTTTTTAATGTAGAATGAAAATTAACAATTGAGAATTATGAATTATGAATTATAAATTTCGTTGCAAAGCTTCGAAGCTTAACTAAAGCATTCTACATTCTACATTTTAAATTTAGCCTCTTCGAATAAACGAAAATTGATAGCATAACCAACCCGGACAAGTCATATCTATTAAATATAGAATATTTGCAAGGAAAGCTTCGACGCTTTTCTTACACCAATTCTACATTTTACATTCAACATTCTACATTCAGAAAAGGGGATGACTAATAGATGGCTGACCGGGTCGATGAAATTCGTCGTAAAATTCAAGCAAGGAGAAGAAAGATAGCTAGTGATATTGGTAGAAAAGAACGTTCACAACCACAATATTATCCTAGTCACACTGAGTTTCGAGATGAGCCAGATTTTTATTTTCCAAGCGATCAAAAAGGACAAGGACAGCAAGAAGATAAATTTTTTAGAAAAGATATCTTAATGCTACAAGTGTTGGCTTCTGTTTGTTTGTTCTTAGTCATTGGTATAATGTTTAAAACTCAAATCCCTCAGTTAGAGGGTGCAAGACAGTTTGTAATAAATTCATTTGAAGAAGAATTTCAATTTGCTGCGGTTGCTAATTGGTACGAAGATCAATTTGGTAAGCCACTAGCTCTATTACCTACGACAAGAGATGTCGCCTTAGAAAATTATGAGTCTGAACCAATTCAGATGGCATATGCAGTACCTGCGACTGGTCGAGTAACCAAAAGTTTTGACCAGGATGGGAAAGGTGTGATCGTAGAAACAGTTTCAAACTCAAATGTTGAAGCTGCAAGAAGCGGTATGGTACGTTTTGTGGCAGAAGAAGAAAACCTAGGGAAAACGGTGATCATCGCTCATTATGATGGTGGAGAGTCATGGTATGCCATGCTTGACCATGTTGAGGTAAAACTTTATGACCACATTGATGCTGGAGATAAAATTGGGACTGTTTCGTTACAAAATAATAAAGGTTTCTATTACTTTGCTTTAAAAGAAGGGGAAACGTTTATTAATCCACTTGATGTGATGTCTTTTGACTAATATGTTTTCTTTATTAAAGAAAATAAAAATTAATCCGCTATTCTGGTTTGTAATTGGAATCGGTATCATAACTGGGTATTTTAAAGAAGTAATTATGGTTTTTACGATTGTATTTATTCACGAAATGGGTCATAGTGTCGTGGCCCATTTTTTTAAATGGAGAATTCGTAAAATAGAGTTATTACCCTTTGGTGGCGTAGCTGAGGTTGAAGAGTATGGGAACCGCCCCTTAAAACAGGAATTTTGGGTGATTATAGCTGGACCACTTCAACACATTTGGTTAATCGGTTTATCATATATCTTATTACCTTTTGAATTTTGGACGGTACATGACCATCATATGTTTCTTACACATAACATCATGATATTATTGTTTAATCTAGTACCAATCTGGCCATTAGATGGTGGGAAACTTATGTACTTATTGTTCTCTACAAAGTTATCTTTCCAAAAAAGTTTAGATACTACCTTAAGATGTTCACTAGTATTATTGTTTATTTTTGCTGGTATTACTCTATATCTCTTTCCATTCCATTTAAATTTGTGGATAGTTTTAGTTTTCCTTTTATTCTCCCATTATTTTGAATGGAAGCAAAAAAGCTATGCATATATGCGATTTCTGATGGAAAGGTATTACAAACCTGAAGAACCATTTGTTACCACTGTCCCGATTATTGTTCCAGCACAATTATCCGTTCAAGATGTGTTAAAACAGTTTAGACGAGGTGTGAAACACAAAGTAGTTATAAAGGACTTTTCTGTCGCGCCCAAAGTAACCATTTATGAAAAAGTCATTTTAACTGCTTTTTTTGAAAAAAAACAAGCAAGCAGACCAATTGGACTTCTCAATCCACCATAAAACTTTGGAAATAATAAGGATAATGTTATAATTAAATAACGTAATGATAAACCAGCCCTAGTAAAGTGGCTGGTTTTTTCGGAATTAGTGAAAAGAAGGGGTATAGATGAAGACATTTATTTTTAATATGCTCACCAATGAACGCCGTCTTGCTATTTTAGAGAATAAAAAAGTAGTTGAATTGTTAATAGAAAGACCTGAAATTAATAAAATTATCGGAAATGTCTATAAAGGAAAAGTCGTAAATGTTTTACCTGGAATGCAAGCTGCTTTTGTAGATATCGGCCTTGATAAAAACGGTTTTTTATATCGCGATGAGCTCGTTAGCTTTCAACAGTCAAGTGAGGATGAAGAAGTTAAAAAGCACCGCTCAATTTCGCAATACATAACTGTTGGCCAAGAAATTCTCGTTCAAGTTACGAAAGAAGGCTTTGGGAAGAAAGGTCCTAGACTAAGTGAAGTTGTTTCATTTCCTGGTAAGTACATTGTGTATATGCCAAATGCTGGATATATTGGGGTTTCAAAACGAATGAAAAATGAAGAAACTCGGGAAGAATGGCGGAAAATTGGTGCTGATCTCTGCAAAGATGACGAAGGCATGATTATCCGAACAGCTACCGAAGAGCTAACAAAGGAACAAGTCGCACAAGACCTATTCTTCCTACGAAAGCTTTGGGAAGAAGTTTGGAGAGAAGGGAAAAACTTAAAACCACCTGCGCTTATCCATGAAGATAATTCAATCATAGAGAAAGTTGTCAGAGATATTAATTTTGACGAAGTAGATCAAATCATTATCGATACTATGAAAGATTATTTATTATTAAAAGATATGTTTTCTCCATACCCAGAATTATTGGAAAAATTACATTTTTATCAACAAAAAGAAAGCATCTTCGCTCATTATCAAATTGAGTCTGAACTAGAAAAGGCGATGCGGAGACAGGTATGGTTAAAGAACGGCGCGTATTTGGTTATTGATCAGACAGAAGCTCTAACCGTATTTGATGTAAATACAGGAAAATTTACTGGAAAGTTAGATTTACAAGATACGATAGTGAAAACAAATCTAGAAGCTGCAAAAGAAATTGCGAGGCAATTACGCCTCCGCGATATTGGTGGTATTATTATTATTGATTTTATTGATATGAAGCATGATAAAGATAGAGAAACCATAATGACTGCCTTTAAAGATGTACTAAGAAATGATCGTACAAAGACGAATATCTTAGGATTTACTGGGCTTGGTTTATTAGAAATGACACGGAAGAAAGTACGTCAAAATCTTCAGGATAGTGTCTCGACGACATGCCCAACTTGCCTTGGGAAAGGAAAAGTGTTGTCAGATGAAGCTGTCGCCTATAAGGTTGAACGAGCCCTTTGGGAGTACAAAGGGATGGATAGTGAAGCTCTTCTTGTAGAAGTACCACCTAGTGTAGTATCAATCATTAAGGGAGAACAAGAGAAGCACCTTACTCAATTAGAAGAGGTATTAAATTATAGAATTTTCCTTAAACCAAATCCTTGGGTAGCACCAAATGATTTTGCGGTTCGCTTTATAGGAACCGTGGAGGAAGCAGAACTTAGAATGTAGAATTATGAATTATGAATTATGAATTATGAATTATGAATTATGAATTATGAATTATGAATTCCTAGTGACTACTGCTTCGAGGTTCAGCTAAAAAACAATTCAAAATTCCTAATTCACAATTGATTCATCATTGACTATACCCACTATAAATGGTATTATATTTCTTGTTAGTTATTTGGATAACCTCCAAAGAGCTATAACCGCTCATTAAAGGGTTTTTAAGTGTTTGCTTTAGCAAAACACCCTCAGTGGCGAGTCTGAGTATATTAAGGAGGTGCACGTAAATGTACGCAATTATTGAAACTGGTGGTAAGCAAGTTAAAGTTGAAGAAGGTCAAGTGATCTACATCGAGAAATTAGACGCTGAAGTTGGTGAAACAGTAAGCTTCGACAACGTATTATTAGTTGGTGGAGACGCTGTTAAAGTAGGAGCTCCATTCGTAGAAGGAGCAACTGTTACAGCTAAAGTTGAAAAAGTAGGTCGCGCGAAGAAAATCTTAGTTTATAAGTACAAAGCTAAGAAAAACTACCGTCGTAAGCAAGGTCATCGTCAACCTTACACTAAAGTTGTTATCGAAAAGATCAACGCGTAAGGTATACTTATGATCAAGGTTAAAGTTGTTCGAAACATCGACAACACGATCAGATCTTTTGAAATGAGTGGTCACGCAGAAGCTGGACCATACGGACAAGATATTGTCTGTGCTGGAGCATCAGCCGTTTCAATTGGAACTGTCAATGCAATCGATACATTATGTAACGTTCAGCTAGAAGTTGAGCAGAATGCCGATGGTGGCTTTCTCCGCTGCACTGTTCCAACCGGTTTGGATAGGCAAAGATATGAGAAAGTACAGCTTATCTTAGAAGCCATGGTTGTATCGCTCAATTCTATTGCTGAAGGATACGGCAAATATATTACAATTAGGGAAACCTAGGAGGTGAATTCTCATGTTAAAAATGAACCTTCAATTTTTCGCATCGAAAAAAGGGGTAGGTAGTACAAAGAACGGTCGTGACTCAATCTCGAAACGTCTTGGTACAAAGCGTGCTGACGGTCAAACTGTTACTGGCGGATCTATCTTAGTTCGTCAACGCGGTACACGTATTTACCCAGGTGTAAACGTAGGTAAAGGTGGAGACGATACATTATTCGCTAAAGTTGACGGCGTTGTTAAGTTCGAACGTCTAGGTCGCGACAGAAAGCAAGTAAGTGTATACCCAGTAAGTCAAGAAGCTTAATAGCTTAAATGAAGCTCTAGCCAAATGGTTAGAGCTTTTTTGCCGTGTTAAATTAGTGTAGAATGAAACCAAATTGAAATTAGAATTTTTCTTGGAGGAGAGTCATATGAAACTAACAGTAATTGGCCACTGGGGCGCCTACCCTGAGGCAGGTGACGCAACATCTTGTTATTTATTGGAGCATGATAACTTTAAGTTGTTAATTGATTGCGGCAGTGGAGCGCTATCTCAATTGCAAAACTTTTGTTCATTACATGAGATCGATGCTCTCATTATTTCTCACTATCACCATGACCATATTGCCGATATTGGACCATTGCAATATAGTCGGTTAATTGATCGTGATATTGATAAAACGGCGAAACCACTGATGGTTTATGGGCATCCATACGATCAAGAAGAATTTCAAAAACTAGCGTATCCTCCTCATGTTTTATCTTACATATATAACGAAGAGCATGAATCTAAGATAGGTCCATTTACTATTAGGTACTTAGAAACACAACATAAAGCCAAATGCTTTGCGATGCGTATTGAACTTAATGGAAAATCGATTGTCTATACTGCAGATAGTAGCTATATGGAAACGTTTAATGAATTTGCAAATGAGGCTGACTTATTTATTTGTGAGACCAGTTTTTACGCCCATCAAGATGGGAAACCTTACGGACATATGAACAGTATTGAAGCAGCCACCATTGCAAATGATGCCAGAGTTCAAAAACTTGTACTAACTCATTTGCCTCACTTTGGGGATCCTGAGCAGTTAGTAAAGGAAGCTAAATCACTATATAAAGGTGATACTATTTTAGCTAAGAAAGGTTTAGAATTCGTCTTATAAGCTGGTAACTTGAACAAAACACCAAAACAATCGTTTTGGTGTTTTTCTACATTTTCTTACAGATATTGATGTAAATTTACATGAAATTTACACTGGCTTAAAATTTATTTGGCATAATTTCTTAGATAAATAAAATTTCATACAAAGTGGGGATCTAGGTGAAGAGTAAAGTAAGAATGTTTATTCAACTATACAAAAATAAAATATATAAGAGAGGGAAAAAACAAGAAGTAAAACAGCGGCCTAGCTTTTTAGAAAAGATTACATTACAAACAAGGCTCACCTTTCTCTTTTTAACATTACTAATTCTATCTTTATCTGTGGTGGGTTCGGTATGTTATGTTCAATCTAGAGAAAACACAATGAAGATTATTGAAAACCGTCTAATTAGAGAAGTTAATGTTGCAGATGAAGTGGCAGCAAATTTAATCTATGCTTATATTGGTGATGAGCCTGGATTTATTAAAAGATTTGAGAAAAGAGTAATTCCTAATCAAGCAGCCGAATTAATACAAGATGGCTTAGATCCAGACTTTTATCTCATTAAGTCTCAACAAGTTTATCCGTTTCCTATTAGTTCGAACTCTAATATAAACTTTACTGAAACTTTGGTAGAAGATATTCTTCGAAAAGATAACGGTATTCTTCATGCAAAAATTGATGGAATTCATTATACGTTAGCGTTTAAACAAGTACAGGAATTAAAAGGCACCTTTGTTTTATTAGTTCCAACCAATGATTACTTAGGCCCCATTAAAGTGTTAGGCCAATTTATCATTATCACAATTGTCATTAGTTCTATCATAGCCTTTATATTTACTATGCTTATGTTACGTACTATCACTCGCCCGTTAACTGCACTTAGAAATGTCATGAGGGAAGTTAGATCTGGAGATATGACACAAGAAATAAAGATTAGTACAACTATTCCGGAGATCGCTTCACTTATTAAAAGTTTTAATCAAATGATGGTAAAAATGAAAGAGATGATAGCTGAAATAAATGTAACGACAAAACAATTATCGTCTACAAGCCTTGATTTAAAAACATCAACAATTACCGTCTTAGAGTCTAATAATAGCTTAGTTGAAGCTATTTCAGTTGTGAAAATTGGTGCAGAGCAAACAGCTGTTTCTTCCGAAGACAGTATTGATACGTTTCAGGAGATGAAATATCAGATTGAGAACATATTTAGCAATATGGACGAAGTAATTACAAGTGCAACAGGGATGAATAATTCAGCACAGAAAGGTGAACTTCATGTAAAAGAAGTAATTCATAGTACGAAGAAGTTTGGAGAAGAGTTTCAGGAAATGACTGGTACAATTAATCTCGTAAAGGAATATTCCCTATCCATAGCAGATGTAGTAAGTCTAATTAAGAACATTGCAGAACAAACCAAGTTATTATCGTTAAATGCAACCATTGAAGCAGCTCGAGCTGGTGACGCTGGAAGAGGATTTGCGGTGGTGGCGAGTGAAGTTCGTAAATTAGCAGAGCAGTCTGCTCATGCAACAGAAGAAATTACTCAGACGATTGGAAGAATGGAGCAAATAGTTTTAAAAGCTTCTAATGATTTTTTCCATATGCATGGTAATTTTAAGTCAAATCTATCAGTGATAGGTGAATCGCAAACTGCTTTTAGTCATTTAACGGACGAAATTGAGGTAGTAAACAAGAAAATCGGTGAAATGAAAGAGCTTCTAGGAGAGTTATCCATATCTTTGCCACAAATGGAGGCAAGTGCTGAGAGTTATGTCTCAGTTTCTCAAGAAACTCTTGCTAACTCGGAGGAGATCTTAGTAATTTCAGGAGAACAAAACGAACAAATGAAAAACACCCATGAAGTTAGTCTAAAGTTAAATGAACTTTCAAATTCTCTAAGTCAAATGACCGCTCAGTTTAAAGTAAATAATTACTAGAGAAAAAGGAGTAAGCAATCTAAATAATTTGGTTGCTTACTCTTTTTATTTATATTGTATAAGTTTGATAGATAAATTTTATAAGGCTAATTGTAAATTTTTAAGAGGAATAAAGCTTAATTTTACTCATTTCTTTTGAAGTACATTTACAAATGGACTAGATTGTTAACAATTTCTTTACACTACGTTCATTCCAGCTTCAAATTCAGGGAGTAAATTAGTACTTGTGAAGGAGATAGATTAAAAGATTTGATCTCTAACACAAAATAAAAACGAAACATTTTCGGGAGGAAATTACCAAATGAAGAAGTTTAAACGTTCAATGTTAGCATTAACAATTGCAGCTGTACTTACAACAGTGACAGCTTGTGGAAGTGGAGAACAGGCAAGCAAGACAAACACCCAAACAGCTAGCAATACTACTGAACAAAAAACTGAACAAAAAACTGAGAAACAAGAAGAAAAACTATCTGGAACAATCGCGATTGATGGTTCATCAACAGTGTTCCCAATTTTAGAAGCAGTTTCTGAAGAGTACAACTTAATTCAACCAAACGTAAAAGCTCCAGTAGGTGTATCTGGAACTGGTGGTGGATTTAAGCGTTTCGTAATCGGTGAAACTGATTTTAGTAACGCTTCTCGTCCAATCAAAGAAGAAGAAGCAGCTCTTGCTAAAGAAAACGGTGTTGAATATATTGAGTTAAAACTAGCATTCGATGGATTATCGGTAGTAGTTAGTAAGGATAATGACTTTGTAGATTACTTAACAGTTGAAGAATTAAATAGAATGTGGGTTGATGGATCAGATGTTGTTACTTGGAAAGATCTCCGTCCAGAATGGCCTGAAATCAAAATTGAATTTTTTAGTCCAGGACATGACTCAGGAACTTATGATTACTGGAATGAAGTAATCCTAAAGAAAACAGATATTCGTAAAGATGCACAACTTTCAGAAGATGACAATGTTCTAGTTATGGGTGTATCAGGTGGTAAGGGTGGAATTGGTTACTTCGGTTATGCTTATTACTATGAAAACCAAGATAAGTTAAAAGTTGTTCCAATCGACAATGGTAATGGTGCGATTACACCAACTGAAGAAACAATTAATAATGGAACTTATGCGCCGCTTTCAAGACCAATGTTTATGTATGTAAACAAAGAAGCGTTAAAACGTCCAGAAGTTTTAGATTACTTAACATTCTTAAATGAACATGTAGGTGAATTAGCGTTAGAAGTAGGGTATATTAACATGCCGCAATTAGAATATGATAATAACGCTGAATTAATTAAAAAGGCTAAATAGTTTTTAATAAAAAGAAGGAATAGGGATGACCATATAAGTCATCCCTTCCAATATGTTTTACGCAATTAGGGGGATGGAAATGAAAAAAGAAAATAGATCAGTGAGTGAAATGATTGCAGATAATCACTCAAAAAGATCAATCCTAAAATTCACAGAAAATACAGTTCCGAAATTTTTTCTAGTTTGTGCTAGTATCTCAATTTTAACTACATTAGGTATCGTATTTACGTTATTATTTGAAACCTTCACTTTTTTTAAAACTATCTCTTTTTTCGAATTTATTACTAGCAAAGAATGGCATCCAATGCACTCAAACCCTAACTTTGGTATTCGACCTTTAATTACTGGTACTCTATTAGTTTCAGCGATTGCTGTAGTTGTAGCAGTTCCAATAGGGCTAGGGGCAGCAATCTATTTAAGTGAGTATGCTTCTGAGAAGAGGCGGAAAATGATTAAGCCTATATTAGAAGTTTTAGCTGGAGTTCCTACAATTGTATATGGATTTTTCGCACTTACGTTTGTAACACCAATGCTTAGACAAGTAATTCCTGATTTATCTATTTATAACGCATTAAGTCCGGGAATTGTTGTAGGTATTATGATAATCCCGATGATTGCATCCTTATCGGAAGATGCAATGAGCTCAGTTCCGAACTCAATAAGACAAGGAGCTTATGCATTAGGATCAACAAAATTTGAAGTAGCGATAAAAGTTGTATTGCCTGCTGCTCTCTCAGGTGTCATTGCATCATTTGTATTAGCCATTTCAAGAGCGATTGGTGAAACGATGATTGTAACAGTTGCCGGTGGTGCTAATCCAACATCAGCCATCGATATTACAAGTGCTATTCAAACAATGACTGCTTATATTGTTCAAGTAAGTTTAGGTGACGCCACATATGGATCAACGGTTTACTATAGTATTTATGCTGTAGGGATGACACTATTCGTATTCACTCTAGTGATGAACATATTAGCACACTTTATCTCACGAAAATTCAGGGAGGAATATTAGAATGGAATTGGCAAAGAAACAGACACAAGCTATAAAAAATATTCCTACTCGTTTAATAAAAAATAAATTCTTTTCTTTTGTATTTTTACTAGCTACACTTACTGGCTTACTAGTTTTATCAATATTACTATACCGAATTTTCACTCAAGGAATTGGTTATATAAACTGGGATTTCTTTACGAGTTTTGCATCTAGACGCCCAGCAGATGCAGGTATTAAAGCAGCAATTTTCGGTACCATTTGGATGATGGGAGTAACTGCTCCTATAGCCTTTATCTTAGGTGTAGGGACAGCGATTTATTTAGAGGAGTACGCCAAGAAGAATATGTTTACAAAATTTATTCAAATGAACATCTCCAACTTAGCAGGTGTACCTTCGATTGTCTTCGGTCTATTAGGTTTAACACTTTTTGTCCGCGGACTAGGCTTAGATCGAAGTGTATTAGCCGGAGGGTTAACAATGGCATTATTAATTTTACCGATCATCGTAGTAGCTTCACAGGAAGCTATCCGAGCGGTACCGAAAGATTTGCGAGAAGCATCATTTGGAATGGGAGCAACAAAGTGGCAAACGATACGACGTATTGTGATCCCAGTTGCATTGCCTGGTATTTTAACTGGTAACATTCTGGCTCTTTCAAGAGCAATTGGTGAGACAGCACCGTTAATTATGATTGGTGCGTTAACCTATATCGCTTTTGTTCCAGAAAATTTAATGAGTCAATTTACAGTTATGCCAATTCAGATTTTTAACTGGACGTCACGTCCGCAAGAAGAATTCCAGTATGTAGCTGCCGCTGGTATTATTGTTTTACTTGGTATGCTAATTATTATGAATTCAATCGCTGTTTTAATAAGAAATAAATTTCAAAGAAGATATTAATAAACTATCAGTCTAGGGGGATAATCATGACGACAGTTGCAGTTCAAACAAAAGTAGTTCACAAAACTAAAGATGAAGCAGTTTCAAATACAAATAAGAAGAAAGTATATGAAGTAAATCAATTAAATTTATGGTACGGAAAAGATCAAGCGTTAAAAAGCATTAATCTAGATTTCCATGAGAAGGATGTAACAGCTATCATCGGTCCATCAGGTTGTGGAAAATCAACATTTATTAAAACATTAAACAGAATGGTAGAAATGGTACCAAGTGTTAAGACATCTGGAAGCATTATCTACCAAGGAAGAGATATCTTTGATCCTAAGTTTCATGTGGAAGAGTTGAGGACGAAAGTTGGCATGGTGTTTCAAAAGCCAAATCCGTTCCCTAAAACAATCTATGAAAATATTGTTTATGGTCCAAGAATTCATGGGATTAGAAATAAAAAGGTGTTAGACGAAGTTGTTGAGAAAAGCTTACGTGGAGCTGCATTGTGGGAAGAAGTAAAAGATCGCTTACACGAGAACGCCTATGGTCTTTCAGGTGGGCAGCAACAACGATTATGTATTGCTCGTTGTTTAGCTGTTGAACCGCAAGTTATTTTAATGGATGAGCCTACAAGTGCTCTTGATCCAAAATCAACTCTTAAGGTTGAAGAACTTATGGAAGAATTAAAGCAACAATACTCTATTATTATCGTTACTCATAACATGCAGCAAGCCGCTCGAATTTCGGATAAAACAGCATTCTTCCTTAACGGTGAAGTTATTGAGTATGACAATACAGATCTCATCTTTTCAAACCCTAGGGATAAACGAACAGAAGACTATATTACAGGAAGATTTGGATAAGGGGAGAGTTTGCATGCACACTAGAGAAACGTTTCATACGGGGTTAAGTGGGTTAAAAGAGAGTATTGTATCATTAGGTAATCAAGTGAACGAGGCATTTATACAAGCAATGGAAGCATTCATTACCAATGACTTAGCAAAATTTAAAGAGATTAAGGAAAATGACGCGAGAATAAACCAACAAGAAATTCAAATTAACGAGAAGGCAACTGTACTAATTGCCCGACAACAACCAGTAGCTTCAGACCTTAGAAAGATTATTGTCGCTTATAAGGTTTCGAGTGATTTAGAAAGAGTAGGCGATTTAGCTGTTGATATTTGTAAGGCAGCCGGGCGTATTCCAATGACAGAGTTAGAAATTGATACAAGTTTGTTGTCACAAATGTCAGAGTTAGCAAGTGAAATGATTTCAAAGGCATTAATTGCTTATGAACAAGGTAATGTCCTTGAAGCACAAAAAATTGCTCAGTTAGATGACAAAGTAGACGAAATGTACTCTCAATTTGTAAAAAAAATATTTAACATTGTTATTTCGGAGCAACTTGAGATTGAACAAGTAACACAATTAGCTTTTATTTCACGATACATTGAACGAATTGCTGACTATGCAACAAATATTGCCGAGTTAATTATTTATGAAGTAAATGGTAAATATTTCGATTTAAATTAGTTTTTTAAAAGGGGAGACAGAATATGTCTCTCCTTAAAAACCTAGAATTAGAACTATCTGGAGGTCGCAAATGAGCCAAACAGTTCTCATCATAAATCCAGAACCACTTATTACTTCAAAGGTAAGTGACTCGTTCCGTGAAGCTGGATTTTTACATTGTCATACTAGTGATTTAGAAGAAGGGTTACACTTAATAAAGGACTTACAACCTGTCCTAATCATTTTAGACTTAGATTTTACCAGGTATCAAGCATTTGATTTCTGTAGAACCCTCAGAATGCAACAACAAAATTGGACGCCACTTATTTTAATGTCAGAGCGAGATGAGGAATTTGATCTCGTACTAGGTTTGGAACTAGGCGCAGACGACTATATCCGTAAACCAGTAAGAGCAAAAGAATTAGTTGCTAGAGTAAAATCAATCTTGAGACGTCAAAGTATGGTTTGGCCAGACCTACGACAAGAAGTTTCGAACTTACCATTAAAAGATGACATTCTGGTAAATGGTGATATTTCAATATCACCTGCAAACTACAGTGTTTATGTCAAAAATATTCTGATAGATTTAACTATGAAAGAATTTGAAATACTACTTTACCTTTGTCAAAACAAAGGAACGCCTATATCAAGAGAACAATTGCTATCAGTTGTAGGTGATGAGCAGATACTTGCAGACCCACGTGTTATTGATGTCTTCATTAGTAGAATACGGGAAAAGATTGAACCTTGTAGAAACAAGCCATTGTATATTAAAACCGTTAGAGGAATTGGTTATATGATGGTTGAGCAAAAAGTATATGTACTCTAGAGAACCTTCTATCTAAGTGACCTAGAAGGTTTTTAGGTATTGTTAACTATATTAAATTTAGGTAAAAGCTACATTGTATTACATCTGCTCGAACATAATAGATATACTACTATTTGCGGAGTGAATACTATGTCGCTTAATCAAACGTTCATAAAAGTAGATCATATAAATATCTATTGTGAATATTCATTAAATGAAAAACCCCCAATATTCTTAATCCACGGGTTCGCTTCTTCGACATACACCTTCAATCGTCTTTTACCTCTACTCGAAAGAAATTTTTCTATCATTGCCATTGATTTGCCTGGATTTGGTAGAAGTGAGAAGTCAAAGTCATTTCATTATTCATTTGCTAATTACGCAAAATTA